>JAHJEM010000023.1 GCA_018825425.1 Nanobdellota archaeon | reverse complement strand
ACTAAAATCACCCAAACCATTATAATTAACAATAGTAGCATTACACAAAACCTGATAATGACTCCCCTCAGTCAAATTAATAACATTACCATAGTTGATTTCAATATTTGAAATAATAGGCAATGCTTGAGTAATATTCAACCTTGTTTCGACATATGCAGTATCATATGCGCCAAGTTGACCAATCTTTAATAGGAAAAGTATAGAAACAATAGCAAGACATACATAGAGTGTCTGTGTGAGGTTTTTCATTTTTACCGTGGATTGTTCGACTCTTTTTGGGAAAGGAGCACTAAAGTCTTATATTGGTATACGAATATGTATATCTGTATCATAACTACTATATAAAACTTTCGCTTAGAACTAGCGTAATCTCTTAAAACAAGCACGAGCCCCAGTTACAGGACTTATAAACCACCAGTTGATTCCCAAATTCTTTTCCACGAATTAACTCACGATTAGTTGGTTCCACCTAGTGTTGCTTCATATACAAGGGTCCCGTTGCACGCACCGAATGGATTTGGAGGAACATACAACCTCCAATAAGTAGTATTCCAGATATTCACATCTGTCGACTGTTTCTCAATTGTTACATTGTCAATCAATATAGGTCCGATCGTTAGATTGGTCATGTTGACCCAACCATTATCATCCCTCAATTCCCAGCGCATATAACCAATGCTTATATTAGTGCCTGCACCATCAGGACACATGAAACTCAAGTTGTAGCCAGTAGCATTATCCTCACCACCATAACCCCACAGAGTGAGGTTAATAGGCATATTACCCCAGTTAGTGACATTAACACTATGAACACCACTAGTCTGATACACAGACAGATCACCCAAGTCAACTACATCAGTTACATTGATTGCAAACAAGGGGATGATCTCGCTTGAATTTGTTGCATTGACAGGAGTATTCAATGAATTATTCGCAAACACAGTACAATTCCAACTCCCATTAAAAGCATGATAAGATACATTAAAAGTACAATTCCAACCATAAGTAAACGTATCAAGAGTCATATCATAAGAACAATTAGCCATCTGATAATTCGAATTATTATCTTCCGCCTGGAAAAGACCAAAATTAGTACCAGACGAACCATTCGTCCTAAACAACGTCGCATTAACCATACTAAAATCACCCAAACCATTATAATTAACAATAGTAGCATTACACAAAACCTGATAATGACTACCCTCAGTCAAATTAATAACATCACCATAATTAATCTCAATATCTGTAATAATAGGCAACGCTTGAGTAATATTCAACCTTGTAATTACCTCTGTCTCGTCAGATGCAGTCAACAGGCCAATATTCCAGACAAAAACCAAAGCCACAATAAATAGTCCACTATATAGTACCCTTAGAATAAGTCTTTCCTTGAACTCGCCTTTTTCTATCATTTTCCCGATCACAACACGAAATGCACGACCAAATCGCATTAATTGATATCTTAATATACTATTTGGTATATCAGTAGCATGACAAGTATATAAATCTTTCGATTTCCAGAATAATTTTTCCTAATTCTTAAGAATTCAATAGAATTAAGCACCCTAGGAATTAATATCTTTAGTGATTGGTTCAGACTTTGGCGTGTCAACAGGTTCAGTTGCAGAATACTGATGAGACAGATTGCCCATATTCTTAAGATTATCATTGAAATAGGTTTTTGCCCTGTAGATATATCCACTAAGAGGACTCTGGTCATAGCTAATATCAAGCATCTTGGAAAGTGAATCGATTTGATAGAGCACCCTGTGAAGCTCTTCTTTGTCTGAAGAATCAACACAAGCATGAGCTTGCTTGATTTTCGTGAACAACAACAACTTAGAGTAGAGTCTATTGACATTGTCTCCTAACCCTTGTTTAGTGTGCGCACCCAAATAATTATGTAGATCAAGGACAGTGAGATAAAAGGAATGCGCTTTACCAAATTCCAGATTATCGATCATCTTATGGCCTTCGTTGAGAAGGGACAACACTTCCTGAGACCCTGAAACCAACATTCTCTGCGAGTCTTGGATGATGTTTACATTTTTCTGTTTAGGCATATCCTTAGCCATAAACATTGAACCTTGTTGCATACCCTGTTGCACACCCTGTTGCACACCCTGTTGCATACCTGGTACAGATCTATCGCGAGGAATACGCTCCCTTCGTACTGATCTTCGCACAAATGATTGTGCATTTCTGGAATATCCTGCGATTGGTTCAGAAGGAAGTATTCTATTTCTTGCTCTATCTCGTTTCCAAAAGCGATGTGAATTGTGATGAGCAGGATTATAATGAGCATTATTGTGTGAAACAGATTCACCCGCAACGTCCTCTTCATATTCTTCCTCAGTATTTAGGAAAAAGACATAATAAACTGCCAAACCAAGTACACATACGACTGCAAGCAGTAGCAAGATAAAACTAAAGTTAAATTCGAATCCCCCTTCCTCACGTATGTTTACATTTCCAACCATGCCAGTTATTGAATTGTTCAGAGAGTCATTAGGATCATCCGGATCACCAGGACCATCAGATGAAGAGGAAGGTTCCATCAACACAATAGTCTTGGTTGTCTTCAACGAATTTAGGTTGACCTGTTTGATATGATATTTAATTTCGTAATTCTGAAGAGATGCAGGACTCCATTTCAGAATAGGATCTTGCTTGATTACTACTGGCGGATTCATCGCAGTAATGTCGCTTGCACTCGCAACCACCTCTTTAGGTATAACCTCAATCACAAAAGCATTAGCAGGAGCGTCATCAAGGTTAACAGTCTTATGAATTATGCTCCATTCTTCAGATTTATCTGCTCCAAAGAATTCCAACTTGACATTTGTAAGTCTTACATTAACCAGCGCATTGTCATTCAATGATTTCACTTTAGAATCATAATCCGCTCGCACAGTTGATACCAGAGAAATATCCTTAAGAATCTCAGTGGTTGCTCCGTAGATATCTGAATCATGTGTAAGCTGAGTAAGCTCGGTTTCTTCAACAATCTTCACTGTGTGCACTACAGAACTTCTTATAATCAAGAAGTTATTATCAATTTTGGCGAGTCTAGCATTCAAATCACTCTCTGTCAAATCCATCAATAATAATGATTCAAGTTGGATCACTATTTGGTCAAGAGAATTTTCAGCACTCTTTGCGTTTTCCAATAAATCAAAGTAATCTATGATATTGATTATTGTGGGATTGATAGAATTTGACAACTCCAGATTCACAGCCTGCAGGTCAAGTATGGCACTCTCCACTTCCTTAATTTTTGAATTTACAGAACCGCTGAGCTTGGTGGATAGTTTCTGCTCTTCTTTTTCACTGATCTCATCCTGATAATCAACCACAATAAATCTCTCTCCAGAGAGATCACCCTCATTACCTGCTTTGTCAACAGCACTGATACGATAATAATAACTCTGTCCATCCTCAACACCAGTATCATAGAATACATCTGAACTGCTTCTATCAAGATAATGAGTATAACCCACAGAGGCAGCTCTGGACCTATAGACATTAAAATACCCCTTTGGCTCATCATCATAATACCAGCTAATTTTAACACCATTAGCATAATTCTCAAGCTTCAGACTTGCAGGAGGAGGAGGATCTTTTGTATCCACAAGGAATAACTTACCTGATATGATTTCTGTTCCTTGCAAACCATCTACATCAGTTCCAGTGAAATAAAATGTGCCTATCCTGTCCTTGTTATTCTTTGGAATGATCATATACCCATTGAAAGTAGTACCACTACCTGTCAGACTTACTGTCTTTAATCCAACTTCATCATTGAAATTATACTGTAATAACGGTATTTCATCCATCTCTTCTGATGTTGTAAGGGTGACCTCATAGGTGCCCGCTCTTAGAACGTCTTGACCATCAATAGAAACCATTGCAACAGGTTCTAAATTTATACTGAACTCGATCGGTGAACTTATCTGCATCTGATTACCTGCCAGATCTTGACATCGAACATAATATGAATATGCTCCTTGGCCACCTGGAGCAATATCATGAGCATGATCCTGTTCTCCTGTCTGTGAAAATGTGTTTTGCATATTGTCATATGCAAGATCTGTTGTAGCATATTTGCAGACAGCATCTTCATTCGTTGTCACCCACATTTCAACAGCTCTATCATTAAGAACTCCAGATGGACCTGCTTGAACAACTTCTGGAATTCCTGTATCCAGAATAAATGAAAGGGACTCTGGCAAACCAGTATTGTCATAGACATCCTGGCATGCAACATAATATGTGTATGATTCATCTTCCAAATCCAAGGCAACAGTATGAGTTGTGTTGTAGTTATCAAAATTGAATTCCATATCATCAAAATATAATTCTGATGTATCATACTTACATGCTGCCTCCTCGTCAGTCTCAAGTTCTATCACAACAGGATGAATATTAGTATACCCAATAGGACTCATGGTAAGAATACCTGGCGGGTTGGTGTCATTAACAGGGTCTGCGCTTGCAAACCCTGCCTGACCAACCAATCCGAATACAAATATTGCCATAATTAGGGCTAAAGCTAATAACAGCTTTGAACATGAGTTACTCAATTTTGAATCAGTCCTTGTTTTCATGGTTTATTTGGTTTTTCACGTTTTATTTGTTTGTCATCTACCTTTGTCTCTCTGTCCTAAACTCTAGTCTACAATCTACAGTTGTTTCTTGATTTTGTCCAACAGATAACGATCCTTTTTGATGGCTTCTTCTACAGCCTCTTCAAAAAACTTGTTTAGGGTCGTATCTTTCAGAACAGAGAGAATCTTTGCTTTCGCATGTACGTCGTCCTTCAAAAATATGTTGACTCTTTTCATGTGGTTCCTTACCAGTCGCTGTGTGTCTAATTTCTGTAATATATTGCTGATTCCAGCACAATATGCATTATTCTAGATTTCACTTCCTAAATCTAGCCGAATATCATATTTATGATTTAAGTCATTTAAATATTTTACTGATTTTTATCATAAATGAGATAAAAATGTAATAGTCATAAATAACATATTTATCTCATTTAGCACAAATGTGTTAACCAATGGGCCAGAGAAAGCTTGAAACTTAAGAATCAGCAGATTTGGTGCAATCACCACCACATCTTTCCACCCACCTATTACGCACAGTATTGGCAAAATCATCAAAAGATGTATTATCTTCCCGATTCTTATACGCAGTCTCATATAACAACTGTGGTGGAATGGAATGAGGTCTTTTGGCATAATCATAGTCTGGAAGCTCCCTAAACATGTCCGGCCAATAGTAAAGGCACAAGAGAAAGTCATCTTCATTGCAATCAGGAATTAGATTATCCTGCTTCTCCTGCAATTGAGAAAGCAGCAAATCAAACTCAGTATACCAATCAATTTGAGTGACCTCAAAATTACCAGTCTCATCTGTGACAATGCTTGCATATTCCTTATCCACAAGTTTGTCATCAGCAAAAAGAGATATTGTGAAAACATATTCACCAGGAGGATGATTTGAAAAATTCATCGGAATCCATACTGAACCACCCTCTTGAGTTTTCACAAAAGCAGGTTTACATTCACCAAAAATACAATCCATATCCAGCAATTCAGAATATTCAAGTTCCTCGTTTTCAAGCAGTACATAGAAATCAGTATCTTGCAAACCAATATTGACAACAGTTACGCGTAGTCCATATTCTAATGCAACAACACGCTGACCATTAGGTGTATTGACAACTGTACTTTTACCAGCTTCATGCCAGAGCTGCTGTATTATTAGGTCTGTTTCCTCAGGAATTACTTCTAGACTGAAGAAAATCCTATCCTCATACTTCTCAGTTTCAGTGTAGGCTTCAACTAGTATGTTGAGACCATAGATATATTTCTGGGCAAGGGTCGGAATATCAACACTAAATGTATTAATCCCCAAGGTCTTAGGAGGCATCTCCATAAAATTCGACATTTCCTTGACAGAAGGCAATGAATCTGAGAAGCCTTCCAACTCAATTGTGAAGGCTACAGAGTCAAATACTTCCTCACCCCTATTACCAATTGTGGTTGTAACAGCTAGCTTGGACTCAGGCCTCACAATAATTGTACCTCCAAAATGATCAGTATCTTCATTAACCTCCACATAATAATTGCCAAACATAAGGTTCTCTTTAACATAGTCAGGTATTTCCCCAAGGTACACTGATTTGATACTCTCAATTTCATCTCGTATTCGATTAATCCTACGATTGAGCTGTTCTTTTGTGCACTGCCTCATCTCATCCCCTTCTTGACAATCACAGGCCAATCTTTTATCAAAGTCAAGAATATAATATCTATCTTCTAAGGGCAGTTCTTCGCAGCCATGAATCATTGGTAAATATTTCTCACTAGAATTCAAAATGAAATCAATGATTGTCGCATTCACCGCATACTCTTCAGCATCCATAAGATAAGCCCCATAAGTACCAAGCATGTGATTCCTAAAATAATACGGTATTTGTGCTATGCGTAAAAAATGATCTTCCTTGGCAAACAACTCTTCCTTTCCAATGTTCTCACCATCAACATCAATATGCAATTGAAGTATTTGAATGGCTTTGTCCTTGTCTTTGGTTATTAGATTTGCCTTCTCAGGATGTTGTGATATGTATTGTTTGATTACCTGTTTCTTTCTAGTTTGCTCTTCCTCTGTTAATTCAAGTCTCACAATCGGATACTTATCATTGTCAATCACATCATTCTCTTCAGGAATTGGATCTCCAAATCCAAAAGCATGATACTCAGGGAATTCATAAACATCAATATCATGATTTACCTGTTTAAGAGCTTCAATTACTAAGAAATGAGTAGCATCATGATCAATATGTCCGCCTTCATAAGCTTGAACATAGACTCTGTCAGGCAGGATATCACCAAGAATGTTTGCCAATCTTGTAATTTCTTGGCCAATATCAATTTCAAATAAAAAACCTAAATCATCGAATCCAAGGAAATATATGTTCTCTTTTGGCACACCAAGTATACCCATTGCACGAATAGTCTCATTATTACGAACCTCAGCCTCAAAATCACCATGACCAAATTCTTTTGGAGCACCATCTGTAGTTATTATTACAAAGATTTCACCATTCTTCTCAAGAGTACGAGAAATAATTGTTGCAGCACCAATTGCCTCATCATCCTGATGCGCTGCAACTACTATTGCTTTTTGGTTTTCTTTGATTACAGGTAGGGAGCTTAAAGAATCAACATCTGGTTTGATAGAGTTATCACAAGATGATACTAAGAAGATTGCCAATATTGCCATAAGCCAAAAATGAACATGTTTAGACATTAGTCTCTCCCCCCTTACTCTCATTTTCTTTTCTGTCATCTTCTTTGGCAATAATTTTATTTTCGTCTACTTTCTTATCTTCTTTGTCAGCAGTATCTTCTCCTCCATTCTCTCCTCTATCCTCTCCTTTGTCTTCACCCTCTTTTTTTTCTTTATCACCTTCCTTTTTCTCTTCAGCTTTATCAGCAGCTTTATCAGTACCTTCTTCCTTATCCTTAACCTTCTCAGCGTCAGCATCTCCATCAGCTTTATCAGAGTCATCACCTTCACTTTCTGGTTTCTTGGGCTTAAGCTCTTGTGGTTCCTCTTCAAACTCCTCATACTTCTCAGGATGCTCTATCTTGTCCAGTTCATCATAGAGCTCTTGTTTCTGCTCATAGTTCTTGTAGAGTAGGAGTAACTTATCCAGTATGAGTTTGAACTCTGATGTATCCTCTGATGCCTTCTTAAAATTCTCATCCTTGGTCAGCTTATGGATGTCATCACATAGCACTCTTTCCTCGTCGAATGGAGTCTGGGTCATTTTATACCTCTCAAACAACTTTAGTATCTCTTTGTATATGCCATCCATTGCAGGATATTCCTTCAACTTATCTGCAAACGTCTCATCATTCTGGAGCTTGCGTATGTGTTCTGCAATTTGATCTTCCACCTCCATAAGATGCTTATTCTCAATATCAATGAGCTGCATGATTTGCTTGTAATGAGTATCATGAAGCAATCTTATACGCCTCAGGAATTGGCTCTCATCATATTCAAACCGCTTCATGATCTGATGGATCAATAGAGGGACACCTATCAATGCTAATACAAGCAGCCAGAGATATGCAAGGTTTATCTTGAAACATATTCCAAAGAAATAATAATAAAGGAACAGAATCAAGGAGACAAGGACTGTTGAAATAACAAATAGATACATTCTTCTTCGGATTCCAAGATACTTCTGAGCTTTTACAACTGGCTTTAGTTTCTTATTATTCTTGACCTGACGAATCGCGATCTGTGACATTATGATTCTGGTAATTAGTACAGCAATGATCACTGCCACGAACAATAGGAATAATGGATTGAATGGGTTAATTATCCTTACGCAAATGATTGAAGGCAGTGAAATGAATTTTGAGCAAGCAGGACACGGACCACCACAATCAACCCGGGCTTCGCATTTCAGTATTCCTCCTTCGTACTTGTGGCAGTTCTTTATGCCATCAAAACATGTTGGACACGCAGGACAAGGACCACCACAGTCTATACCAACCTCTCCAAAGTTCTGGACATTGTCAAAGCAATGAGGACAAGGAGGACAAGGACCACCACAATCAACTCCAGTCTCACCACCATTCATTATACCATCAAAACAGGTAGGAACATAGATACATTCTTGTTCTTCAAGAGGTTTATCATTTTCAGTATCGCAATTATTCTGATCTGTACAGTTACGGTATTGCATACCTATTGGAAGACAAGGACCCCATTCTTCACATATCCAATTGACTTCGCATGCCTCTCCTTCACCTGCACCACCACCAGCAGCCGCACCTTCACCACCTGCACCAGCACCACCTGCACCAGCACCACCACTACCTCCAGATCCGCCGCTACCTTCTCCTTCACCTTCACCTTCTCCCTCGCCAGGTTCACCACCACCCGGATCAGGTGGTTCTCCACAATCTTGAGAGCAAGCTTCTTGGGTCTCGAGACTATCACAGAAACCATCACCACAAACAATCTCAGGAATGACAAGGTCTACTTGTTTATATTCTCCTGCAGTAAATGTATTGTCTCCAAATTCAGTGGCTGCAACACCATTGTATGTGAATTCAATTGTTTGACTGTCATTAGCACCCTCATCAGCCGCAGTATATGGCCAATCCCCATTGCATGATAGAGATCCATAGTATCCAATGTGTTGCACAGAGAAAGCACCACAGCTCTGATTATCTGAAGTCATTGCTCCAATTGTAACACCCCACGTACCATTCCCATTATAATACTTGACTGTGCCATAGAACTCTGTAGGAAGCATAGGAAGAGCCGATGCAGAAGGCAACCTGACTACAAGGGTTGCAAGCAATATCAATCCAAGTATGAATAGAAGGATTGTGTTTCTCTTTCCTATTGATTGCTCATTTCTCATCATGAAATATCAATGCTGCCTGTAGCAGTCATATTTATCCAAAAGCCCATGAAGGGTCTTGTGAAGTTCAATGTATTATTATTAGAATTTGGATCAAACCTAAGCCATTGGTCCACTGTTCTATTATAAGCTTCTGCATGAGTATAACTCCCAAAAACATCACCAAATGTTGTATTGACCGCCATAGAGTTTGGTGAAGGATAACCTATCAGATTCCAACCTTCAGCCAAGGTTATTGTGTTATTGTCACTAAGGACACCAAAATAAGAAAAGACTTGTGAAGAACCCATTCTTATCCAGTAACCATCCTTTTTGCTCATTGATGTAAGATCATTAACCACCCAGCTTGGAAGGTTAGGATTATAGCTCTTCCATTTGTCGGTTCCTCCGCCTGGATGGAAACGGAAGATTCCAACCATATTAGTCAAATTTCCCACAATATTTACTGGTGCATCCTGTGTTCCTATGCAGTAGAATGATATCAGGTTCCAACCCGACGGTACATTGAAGATACAATTGGCTTGTATTGCCTCTGTAATGTTCACTGTAGTAATGGTCCTACCAGTAATTCCAAATTGCCCATTGTCAGCTACAAAAACCATATTAAATACAAGTACTGCTACTGCGAGCAGCACAAAAATGAATTTTTCTTTCATCTTCCTCCTATTTTTCACGCGGAACTATGTCTACGTACCATCTGTTTTTTTCAGCATCAAATATGAAAACCACATCATGCTTGTGTTTCTCATCTAGTGAGAAGAGCAAGGGTTTGGGGATGGTTGTTTCGTGTGAGCTGCCTCGCACATACAGTTTTCTTCTGATTTCCATATTTACATTTACTTGAATCCTAGATATTTAAATAATTTACTTATTTTTTCCCTTATATTTTTACTTATATTTTTAAGTATTTAAATACACTAGTATACAAAAAGGTATACAAAACGAAATATTTATATACTAGTTATGATATTATGTTTGGTATGGTAATACTTTTTGACCAATTCAACCTCCCTGAGAATATTTATGAAATAATATTTGCAACCAAACAACAAGTCATTGTTGCAAAGCTCTTGGTCGAGGAGATGAAAGGAAAGGATGGTGAAATGGGTAAGACTGAAATGTCCATGTTCGCTACAGCCCTTCACGAAGGAAGACTGATTGAAGAAATCCGAGAAGGACCTATACAAGCCAAAAAGAAAGTATCCCTATCCTACAACAAACGACAGTTTTACGACAGGATCCTAACACCCATGAAAACCATGGGAATAATCGACTACGACCTGTACAAGAAGACCTACAAACTGTCTGAGAAATTCAATAAAAACATGATGAGAATCGGACTCATGTGGCTCCAAGAATTAAGAAAGCCACCCCGAAGCATCAGAGTCAAGAGATAAATCATATTCAGCAATTCATGTTGAAACGGCTCCCTGGGAACCTGTTTCTTACAAACCACCCACCCTCCCCCTGAAACATCAGGGAGCCAAACTTTTTTTCTTTTTCCCTCATTTCTATAAGAATAACTGCCTAATGCATAGAAAACTCAAGAATTAGCCAATATTATCCAAAATATCCAACACACAGTCTATTGCTTATGCGGTGAATGTGTTGTATGAGTAGATTGATGCATTGTATGATGCACCTTATGACCTGGATGACCACCAGGACCTTGATGACTGTGCCCCTGTAAACCTGCTCCACACTTCTTGCAGGTTCTAGCGGATTTCTTATTCTTATGCCCACAATTCTTACATTTCTTCTTCTTTGTAAAGAAGAACAGGATTATTAGGATTATCAATACTGCAACCAATACATAAGTCATATAGTCAATACCTTTCTCTTTGAATGCAAATGTCCTGGTTTTGATCTTAATGAGTGCATTCTCACGCTCTCCATAGTATGCTTTAACAATAATTTCGGCATTCTCAAGAATATCCTCATCTGTGAGCTCTGCTTTGATATGAATCCATTTTGATTTGCCTTTCTTGATCAGATCCACACCTTCTGAACCTACATTGATAAACTCATCATTGACCATGACATCAATTAATTCAACATTAACATATGCATCTGCACTACCAACACTATCAAGCTTTACCTCAAATCTCTTTGCCCGCTTATTATACACCAGATCAACTATATCAATGTCTGCATTGTCAAGCACTGTGACTGTCTCAATTTGCATCTCTTTTTCCAGTGTGAATTCAAGAGATTTTCTTCCTTCACCATAAATCGTGAAAAGTGCACCTGTAATATTGTCTCCTTCAAGCTCAATAGGATCTCCATCGTTGGTTTCAGTGTAAACAACAGTCTTATACTCTTCTCCATCAATAAATAATGCATCCTCATCACCCACAACCATAGAACCTGTAGCATCAGTAAGGGTTATGGTTGATTTGAAATATGTTGCCAGGTCTACAAGATTCCTAAAGGTGACTTCAAGAGAGTTTGTTCCTTTGTTATATAACATCGAGACCGCGTCAAGATTCAAACTATAGATGGGCATTGGAAATCTATCCAAGTCTTCAACAGGAGCGATGCTTCCAGAAGGTGTTCTAGAGCCTTGGGCGAATTTTACAAATACGCTGATTCCAAGCTGTCGTCTCACATATGTTGCGGTCCCTATAAGCTCATTTCCCACAAGAACCCCGACTTCAATATCACTATCATCAATGAACTGTCTTACTTGATCCGGAACATTTGTTCGACCTATAAATACAACAGGCTCAGCACCAGTCATCAAACCTGATTCAATAAACTCGCCATTTGAAAGCGTGACCTGTTTTTTGGGTTTGATTTCAAGGAATTTCTTTTGGATAGCAATATTGTTATCAAATCTATCCCCTTCATTAAGGAGTTCAGGATCATATCTTGCCAACTCTTCCTTGACCTCACGATCCAACTGCCCAAATAATAGAAGTGAATCAACATCAACATCATCCAAATATTCAGCCACATCATCGATTGTCCGTTCATCTGCGAATAATACATATGAATTTGAAACAATTGCGTACGGAGAAGCAGAAATAGCATTATATCCATAAGAAGGATCAATGACTACAAAATTTGACACCCCCTCAAGACGTTTAGCCAGCTCAAGATTAACATTATCATATGAATATTCTGTCACTTCTGGAAATCCTCTTCCCTCAATGATTGTATCATATCCAACAACAAAAGCACTTTTCCTTGAGGATATCACTTCAACAGTTGAATCCTTTGGAATCGAATATAATAGAATGGTGCTGTGCCTGGCACTTGTCAAGAATGCTGTATTCACACCCATAAGGCTCCCGTAGAGCATAGTGGAATATACATCCTTCCAATCCGCAGAATTACTGACTAGTTTTGTTTCTGCCAAAACAGACTGTGACACAAGCAATAGTGCCAATAAGAAAAGCAACAGTTTCTTCCCCTTCATGACTTCAAAAGTAACTCAAGTTCTATATAAATCTTGCGCTTTGGAAATATTTCATTAATTAACGAATTCAAATTTGGCAAAACAATAACAAAATTAATGGGTCACCCTTCGGGTGAGATAAGGCCTGGCCTTTGACCAGGGCTAAAATCGTGTTCGCACAGGCCAAATCTACGCGCGTGAATTAACCCACGCGTTAGCGTGGCAAATGCTATTGATATAAATGTTAATAAACAAAGAATATGAAAATTCAAAATAATAAAAAAAAATTAAAGGCTCAAGGTTATTGCCATTAAAGCATCAAACGTGTCCTTTTCAACTCTGTCTAAGTATTCCTTTTTTTTCATCTTGATCATTTTCATCTTAATTTGTGCCTCCGAGCATTGCTTCATACACAATTGTTCCATTGCAAGCACCGAATGGGTTTGGAGGAACGTATATCTTCCAATACGTGGTGTTCCAAATATTTGTGTCTGTTGTTTGTTTCTGAATAGTTACATTGTCGATTCTTGCAGGGCCGATAGTTATGTTAGTCATGTTCACCCAACCGTTATCATCTCGAAGTTCCCATCGAAGATAGCCAAGGCTGATGTTGGTGCCAGGCCCATCAGGGCAAATGAAGCTCCTATTATAACCTGTAGAATTATCCTCTCCACCATAACCATAAATTGTCAGGTTAATTGGCATGTTGCCCCAGTTGGTGACATTCACGCTGCGCACTGCACTATAGTCATATACCGCCAATTCACCAAAGTTCATAACATCTGTTACATTGATTGCATACAAAGGTACAATCCAACTTGAATTTGTTCCATTCACAGGCGAATTTAATGAATTGTTTACAAAAACTGTACAATTCCAGCTTCCATTGAATGCGTGGTATGTCAGATTCATAGTACAATTATATGAAAACGTAAATGCGTCGTCTCCTGGAAATGCATATGTACAATTGACGTGTTGATAACCAGTATTATTGTTTACAGCATCATAAAGACCGTCCTGGACAGTACCGTTGGTTCTAAAAAATGTCGCATTGACGTGGGAAATATCATCCTTCCCATTATAATTAACAATAGTTGCATTACAAATTATTTGCTTGAGTGATCCTTCTGTCAGATTGATATAGCTGCCGCTATTTATTACAATGGAATCTATGATTGGTAGAGACGAAGTAATATTTGTCTGTGTTGTTACAGATTTTGGATCATCGCTTAATACTAACCCAATACCAACGATGGACACCATAACTACAAAGATGGCCACGCTAAGTACCGCATCAGATATCTTTTCTTTATATTTCATTGTTATCACACTCTCTCCAGTTTATATCTCCACGTAAAAATAATAAGTAGTAGCTACAGCCCGCGTTCCATTCTCAGGTATTAAGAGCTGGAAATCTGCTGTAACATTCTTGTCACTGCTTGCACTGTATGCATATTCAGCATCTTCAATTATGCCAGCATATACAAGATTTATCTCATCTGTAAGTATGATTTCCTGCCAAGGTGCAGAAGTGCTGTTGACTTGTGCTGTATCATTTCTGAACAATATACCTGCATAACATGTGTTGGCAGTGATTGTAGTTGTTCCAACCTGAAATGCTTGATGTGTTGAATCATTGAAGGTAGAGTTTATGCTATCAGATCTGTCTTGGTCAAAACCAAAGTATTCATCTTCATATTCAATGTATGTATCATTGGAACAATTGATGTCAGCCCAAGTAACAGTGTCATTTCTTGAGGCATATACTTCACCAACATTACCTCCTCCGAGTGATTCCCAATTATAGATGGTGTCTCCATTGCTATCATCCAATGTGAATGAGCCTGTGACATTTCCAACATATGCCTTCCAATTGGAGTTCTGCTGGGTCACATCCAGGTTAGAATGGTAGATATATCCACCAGAATCATTATATCCTGTAGGATCTGATCCATTGCTTGTCTCATTGGCAACATAGATAACACCGGCACCGCCTGGCACTGCATAAGCCTGATAAAGAGTAAGTATGGCTATTGTAAATGTAATTACAATAAGCCAGATGTGTTCTAGTTTCCATTGTGAATTTTTTATTGTCATCTTACTCCCTCTTTATCCTGATTTTTTCTTGATTATTTTCCTTGGTTGGTTCCTTTTTGTTATTTTTTGCCTTGATTTTGTTAATGTTGGTTATCTTGTTTTGATGGTTTGTTTTGAATATCAAAAAATAAAAAAAAAAATAAAAAAAACTAAGCATTTAGCTTAGCTCTACCCAGAAGTAATACTGGGTTCGAATCGCTTCAGCAGCAGGCGTGTGACCGTCCTCTGGAACAATCATCTGGAAATCATGTGTGACTCCATCATAACCTGTTGTGGTGTCATTAAGTAGAGCTACCCATATCACGTTGTTGCTTGTGTCATTCAGCATAACCTGTGGAAATGCTGTGTCCTGGCCTGCACTACTAACATATGTGTGCGCAGCATAACAGGTTGAAGTTGCATTCACAGCAAACGTTCCAACACTGAATGTTGGGTGTGGCTCTGTTGTCCTGAAGGTAGCAGAGATATTATCATTATCATCTACAGTCATACCCAAAGCAGTTTCTTCAATCGCGATTGTCTCAGTTGTTGAGCAGTTCACATCTGTCCATGTAATTGAGTTGGTCCTGGAAGAATAGATCTCTCCTTCAGCAGATCCCATGGTCCAATCATACATCTGATGACCACTGGAGTCCTCTAAAGTAATATTACCTGTGATGTTTCCAAAGAAACCTTGCCAGGCTTGAGTTATCTGAGTACCATTAATCTCTAACTCAGATACATTGCCTGCTTCAGTATACACATTACCAACCGACCCAGTTGGACTTCCGCGAGTACTGTTCAGTGCCCTCGAATCTGCTCCCATGGGAGCTGATGCCACTGTTGTAACACTTAATGCTAATACGAGCGTAAGCACCACACTTATCAATATCTTTTTCAATTCACTTGTTTTCATTGTGCTTTTCACCTCTGGTTGTCAATATTTTATCCTAATTTTTTATGTCTCATGCCACTAGCTCAATTCTACCCAGAAGTAATACTGGGTTCGAATGTCTGCTTGTGCATCTGTATGACCGTCCTCTGGTACAAGCATCTGGAAATCATGGGTTACACCATCAAATCCTGTTGTACTTTCATTAATCAATGTCACCCACACCACTCTACCTGAACTGTCATTTAGCATGACTTCAGGAAAGGCAGTGTCCTGACCTTCACCACTCACATATGTATGAGTTGTATAGCATGTTGATGTTGCATTCACTGCAAATGTTCCGACATTGAAGGTCGGATGAGGATCAGTTGTCCTGAAAGTTGCGGAAATATTGTCATTGTCTGTATCTGTCATACCCATAGCCGTCTCTTCTGCAACTACAGTCTCAGTTGTGGAGCAGTTGACGTCTGCCCATGTGATTGCATTGTTACGTGAAGCATATACCTCTCCTTGGGCATCTCCCATGGTCCAATCATACATCTGATGACCACTGGAATCCTCTAAAGTAATATTACCTGTGATGTTTCCAAAGAAACCCTGCCAAGCCTTGGTCAACTGAGTACCATTGATCTCAAGCTCAGTTACATTACCTGCTTCTGCATAAACACTTCCCACACTTCCTGTTGGATCTCCCCTGGTTGAATTAAGTGCTCTTGCTTCAGCACCCATAGGCGTACCCAATGCTTGGTGAGAGAATAGGGCTAATACGACTGCAACTAAGAAGCCTGAGCTAATCAAACGATTATCAATCAGTCGACTAACCATTCGCTTGCTTAGTGCAGTCATTTTCCCACCTCTCCCTGGGTTGTTTTAGCATGAAGTACAATGATACCCTTATCTATGAGTTTCATTGCATCTTCTTTGGAAGAAAAATGAATCTTGACATCTTTGGCATTAAGACCTGCTACTTTTTTTGCAGCAGTTGTACTCTCACTAGCAATATGCAAGTTTGGCTTTCCAGCATGGGATACATCTGCCAGCACCATATCTATCTTAGCAAAGTCTGGTTCAATCTGCCAAAGTGCTGTTTGAAGAGAATATCTTGTCTTCTTGTCTGGAATGAGCATGATCCGAAGAATGGCTGTACTGAAATCATCAAGTTCTGTGAACCCTTTTTCTGCAAACTTGTTACCTATTGCGATTACATATGCATGGTTTTGGGCCAAAGAATAAAGAATTCGAGGCTGATCTTTTTCACGGTTAGAAATTCTGACGCTTTTGACAATACCACCCATCTCAAGCAGGCGTAGCTGTTGACTGATGTTGGCAACAGAAGTATTGGCAAGTTTTGCCAATTGTATAGGAGATTTTGGGCTCTTACTAAGAAGTTTCAGGATATCCCATTTCGACGCTGTAAATAAAGTCTCTTGATCCATGCTTGTTAATGCAGACACACTCTTTTGTCACTGTGCTAGTGTGTGCAATCCCTCCCGACAAACACTCCCGAGTTGGCTTAGCCGAAAGCCAAAACAGCAGTTAGTATACATTTTTGTATCTTGATTTATACACTGTTAGAGCTCATATATAAATATTTCGGTTTTTTGTTTAATACTGTAATATTCGCAATACAGAACTTCTATACTTCAAAAATTCGATAATTTTTT
>JAHJEM010000022.1 GCA_018825425.1 Nanobdellota archaeon | reverse complement strand
TGTTTCTTGAGTTCAGCCTTGATCTCCTTGATATATTGTGCAGAACTCATATATTTTCCACCTACAGAAATTCTGTGTTTTGGATTTCCTTTGGATGTCAATAACAGAATCCGAAAATCTCTCTTGACTTTTTTTGCCAAAATAAACATCTCATGTTGTCTACCTATATTGTCATAGTTTTTAGCAGATTTAAAGACTGTGTGTTCTCCAGGATCAAAAACTATGTTGATATATCCATATGGAGATATCTTATGTGGATCATATTCATATACCCAAATCTCTTGAAGCTGCTTTAGTTCAGGATTATCAAAATGTGAATCATCGCTACCACTTGGTTTGAGGCCCATTTGTATGATTCTGCGTATTCTAGCCACATAATCTGAAGCGCTTACAAGTAATCTTTCATTTTTATCATCCCACCTCTGATTTTCACCAAGTGCGGATGCAGCTTGACCATGATTTACCAATATCTTTCGGTAACCTCTAAATTTGTTGTTTGACACGCTTATGATTGCTGAACCAAAACCCTTATTCTCTTCAAGGGCCATTGCCCCTTGCCAAATCAATGCAGGATCTTCTCTATTGTATCCATCAACAATGCGGCGGATATTATTGTAGTGTTCTAAGGCAGAAGAAGTGTGTTGCACCCGCGTCTGCATTGCTTTTTCCATTTCACGATAGGCTTGCATGGTTCGTTCAGTGAATCCAACAATGCCTTTTGCCTCAGTAAACACTTGTTGGATCAATTGATTCACATCATGATATGTTTGTTGCCCGATTTTCGCCAGTTCCTCAGATAGTCTCTGTTCTTCTTCTTTGGGCATATCGGACTTTGCACTCTGTTTGACTTTGGCACTATAACGCCAAGGAATGACTTTTTCATAGAATTCAAACGAGACACGTAGATAATCATTCACTGTGTGAGTCTGCAAAGGTTTCCAATTCTCTGATTTATAATCTCCACAAAACTTTACAAGAGATTCCATGAATGGCATGTGTTCTTGAGGTCCTGAATCAACAACAATCTCATGAGCACGCGCCTGATTCTTCAGTGCTGTTATGGTTTCGCGAAGTTGTTTCAGAGTTGCATTGGCCTCATGCCATAATTCGACCTGCAACTGGACGTAATCAAATTCCTTTTGAATTTGTGGATATCTGCGTCTATAATCCTCAGGAAAATGCATGTAATGTCTATGCAAATTGAATAATGTCTGGAAAAATGGATTGACATCGATTTCCTCATAGACATCCAAAAGCTCTAGGAGATGGCTATACCTGTCTGCCATTAGATCTCCCAGACCTTTCTTAATTAGTGGTTGCATCTTTGGATCAGACAGTAATCCTTCTTGCCTTAACTTAGGCCTTATTTTCATAAAAATAAAATCCAGCCAATTCCGAAGATTATACAAGGAACCCAGATCAAAGTGAAAATCCCTATAGTTTCTCACTTCTGCAATGTGTGGATTGATCTTCTCTTGTCTCCTTTCAGTCCTGGATTTGATCCACATGAATCCCATATGCTTGCTACTAAAAAAGTACCTTTAAAAAAGTTTCTAGCCACCCCTACTATCAGAATATTTATAAACCCTAAAATATTCCTATCCGAATATGCCATATAATATCAAGGATATCAAGAATATCAGGAAAAAATTAGGGATCACCCAGTCCCAACTCTCAAAAGCTGCAGGTGTCAGTCAATCCCTTATAGCCAAGATAGAATCCAACAGGATTGATCCTGCATATTCCAATGTCCAGAAAATATTCGCAGCCCTAGATTCACTATCCCATATTAAGGCGATTACTGCCAAAGACATAATGATCAAGACAATTGTTAGCTGCAAGCGCTCTGACAATCTAAGAGATGTCATCAAGAAGATGAAATCAAAGGAGATTAGCCAATTGCCTGTGATTGAGAGCAATATTGTTGTTGGAATGGTTACTGAAAAGAACATTGTCAATAACATCTTGGAGTCAGGGGATAATATAAATACTGTTGAACATATCATGGAAGATGCCCCTCCAATGATATCCAAAAAGACCTCAAAAGAGGCTCTTGTTGAGATGCTCAAGTTCTTTCCTTTAGTAATAGTCCAGGAAAAAGGTCGGATTCTGGGGATAATAACCAAATCAGATCTTATACGCAATATGTTTAAATAAACCTAGGACGAATCCGTCACCTAGTCGTGACCACACAACGCATATAAATATAAACATCATTCTCTTCTTGAAATTGTTTCACGGGGTGAAAAAATGAAGATATTATTAGTAATGTTTATGGCAATGTTTGTTTTGGCTACAGCTGTTAGTGCTACTGCACCTTCTTTCAGTGTTGACCTTCACGGTGATGATGTGGATTGTTATGCTGATGGATATGAGTTTGCAGGTGGTCTGACTGGTTGGGGCGTTCCGGCTATGGCTGGAGGCTACTACGGTGGCCAGGACTATGAGACTTTCTGTCTACTGATTGAACCAGGAGATTGCACTATGGGTGCCTCAACTGCAAGCGTAGATGTAACAGCAACTCATACAACCAATATAGTTACCATTCGATATTTGGATGGTATCAGTGGAGCTGATAGCTTTGATGCTTATGTTGATGGAGAATTCATCGGTACAGTTGAAGCAGTCGACACTGGATCAGAAGATTGGAAAGAAGAGACCTTCGCACTTCCAAGGACATATGAGATTGGTGAAACCTTGACCATTGAGTTGGAAGCTCTCGGACCTGTTTGGGACGGATGTGCCAATTGGGGACAAGTAGCAATTGATCATATTGATTTCTGCTTTGATCCGGAAATTCCTGAGTTCTCAACAACTGCAGCTCTTGTTGCAATGGTTGGCGGACTTGCAGGTCTTGTGCTATTAAGGCGAAAACATTAATACAATACCGAACATTTTTTATTCTTTTTCTTTTTCTTTTATTTCTATGTATAAGCTTATAGCTTTTGATATGGATGGGGTGATATTTGATACTAGGAACTTCTGGATAGAGCTTCACAAGGCGTATGGGACCTTGGAAGAAGGCAAGAAACTTACTGAGAAATACTTGGCAACTGACTATGATCGATTAAAATATGAAGTCGTTGAGACTCTTTGGAAGGGAAAAGATGCCCAACCATTCTTGGATTTGATTAAGAATATCAAATATATGAGGGGTGTCAAGGAAACCTTTGAACACATTCACAAAAAAGGGCTTATTACTGCTATTATAAGCTCTTCAGCAATAGATGTGGCAAGAAGAGTGCAAAATGATCACGGTGTGGATCACCTCTATGCAAACGATCTTATAGTTCGTGATGGGAAGCTTGCGGGAATATTCAATTCACCAGTTGCCGCTGGTGGTGAACACAAAGCAAAAATTCTTCGGGATTTATGCTCTGATATAGGGATTGATCTGGCAGAAACCATCTATGTTGGAGACAGTAATATGGATGTTGCTCCAGCAAAGATTGCGGGAATGGCAATTGCATTCAACTCCAAGAATGATGAATTGAGAACAGCAGCAACTCACATTGTTGATGGAAAGGATCTATCAAAAATCATCCCTTTAATCTGAATCATTCTGGCTTTTTTTAAATGATTTTTCTCTCTATATAAATAGCTTATAAATAGCTTATAAACCCTTTATAAACCATTTCCAAAGGTTTAAATACCCTGGACTCATCTCCAAGCTTATAATGTTTGGGGGTATACTAAAATGAAGAAATTATTAAGTTTACTAGCTGTATTGCTAGTGTGCGCAATGAGCGCAAGTGCACAAGATATCAGTTTCCATGGAGAAGAAGCCAACTGTTATGCAGATGGTCCAATGTATGGTGGAGACATAGCAGGTTGGGGAGTTCCAGCAATTCCAGG
>JAHJEM010000021.1 GCA_018825425.1 Nanobdellota archaeon | reverse complement strand
ACATATCTAACATCTTCTATTGTGTAGAACGCGCGGGGGTTGAATTTATGGATTATGTCAATTACTCTTTGTACAGTCTCTCTTTTAACAACAGTAAAAATAACAGTTACAGGACCATGTCTTCCCTGCGCTTTCATGGTTGTGACTGGATAGTTTGCTGCTCTAAGCGTTTCTACTACATCTTTGGCTTCAGTTCGGGTAATAACTCTCACAACCACTTTTCCTATCCTGATTTTCTCCTCAAGAAGCATCCCAATATAGGTTCCTGCAGCAAAACCTGCGCCATATGCAAGATATCCCATAAAATTGCTTATGTTGGTCAGTATCTGCTTGATTGCCATGAGCCAGATCAATACCTCAAAGAATCCAAGGATTGGAGCAAGCCATTTCACTCCTTTAGATATCAGAATAACTCTAATTGTTCCGATACTTACATCCAGAATTCTTGCTATGAAAATCAGTAGTGGAATAATTACCCATGCCCAAATTTCAGTGCTTATTATCATGAAGAGCTTGTATTTGATATATTGTGTTTATAAATCTTTTGTCATAGAAAATCAACTAGTTGTTGTGTAATTCTCTAATGCAGATTAAATATTTAGGCATACCTTGCATTTATCCTGGACATTTCATACTTTCTGTGAGTTGTTTCAGCTACGTCAAAGGTTGTCATAACATACTTCGTTGCCTGCTTCAAAAGACCTTGCTGACCCCATGTCTTAAGTTCTAATACAAAATATGGCCTATCGTCCAGCACATTGTCCGCAGATATATGTAATCATGTAGGCCAGAACTAAATATTTTTTAATCTCCCCATTTATAACTATTCTAAAGTGACTATTTCTATTCAAGAGCAATAGCATCAGGACATGTATGCTCCTTCAATGCATCCACAACAAAAATCAGATTTTCCAAGCCCAAATCAGAATTGAACCAATCGACTATTGCTCTTGCAGCTTCCAATGACCCTATCTCTCCATTCAAGTCAAGATCATAAATCTCACACAGACTTGCGCCTGTACCGACCACGAGGCTTATTTTTGGACGGAGTTCTTGAGTATAATCAGAGTCTGCAAAATTATGGGTCCTTCCTTCTTGCTCCACGAGCAGCATCCCATGATTATCAGTATCCCCTGCAATCCATGCATTGACCATATCTGTGATATCCCATGAATACCAACCAAGATCTTCACCAACTTCACTTGATGCGAATTCTGATGAGATGTCTGTTGCACCTGTGCCTCCAGGCAATTCCCAGGGATTTTCAGGATTTGCGCATCCATCCTGATTCAGATCATCAAGACAGTTCCATGTCACACCAATACTCGACCAATCCTTAAGTATAGGATGAACACGTACTTCAGAGGGCCATCCTGCATTCCATCTCTTGTACAGTTCCAAAGTCGCCGATTCAACATGTGTGGATGAATCAAGTGAAGAGAAGTCAAATCGTATCATGCTACGCGATGTATACGTTGTTCCTCCAATTACTGCCCGAAATATCTGGGTAGTGTCTGGTTCCTGAATTTTTATACCTGCTTCGCTTACATCTTCATACCCGAGCAATCCTTTCTGGAAGACAACAGTTCCTCCAGGACCAAACGGACAGAACGCCGCAGGTTCTATCACCTCACCATTGCATAGGCAGCCTTCTGGTGGAGCATATCCTGGCTGACATTCTTCGCAATCCAGGTCTGTACCTTCACAGTCCTGGTCAATTCCATCTTGACAGATTTCAATAGCAGGATATACTACTCCTTCACACGGACCCCAACGGCCATCATCAGGATCTCCTGGATTACTGGGATTGAGCAGACATTCTTGGTTGCCTTGTTGGCATATGCCTGTTTCAGTCCCTGGTCCGCATTCTTGACTATCTCCGACATGACATGGAGTAAATGATCCGACCTTAATGAGAATTGCTCCCATCTGGTTTGCAAGATCAACTCTATTGGTTGCCTCTTCAGAGAGGGATCCGTCAGAATGCAGGAAATAATAACTGTCAGATAGAACATGTGATGTATAAGACGTCTTAATCAGATTGGTGGGAAAACCAAGTATATCATTCGCTCCACCTAACTGAATCTCCAATGTACTCTGGAACGGATCTGTCCCATCAGAATCAATGCAGACCTGACCCCAACCGCATCCAGAATCAGAAGATACTGTAGCACCAACAATGTCCTCATCAATGATTACTGCAAGATCTTCAGCCAGATATTCTCCTGCAGGGATATTGATATTCTGTGCAGACTCCCCATCAACCTCAACATGTAAAATTTGGTCTGAAGGGAAGACAAATGGTTCTTCCAGTACTGTCCTTGCCCTTGCATAATCCTTGAACCCTTGGGTATTGTGTTCCCGTTGCTTCCATAAGATCAATGCTCTCTCATATTCTCTTCCGTACAGGGTATAATGGTCACCTGGAGATCCAGGGTCATTGCCTGTGCCAATTATGTATGCAGGATTTACAGGGGCTCCAATATCATATGCGATGGCATCATACCATTCTTCTGCTGCCTTATTGGCAAGTCCATTCATGAAGTATGTGAAGTCGTTCTTTGCGATATAATGCATTGCAAGCATGCTAATATTTACCCTCTCCAGATTCTCTGCCATATCTGCACTTATTCCAAAGTGCAAAATAGGCTTTTGCCAAGTATTGGCTCCGATTGCATCTTCAATCACTGTCTGAATATTTCTCGTTGTCCTCAGATAAAATTCAGTGAACATGACGTCAATCACAGGAATGGTCAGTTCATGGCAATAACCAAAGCAATTCGGAACCTGGATCTTGTCAGGATTTCCTATCCTTGCTGCACTAAGGGTTGCTGTATACGCGATAGGGTACAATGTATGCAGTTCGTCTGCAAGATCAGTTCCTGTCAGACCCCATGTTGAGGGTAGCTCAATAACCTCCTGCTGTGCTGCCTTGGGCCATGCCCATCCACTATTATCTATCATATTGTCGATCATGATACCACTATAATGGGTCTGTTCATTATCCGCAGTTGGATTATGTGTCTTATCATAGACCCAATCAGAATTATATTCCTGATATTCGAGATCATCCATGTTAGGCATGTATCTTGCACCGCCATTACCTCGTTGAGGCCACCAGTAATCCCTTGCACGAGATTGCCCAATGTTTGAGGCGTGGGCGTCAGGATCAACAGGATTTCCAGCCTGGGTTGTTCCAAATACTTCCGCAATTATATATAATGGACCTGAGACCTCTTCGTTTTCAGGGATGTCAATGCTGCAATCTCCTGGTGTGCAAGCATCCTTGTAAGTGAACACGACATTGAACTGGTCGGTTATTTCAGGACTAGGATTGCTTGGTACAATATTAAGAGGATCAGCATCAGTGATATCATCATAGACCCATACCATGTTCACCCACTGCACCTCATCTCCAAAAACATAGTGAAAATCATCTTGATTATCCCACTCTATTATCCGAAGTTCAGTAAAAAGAAAATCATTGACACCATCAAGGTCCTGATCATTCTCATCATTCCATCCTGGAAGATATCTGCCATTCCACTCAGCATCCTTTCGGAAATGATAGAAAAGGCTCTCAAACTCAATGCCATCCTCTTCAGCCCGGTCAAGGAGATAGTTCCATTTATTCTGATAAACATAAAGGTCAAAATAATTATCATATTGGACAACTGGTGCATTTGTCAATTGCCTGATATTATCTAGGTTTTGGCTATTGATCAGGAAATCAAACCGATCTGCGACAAACTGTGCCTGTTCTGGGTCATCCTTTCCACCAACATAATTGACTGCCCAGGTTCGTATGTGTGAATGAACTGTGCAATCTCCCCTAGGGTTGCACACCTGCTGGGTCCCAAAACAATCACAATCATCACACATGGGCGCAAGTTTATGGACTCCTGCATTATCAATGCATTTGTATGGTTGACCCCAACTGTCTGGATTGGATATTGTAGGATTTGCAGAGCATTCATTGACTTGCGTGCCGTCCGGGCAAGCAGCATTCACATAAGAGCAGGAGAATATCAATACTGTTATGAAAACAAGAAGGAAAATACATTTGTCACATGCCCGTTTCACTATCATAATATTGATCTATCATATCCTAAGGATCAGTCTATTTAAATTTTGTCAAAAGATAGGAGTATTCAAAGCAATGGCCGTATGTCATGCTCAACAACCACAGCAGTATACTTCAAATCATTTCGTATAATCCCATCAATACTCAGCCAATCCTGATTCTTGACAATCACTCCACCGCTTGAGCAATCTCTTCCCTGTTCAATAGATTGGATCCTATACTGATCATCAGTTCCACACAACAAGATTCCACCACCGCTTCCATCATAGGTAGAATTCTCAAGATCCAATTCATACATTCCAACTCCGAACTTAGATCTATCTCGAAAAGCCTGCCGCTGACTAATTCCGCATATAAGTTCAGGAGTCCTATGATCTCCTGCAAATTGTTTCTGGCCAGTGTTTGTTCCAAAGGATGCAGGGCACTCATATTTTAAGCTGACCTCACTTCCAATGTGTTCATACACTTTGATAGTGTTCTCATCCTTATCACAATACAGAAGATACTGTATTTCAGGTATTCTTCTGAAAACCTCTGCGCCTGTGTAAGGCATGTCCCATTGGTATTCACGACACTCGACATCAAGTTGAATTCCATTTTCTGGATTATCATGATAATTAGGCGTGCTTGTTCTAGCAAGTTCCTCCTGAACCATTTCTCGTACACTTTCCTCATCAAGGATTTTTGCATCCAACGAGCTAAGTTGTAATTCATATACCTTTTTTTCCACAAATGTCTCTTTTAACCTATCTCCGAACACGACAGCATTCTCAACTTTGCCTTGGAGAGTGGAGATTGCTTGAGTGTTCTGCTTGCACATAGCGTCTATTGATGCAACTTGTTGGCTGGTCTGGATAATATCTCCTCTTATTGAATTTATAATCTGTTGGTCACAGCCTTCTTTGACTGCAATCGAGAGCATGAACAATGTGCCTGCTAGCCCCCCGACCTGAAATATTTTTTTTTGGAACTTCTCTAATGGTCCAGGTCGTGTATATTTATCACTTGATACTTGTTTTGATTTCCATTCTTCATAACTTGGATATGACATGTTTCCACCTCAAACCCAAATAATACCCTATTTAAGAAATGAATTCCTAAACATATTTCGGAAAATGCAAGAATTTATTGAAAAGCTTTCAAGATATTAGAATAAAATAGGAAAAAAACAAAAAAAACAAGAAAAAATTCGATGGTTCCGCTTAATCACACAGCAATTTTTTTGTCCCGGGTATACCTTTCGCTAGGATGCATTCGCTTTATAGCAATAGGTATGACTCCTGCTTCGAATTCCAAACTAGCAATTCTTATTGGATTGAAATCGAGCTCTTTTAGCTTTCGCTCTGAGAGCTTGATTAAGAATGGTGCTCCCATACTAATCTGAAGAGCTCTACTCCCTATAATTCTTGCGCGTTCATATTTAGTGGATTCTTCCTCACCTAATATAATCCTTTTCATTTTTCAGCCTCAAGAATAATTTTTCTAAGTTCTTTGCTTTTGGTAATTGCGATCTCAAGCATCTTCTTCATGTCAGCCACTTTGATTGGGTGGTCACCACCTTTCTGCAAAGCACAGATCTTATCATTTGGAAGAATAGCAACACTTAGCCTGCAATCAAATGCTTCCTCTTCTGCTTCTGTTGGATCAACAACAAAATTATCACCAATCTTTCCGACTGTGATTGTCAAAGGAAGCTCTTTTACTGGTAGCTTCTTCTTGGTCTTGATCTTGTGGTTCACCTTACCATCCTTTAGCTCTGGAAAGCAAGCTGATTGGATTGCTGCAACAGTTGCAATAGCACCAACATCAATTAGGTT
>JAHJEM010000020.1 GCA_018825425.1 Nanobdellota archaeon | reverse complement strand
GATTTTCTGACAGAAATGAAATTAGGGATGTACTCAACCCTACGAAAAAGGCCGATAATTCTCAGATCAGTATGTTTGATTGCCATCCTGAACTCATCATCAGTCAGAACAACTGCAGGGAAACCCAGTTCTTCATGGCATTCCTGAACCACAGTCATATACCACGTGTGACCTGCCCTGCAATTTCCGCCCACAGTCTTATCATAAAGTCCTGGATTCTCCTTTTTTTCATCACTCCTCTTCTGAATATAGATCCGTCCATTAGATGTCATCAGGATGAGAGTAATTCTTTTTACTTGCTTAGTTATTTTTCCTGTATTCTTGAATTCTTCTTTTATTTCCTTGTAAAAATCTGCTCTCTGTTGAGTGCGAATCAGATTTCCTTCCAGATCATAAACTTCCAACAGTTCTGCCTTATTTGGCTTGAATACTTTGTTCATAATATCAGAACTTGTTCAAATAGTATAAAAATGTTGCGCCATATGAATTGGTCTTGAACTGACTCCACGTAAAATTTATAAATGAGTGAATCCAGACACCTTTTGAGAGAGGTGAACCAAGATTATCAAGATAAAGGATTGGATGAGTAGTCCTGTTGTCACAACAACTCCTGCTGCGACCATTTTGGAAGCTTCCAAGATAATGGCAAAGCACAGGATTGGAGCTCTTATTGTGGTTGAGGATGATATGAAGCTTAGGGGCATACTCACTGAAAGAGATATTCTAGTTAAGGTATTGGCTGCGGAGAAGGAATACAATGCCATGAATGTGGAAGATGTCATGACAACCGATGTCTATACTGTGGGTATGGATGCTACTCTCTTGGATATCTCAAAGATAATGAACAAGCATGGGATAAGGCATGCAGTGGTCATGGAAGGTGAAAAGGTCATGGGTATAGTTACTGCAAGAGACCTAATTGAGCTTGTGAGTGGCTAAATTCACTGCATTAGCAACTAGATTAACATAACATTTAAAAAGGGCCTACCAATTCTCAAGGGTTATGAAAAGAAAAGTTTGTAGACGGTGTAAAATCTTTGTAGATGAGGATCTCTGCCCTATTTGCAAGAAAGATAGCTTCTCAACCAATTGGCAAGGAAGGATATTCATTGCTAATCATGAAAAGTCATTCATTGCGAAAGAGATGGATATTCATATGAACGGAGAATACACAATTAAGGTAAGATGAAACTCGAAATAACGAACCGGAAAAAGAATCCTTTACTTTCAAGAGAAGAGATTACCGCACTTCTATTATTTGAAGGTAAGACTCCTGCAAGACTAGATGTTCTAGATAGTGCAGCTAATGCATTGAACACCAAGAAAGAGTTAGTGATTGTAAAAAAGATAAACACTCAATTTGGAGAAGAGAAAGCAGATGTTCTGATTTTCAAATATGATTCAAAAGAAACGCTTGAAAAGCTTGAGCCAGAATATGTGAAGAAAAAGCATAGCAAACCAACTAAGAAAGAAGGCGAAGAGCAAGCACCTGAGGCTGCACCTGCTGAAGCTCCTGCAGAGACAAAGGAAGATTCTGCAGAAGCTAAGAAAGAGGAAGCTAAGCCCAAAAGTAAGAAAGAGGAATAAAGATGGCAAAAAAGAAAGGCGGCAAAGGTGGAGCTGGCAAGGACAAAAAGGCCAAATCCAAGAAAAAGCATCAGTCCCTAGCTCAAGTTTATAAGGTTGAAGGTGGAAGCATCAAGCGGAAGAACAAATCCTGCCCAAAATGCGGCCCTGGAACATTCATGGCAGACCACAAGAATAGATGGTCCTGTGGCAAATGTAATTATATGGAAAAGAAGTAGGTTTGCATTCGTTTTCTTGCAAATTTTTATAAACCATTACATTTATTCTAGACACAATGGACAGCAAAATCACATACAGCTCGGATAAGAAGATAACCAAGATCATTCCTGACACGTCTATAATCATCGAGGGTTTATGCTCTCGTATGATCGAATCTGGAGAACTGACTCCCCAAGGTATTATTATCCATGAAGCAGTCATCGCAGAACTTGAGGCCCAAGCTAATAGAGGACGCGAGATAGGAGTTCAAGGCCTGGAAGAAATCAAGAAATTGAGAGAACTTTCTATTAAGAAAGACATTGATCTGGAATTCAAAGGTACCCGTCCAGGAGATTTTGAAATCAAACATGCTAAATCAGGAGAGATTGATTCTGTAATAAGAGAAATTGCTGGTGAAGAAGACGGTGCACTCATTACTGGAGACAAAGTTCAGGCCATGGTTGCTGAATCCAAAGGTATTCATGTTATTCTCGTCGAATTTGAAGAAGAAGAAAAGCCGTTCATTTTGGCGCAGTATT
The DNA here is from genome assembly GCA_018825425.1 of Nanobdellota archaeon. Taxonomy (GTDB): domain Archaea; phylum Nanobdellota; class Nanobdellia; order Woesearchaeales; family JAHJEM01; genus JAHJEM01. Next base: position 8,706 of record JAHJEM010000020.1, on the reverse strand, counting down.
TTGATGAAACAACAATGTCAGTCCATCTACGAGAAAATACAACCCCTAAAGCAAAAAAAGGCAGACCTGGTGCTTGGAAATTCGTAGAAGTAGGAAATGACAAACTGGAAAAAGAATTTATGAAAGAACTTTGCAAAGAAGTAGTGCGAGAGGCAAAAATAAATGAGGAAGGATTCATTGAGCTTGATAGGCGAGGGAGCACTGTTCTGCAGATTGGAAGTTATCGGATTGTAATTACACGACCGCCCTTTTCAGATGGATATGAGATAACTGCTGTAAGACCTGTAAAAAGCTTGACGCTTGATGAATACAAATTATCTGATAAGCTCAATGAACGTATTGAGAAACAAGCAGAAGGTATCTTGATTGCTGGCGCACCAGGTCATGGAAAGACCACTTTTGCAACAGCACTTGCACTTTTCTACCTGGGAAAGAACAAAATAATCAAGACTGTTGAAGCGCCAAGGGATCTCAAACTTCCTGATGAGATCACTCAACTTAGCATGAGTCATGGGTCTAACCAAGAAATCCACGATGTCCTTCTTCTTAGCAGACCAGACTACACCATATTTGATGAGATGAGAAATACGAATGATTTCGTGCTTTTCTCAGACCTGCGATTGAGTGGTGTTGGAATGGTTGGTGTAATTCATGCAACCAATCCTATTGATGCAATACAGAGATTCATTGGCAGAATTGAGCTTGGAGTCATTCCTCATGTGATAGACACAGTAATTTTTATTAGACATGGTGCTGTAAATAGGGTCTTCTCAGTGAAGATGGAAGTGAAGGTACCTGCAGGAATGACTGAGGCGGATCTCGCAAGACCTATTGTTGTAGTGAATGATTTTGACACAGGAAAGAGTGAGTTTGAGATCTATAGCTATGGAGATCAGACCATTGTCGTACCCATTGCCAAGGAACAGAGGAGTCCGACACATGAATTAGCTGCACAATCAATAGAAAATGAGTTTAAGAAGATGGCTCCGAAAGTAAAAGTAGATATTGTCAATTCAAATAAGGCTGTTGTATATGTGCCTGAGCAGACCATGTCCAGAATTATTGGCAAAGGTGGAAAACATATTGAAGCAATTGAGAAAAAACTCGGCATCAATATTGATCTTAAAGACCTTGACGATCAGGCTCAAGAAAGCATAAGTTATGATGTGACAATTGACAAGAAAAGCATACGTTTTTTTCTGGATGAAAGCCTTGCCAACAAAGAGGTATTTATTTACGTTGATGGGTTGTACTTATTGAAGGGTCAAGCTTCAAAAAAAGGGATTGTTAACCTGGTAAAAGGCAACAAATTAGGAAAGATTCTCGTTAATGCCATAAATAATGAGGATGATGTCGAAGTAAGAGTATAATCCTGTCTTTAACTCCTAAATTCGTAAATCCACGCAAATTTTATATACACAAACCGTAATTCTATGATGTGGGTGATTGTTATGACTAAGGCATTATACATGGATGACTGCTATCTAAAAGAGTTTGATGCGATTGTTGCTTCTGTTAAGGATGATAAATATGTGGTTCTTGATCAGACCTTGTTCTATCCCAATAGTGGAGGTGTAGAGCATGACACAGGCACCCTTATAAAAGAAGATGGCACAGAATTCAAAGTCGTTTTTGCAGGCAAATTCTCAGGAGAAATCAGCCATGAAGTAGACCAACCTGGCCTAAAACCAGGAGACAAGGTGCATGGTGTGCTTGACTGGGACAGACGGTATCTTCTTATGAGATATCACACGGCAGCACATGTCTTAAGTGGTGTTTTCAGTCAGGAGACACAGGCTCAGATTACAGGAAATCAACTAACAACCCAAAAAGGAAGGATTGATTTTGCACTAGATAATTTTGATAGAGAGCAATTGTCAGGTTATTTTGAGAAAGCCAATTCTCTCATTGAAAAAGATCTTCCAATCAAGATATATGCTATGTCCAGGGAGGAGGCAGATCCGATGGTATTTAAGCTGGCAAAAGCCATGCCTTCAAGCATGAAAGAATTTCGTATTGTTGATATTGAAGGTTTTGACAGGCAGGCTGACGGCGGGGCGCATGTCAAGAGCCTAAAAGAAGTTGGACCTCTGGAATTCCTTAAAGCAGAGAACAAAGGAAAGAATAACCGGAGAGTCTACTTTCGAATCCGGTCAGAGAGCCAGATTCAATAGTTCCAGTAATTTGTCATTTGTAAACAAATTACTGCCATTTTCGCATAACTAATTGATATTCATGGAGTATACGCAGTGGATAGAAGAGCCACAGAAAGGTCTAGAGTATCTGATAAGAAATAGGACTGCAGAATTCAGGGCGATATCCGGTACAGATTACGTACCATTCGAGGCCTTGGGCAGGCATGGTTTCAGAACAGAATGGACAAACCTTTTTGGGCACTATGATTACATCAGATTGAAGTCAGGCAATGGCAATGACATGCCAATTGATTTGCACGCAAGATTGGCAACTGGTGTCATGGGCCATATGAAGTCAATCAATTTTCCTATATCTCGCGAAGTGAAGACAGTTGGACATCAATCATTAGATCTGCTCTTGGATTATTTCTTTGTCACTGATTGTGCGATAGATATGGGTAGGGATGTATTAAATTGGCTAAGAATGGATAGGGTTCGTGCGTTAGAAAAGGTTAGTAGTGAAAAAACTGCTGCAAGACTGGCTTATGAAGAGCTTCAAGAACTGCGTGCGGTTAAAGCATATCAGTTCTTGGAAAGATTATTTGATTCCTTGGAAGAACGTTTGCCAGAAAAATTATTTCCATCCAGACTTGGTGGATTTGTCTTGGATTGGGCAAGAAAATCAAGATCAGTTAGGATGTACCTTGACCATCCTGACTTTGTGGATGAACTTGATTCAGAAAACTTGGCTCTGGGTCTGGATATTGAAAGCAAAAAGAGATATGTCAGCGGAGGAATAGGGTCATTGCATATTGATAATCTAAAAACTGCAGAAATGATCTATAAATCAGGGATTTCGAGAGACGCAAAAGAGTATGTTATGGCTCAATCACTAAATTCGTTGGGAAAGACACTTGCAGAAGTGGATTTGAAAGAAACGCGACTGTGGGGATTAATGAATGGTATTGCAGCAAGGTCCTCAAGACGTCTAACTCTTGGTTTGAAAGATACAGATCCAAGGAAACTCTTGTTGGTCAAGCAAGGTATGAATCATCGCGTGGAAGACATGTCCAGAACAGGTATACGCAGGCAAGGCGCCATTGATATGGCTTATTTTTTCATGCAGAGATTCAGGTTGGAGTATATTCAAGAAGGAAATCTAGTGCCCAATTATTTATTGGGATTTATCCAGGCGTATGGGGAAGCCACGGATTTGATTGCACAAGACTATGCAAAAATGAATGGAACTGGTGAGAAGAAGGATATTGAACTGTCATCTCATGCATTAATGCATCAGATTGTGGATATGACTGCATTTTTAGTGGGATCCTTTTCTCGGCAAGAAATTTATGATATGGCAGAAAGTCATGATTTTAATTTTCCACGGGAACTTCAAAGAGTTCATTCAGATCATGTAGTGTTGGCAAGACAATTTACTCCAAGAAAATATAAGGTAGGTTTGGTTGAGGATCTGTTGGCGTGGTTGTAGCATTAGCATAATCTTTGGCTATACTTGCGACGAGGAGATTATGGGGGCAAACTTTTGGCTCCAAAAGTATTTAAATAATTACTTCTTGCTTGATACTATGAAACCAAAAGTCTATTTTGCAAGTGTAAGAACTGAGGAATCTCTAATAACACACCTGGGTAAGATGTTTGATCTTGCATTTCCAAATCTACTCAAAAAAGATGATCTTACAGCAATAAAGATTCACTTCGGAGAATTTGGAAGTCATGCGTTTATAAGACCTGTTTTTGTGAGGCAGATTGTTGAGAAGATTAAGGAAAATAACTCAAAACCCTTTATCTCAGATACGAACACACTCTATAAAGGTCACAGGCAGAATTCTGTTGATCATCTAAATAATGCCATTGCAAACGGGTTTGGATATGCATGTACTCAAGCGCCACTTATCATCGCAGATGGTCTTTGGGGTCGTGATTACAAGAATGTTAAGGTTGATCTAAAACACTTTAAGGAAGTCAAGATTGGAAATGCATTTGTCCAGGCAGACAGCATGGTTGTAATGAGTCATATGACAGGTCATCTAGCCAGCGGTTTTGGTTGTGCAATAAAGAACGTTGCCATGGGTTGCTCAAGTAGAGCAGGAAAACAGCAGCAACATGATTCCTCAAAACCAAAAGTCAATCCAAAGCAGTGTATCTCATGTGGGAAATGTGTTGCTAATTGTCCTGTAGATGCAATAGCTATGAACGAGAAGGCATTAATTGATCAGAATAAATGTATAGGTTGTGCAGAATGTGTCACTGTGTGTCCCACTCAGGCTATTGCTATCATGTGGGGTGGCATGGGTAAAAAAGAAATGCAAGAGATGATGTGTGAATATGCATATGGTGCAACCAAGGGAAAAAGAGTTGGTTACATTAATTTCTTGATGAATATCACGCCCGCATGTGATTGTTGGCCTGTAAGTAATGCATATTTTGTGCATGATATTGGAATTCTTGCCAGTAGTGATCTTTTGGCCATAGATAAAGCTTCCATTGATTTGGTTCAAAAAAGTGCAGGTAACCCAAATTCAAAGCTTAAGAATCCGAAAACAAATGACAAATTCAAAGACCTGTGGGGAATTGATGTTATGCAGCATTTTTCATATGGGAAGAAGATTGGTTTGGGATCAATGGATTATGAACTGGTAAATGTAAACTAGAAAACAAAAGAAGTTATTCAATGAAAAACACAGAAATCTGATTTTTTGTTGCAATCCAAAAGTGTTGCAATATAATATTTTTTTCTTGGTTTCATTTTCTTTAGAAGTTTGATTAGCGGTGGTAATTGTCGTCCACTCCAGATGACATCATCGACTATTACTACTGTTCCTCTATAGTCCTTTTTTTTGAAGTCTGTTCTTAGATTCTTTGCTTTCTTCTTGACAATATCAGTCCAGGCCTCATAATACTCTGTCTCAATACCCTTATTATTTAGATATTTGGTTATGGTTTGTCCAACAACCCTCCCGCCGGTGCAAATGGCAATAATATGGATTGGAGGTGGAATTTTAATCAGTTTCCTGGCCAATTTCTCAATAACATTAACAGTTTTATGGGGCATGAATATATTATTAACTGTAAAGTTTATAAATATGATTATTTTTTAGCAAATATGATAATAGATTATAACTCTTTGCAGAATAAGGATGCGAGAATTCATGTCGTTGCATATAATAAGCACATTTATTCTCCGGATGATGTCAAACGAACGGGAAATTCAAAGGCATTGGTGCACGAGGCAGGAAAGCTGTTTGATTTCCATCAAGGATTTAGGATAGCGGGGGGTCTGGCTATTTATGCTCATAATGTTGGATGCGAAAGATATAATGCGGATGTGGATATCAATATTGATGAATCTCATTTCTTGGATGTTGTGTCTATCGCAGAGAAGAAAGGATATGTTTTATGCAGACAAGCCCAAAGAGAGATTAGACAAGGAGTTCGTTTGTGTGTTTTTGAAGAAATCACACCTCGAGATTTTATTAGTAAAAAACCTGATGAGCGAATTGTGCTCCTGAAAACTGACGCAGATCCTAAAGGATCTCCAATTAACATTATTGATGTTTTTATCTCCTATATAGATAAGGCTGGTTGGGAATGCACCTATGATAAAAGATTGAGTCCGATTATTCCTGTGAAAGAGTGTGCTCTATCTAATATTTCATTTCCAGAAGGAAATGTAAGATTGCTTCCACTGGAATATATAGCGACTTTGAAATCAATTTTGATTTCAGATATTGACAGGCTTGGTGCAGGCAACAAGCTTGATTTTGTAAAGAACAAGTTTGATCTGAATAATGTCCTGAAGCTTCTGGATTCTGGTTTTAGAGAAAAGCTCAAAGAGATTATGGAGAAAAGAAAGAAAATACGTGGTTAATCATTTATTCTTTTCAATATATTTCATTATCTCGTCAGCAGATTCCACTACAAGATCTGCTGCAGTGAAATCCTGTTTTTTAGTGAAATCATTCGGGATTATTATGCACGTCATTCCAGCACTCTTGGCTGCCCTCATACCCACTTCTGAATCCTCAACAACAACACAGTCAACCGGTTTGACTCCCAATTTCTTAGCTGTAAGAATATAACTCTCCGGATCTGGTTTTTTGGTTTTATAGTCTTCAGCAGTTACAATCACATTGAATATGTCTTCTAATTCCGCTCTCTTCAATACAGTGTTGGTACTTTTCCGTCGGGCGGTGGTTGTCAAAGCCAATGTGAGTTTCATGTCATGCAGTCTTTTTATTAGACCGATTGTCTCTGCAAACAGATTTGCATTATCAAATTCTTCATAATATAATTCTCTTTGCCGAGGACGGAATTTATCATATGGAATATTGTATTTTTCGAGGAATTTAAAGTAGTTTTGGGGATGCCTTCCCACAATCTTTGTCTTGTCTTCATTGGTTAGTTCAATGCCAAGCTCTTGAAATGCCTTGGTTGCAGACATTATGTCTATGCCTTCAATATCTATTATTACACCGTCCCTGTCAAATATAACTGCTTTGATCATACTGTTGATAGAAAGGGGTTGTATAAAAGCCTTTTGATGTTAGTTAACTGTGTTGAATGCACCAACAATTTCCTCGTCAGACATTTTGTTGTTGTCAATTATTACAGCATAATCGTAGTTTTCCTTTAGTGCTAGTTCATTTACATGCCTGATGTTCTCTTCAGACATGGTTACATGATCTTTTTGATCTCTTTTTTTTAATCTATCCCAACAGACGTCTAAAGGCGTCTCGATTTTGACTAGTTTAACTGTGTATTTTTCTTTCAAACTCTTAAGAAATATCTTGAAAGTATCATATGTGCCAATTGATTCAATTATTATTTTGTTATTTTCCTGTAAATATGAATCAATCTCAATTTTGATTGCATTCCACGCATCGCTAAAGAATGTTTCATCTAAATCATCATTTTTTCCCTTTGCTTCAATAAAGTATGGTTCCACTTGGAGAAATCTTATTGAAAGCTTCCTTTCTATCAGACGACCGATATATGATTTCCCGCTTCCTTTAGGTCCAATCAATAGATACACTATCTTCATACGGCGGATTATTGGTTAATATTATTAATATTTAACCCAGAAAACGTCTTTTTTGGACTATTTTTATAAAAGAAACAGCAATTCTGAACATCATGAGAATCGTGAATCCGGATAGTGAAGACTATCATGTGCATACAAGCACCTTTTCAGATGGCTGGAATTCAGTAGATGAAGTGGTAAAATATGCAGGTGTTCTTGGTCTTACAAAGATTGCGCTGACAGATCATAGTCAGGCAGGTATAGATGCAACAGGACTTGGGCAGAAGACTTTTAGAGCCATTGTTCCTCGATGGAAAAATGTTCACAATGATGTTGAGGTGATATTTGGTGTTGAGGGAGACCTCCTTAATGATTCTGGAGATGTGTGCTTCGATATTCAGGGGATAGAATCTGCTTATTCAATATTGGCTGTGCATCATAATGTTTATGTTGGAGATCCTACAAAAATTACAGATGCCTACCTAAATGCAATTCAAAGACATGGAGACAAGATTGCATTCGTTGCGCATCTTACTGCAAAAAAAGCACTGGTAGATCATTTGGATGTGTCAAAGGTTGTTAGAGCTGCGAATGATTATGGAATTCCATTAGAATTAAACGGGGCGGATCTTGCTATGAATAGATCTGATCCAGACGTTTTAAGACATATGCTAAATGAAGCTGATGCGATTTATGTTAACAGCGATGCACATACTCTCGCTGATTTGCGAGATTTTCGAGAGCTGGGCTTCCAATATTTAAGAGAAGAAGGTTTCTTAGAATCTTAAGATTTGGTTTGTTTCTCTAGAGAATTTGTCTCATTATCCATTGTCTTAATAAACTCCTTCTGAATAATAAGCGTTCCCACATATCCGCATTTCTTGCACTGATATGTCCCCAACATTCCCCCCATAGCAGGATGTATGTCAGGACTTCCACATTTTGGACAGAATATTGGTTTCATCTTTAGCTAGTCGATTATTATGCTGTTTTGTCTTGGAAGGAGAGTGCAGAACTCATGGAGTCGTGCAATATATTGCCATTAGATGCATCAATCCTGATGTTGATGACATTGAAAGTAGATGTCAATAGTGTTATGTTGTATATCAATTGCTCATGATGTTGGAGTATTATTATTTTTTTGGTGACATCAGTTGTCTTGTACTTTTTGGTCGTCAGTTCATCACAAATCCTATTAACTTGATCTATGCGGGTCTTTACCTTGGTCATATCTAGACTGTGGACTGTGCCTTCTTTCTTGAAGACATCGTCTGGAGGGTTCATCTTGATGGGATTAGTGTCAAATGTCACCATCTTGTCGCTCTTCTTTGAGTAGTATCCCACATTCCATTCAACATTGCCTACACTGAACACTGATGCGAGATGATAATCTGGATTCTCTTTGTGGAATTTCTTGTATTCAGGGGATGATTCCACATTCTTCACGATTTCTCTTAGTACCATTGTACTTGGTTTAAAGCCGGACTTTATATGGTTTATTGTTGATCAAAATGGAAAGATTTATATATT
>JAHJEM010000002.1 GCA_018825425.1 Nanobdellota archaeon | reverse complement strand
TCCAAGACCACCAGCAAGAATTATCGCAGTCTTCATTTTTGATATAGCTTCTTATACGCATCATAGGTTGATCTTATCATCTCTTTGATATCTCTTTTCGGCTCCCAACCAAGAATTTTTTTTGCAAGCATGTTTGAAGCAAGGACGCATGCAGGATCACCCTTCCTTCTTTTTCCAATCTCAAAAAGCACTTTCTTCCCGGTGACTTCCTCTGTATGATCAATCGGTTCTTTTACACTCACGCCGTTTGCAGTTCCAAGATTGATGATTCCATTATAATCTACATCAAGGGCGATGATGTGAGCTTCAACCAAGTCATTAATATCGATATAATCCCTGACGCCTGTCCCGTCGCGGGTATCATAATCATCACCATAGATTACAAGCTTTTCCTGCTTTCCAAAGGCAACTGCCATGATCCTTGGAATGACGCTCATAGCATCAGGATCGACGTAGTACAAACCGCCGTCTCCTGCAACATTGAAATACCTTAGTGAGATATATGATATTTTATGGACTTTCAGATACCACACAAGGATCTCTTCGAAAGCAAGCTTTGAATATCCGTAAAAATTGATCGGTTTGCAAGGGGTTTTTTCGTCAGCGACATCTGTCTCTGGCATCCCATAAACTGCACAAGTTGACGAAAAAATCATCTTCTTGACACCATGCTCGACCATCTGGTTCAACAGGTTGATCCCACCGACGATGTTGTCTGAATACTTGACAGCGTTCTCCATTGATTCATCGACTCGCTTGTAGCCTGCGAAGTGGATGACTGCGTCGATCTTGTTCTCTTCAAAAACCCTGCATAGAGCATTATTATCTGTCAGGTCGAGCTCGTAGAACTGGCTTCTGATATCGACGAGCTCCCTTAAGCCTTTTGAGAGGTTGTCAACGACTATTATTTTGAAACCTCTGTCCAGCAAGGTCTTTACTGCGACGCTTCCGATATAACCAGCTCCTCCTGTGACTAGGATTGTTTTAACCATTGTAAGTCTCAAAATAGGTTAATATTTTATAAATGTTTTCAAAACGATGCAGAAATTCTTCAATACAAAAAATATGAACGCATTAATCTTCAACCGTATACCTTCCTGAACTATAATGCAGGTACTGTTGAATCAATACAGAAAATTGTTTTTCGAAGCTCACAACACCATTCTGTTCAATTACTAACGGTAGTTCTTTCAAGACTTCTTCTCTGAGCGGAATAATCATCCGTTTTTCTCTCTCTGTTACTGCTTTCCTTAACTGATTATTCCTTCGGTTCACTTCTGCTGTTATTGCTTTATCCATGAATTTGATCGGTTCGATAAGTGCTGATGGTGCATTAAATCCATCATTATGATTCCTGCAGACACATGCAAGAAAGTACATGTTCTGGTATATGCTGTTTGCAACCGCCATTGCCACATTGTACTCGGCGCCTTGATAGTAGTTTTTTGGGTAGAGCATGACATCTGCATGTCCGAGCTGGACTATTGGTTTTCCGTCGAGCAGAATCGGTGTGTATGTCAGATTCGTCATTTTCAAATCTCCATTTTCAATTATCTCCTGGCGTAAGCGCTCTTCCTCTCCTACTTCTAATTTCACATTATGGCCTGTTGCTGCAAGTAATAAAGAGTCATAGATTGGTATTCGCTTCACATGTCCATGAGGCTTGTCTGGATCTTGTTCATAAACGTTTGCTGCCACTAAGAACAATTCCAGCGGTTCTCTGTAATCCTGGTACACAGCTTGTCCATCCGACCTCTGTATCGTAATCTGCTCTAGTGGTTTCATAGCTGCTTCCTTGATATTTTCAAGATCGAGCGGAAACTTGAATCCTATTACAACCCCTCTGTCTACATCTCCCTTTGTTTCGATTATATATCTGAACTGGTTCGTGTTTAGATATTTATGGCTCACTTGATACTTTAAACCAGTTTTTGTCTTCACTATCATATCCGGCTGCATGCTTTGGTCCTGCATGAATGATAGAAACGTGTCAACGAGTGTTGGAACCTGGGCATCATATCCGATAAAGTGCTTTAGTTCTGGTTTATTCTCTAAGTAGAATAGATATTCATTCAGACTGAATTGCAGCTCATGGACGAATGTTTGCTGCTTGTGTATCTCTGTTACTATGTTAGCAAATGCATCTCTTCTTTCTTCAAAAAGCTCCATGTTTGCATTTTCACCTATTAAATCTCCAAAATGCATGACGAGCACGTTCCTGAATAGCCTCATGGCTGGTTCACCATCATCACTGTTTATCTTGTATGAACTCCGACCTCCTTGCGTGAAGATTATTTCCCCATTCCTCTTCTTTAAAATCTCCATCGATGTATTATCTAATATTTCTTCGAGGATGGGTGCTACTCTCTTTGTCAATGATTTATTTAGCTTGATGTAAAGATTTTTGTGTTTAAAACTTGCACTGACTTCGTCAATTAATGTATAATAGAATAATCCTGAATCCACGTCAAGTATCAGGCTCCTTGGAACCTTATGTGGTAATTCTGCTATGTGAACGTTGCTGTATGCCTCGTCGACAAGGTCTCTCAACTCATCGATCAGACTGCCGAGGTTCTCTCTTGGCTGATCAAAATCTACTTCCTCCAGGTTTACTTCCTCTCGCTGTTCTAGTATCAGAGCTAGGGTGAGTTTTTGCTCGAGTTCTAGCACAGGAGCCATTTGTAAT
>JAHJEM010000019.1 GCA_018825425.1 Nanobdellota archaeon | reverse complement strand
TTGGACATTTTGCAAAGATCTTAATGGTGTGCTTAATTCTGGAAGCTTCTTTTTCTTGATTTTCTTATAGACATCCTCTGCAACATCCTTAATCTCTTTTCCGACACTCATTTTTTCTTATTTTCCTTTACCAGCTTGGTTTGTTTTTCCAATTTTTTAGGTTTTTTGGCCTCTTTTGACTTATCAACTGGTTTTTCTTCTTTATGTGATTCTTTATTATCCTCTTTTTTGGATTCATCAGCAAAGAGTTCATCCTCAACGCTAACTCTCGAGCCAATTTTAGCCATGGTTTCATCAAATTCCACATTTTTTGAGGCATCGAACTCCATATTCTCAAGTGTACCCCTGTGTTTTTCTAGCATATTAAACAGTATCTTTTCAGTTTCTTCCTCTTCAGCTTTGCCAAAATTGAGAATTTCTTTCAAGCCAATGACCATGTGAGGGATATAGCGTTCAATATAGCTTCGTTTTTTTAGTTCGTCCTTAACTCTCTTCTTTTTTCCAACATAACTTGATAGCTTTCGCCCACATTCTTGCAATGCTAGCTTGATCTCTTTGATTATCTCTGGATAATGCGCTATTGCCTCTTTGCTCTCAGATGTGAACGGGACCCAGACGCTTGCAACATGTACCAAGATTGTACATGGGCCGATAGGAAGTGCTCCACTGCTTTGACTAAGTCCATATGCGCGCCATGATGTATTCTGGATGCTTTTGGTTATTGCACAGGATCCTGGTTGGAACAGAAGAGGAACCCTGTTTGCAAACCGCATAACCCTTATTGATTTATCACCGGTTTGATTACCTCCATATGCTATACCTGCCTCGATTACAAAAGGATTACCTCGGTAGACGTTTGGTGGTCGAGTGGAGCTTGCATAGAATTCTGCATTGATCTCCTTTTTCAATCCCTTTTCTATGGCTTCACAGCCAATTGGAGTGATGCAATCTGTGGGGGGTGCCATAATCTTGGTCTTGCTAATGCCTTGCATGAGTTTCTCTGCCATTTCTCGAGATACTGCCTTAGGTTTGGTAGTGGGAAGAATTGACGCATTCTCACATATCTGTTTGACAGTATTTGATCCAACCCTGCTGAACTCATTCATAAGAAACGCCTGCAAAGTACGATATTCTGTGTCTTTAAGCATCTGCATCATCAAGCCAAGCTCTACTCCGTACGGGTGGGGCTTGATCTCCTTTGGTTGAGGAGGGAGTTCATGCACGGCTCTTGGAAAGATGATTTGTTCTGCTTTAGGATTAGTATAGATGATTGTGGTGTGTGGATTGACAATAGCTGTTTCCTTGAGGTACTCATCAATAGATTGATGACCTCCTTGGTAGCTTGCCTCAAGATCAAGTTCGATCTTGGTTCCATGATCTTTTGGCCAATCAACTTCCTTGTTTGTGATGATCTCTGGTTGATTAGTTTGGGTGTTAAGCTTTAATTCATAATAGTGTGCAGGATGTTTTGGGCTGATCTTGCTTGTGATCTTGGCTGCGCGGCCTGTTGTTAGCTGAGAATACATAACACTAGCACTTATACCGATGCCTTGCTGGCCGCGGCTCATTTTCAGTCTATGGAACTTGCTTCCATATAAGAGCTTTGCAAAAATCTTTGGAATCTGTTTTTCTACAATTCCAGGTCCATTATCTTCAACAATGACTCTGAACCTGTCTTCACCCATCTCGATAACCTCGACACTGAGTTCTGGAAGAATATCTGCTTCTTCACATGCATCTAAAGAATTATCTACAGCTTCCTTTATAGTGGTCATGAGCGCCTTTCTTTTGTTATCAAATCCCAGAAGATGCCTGTTCCTTGCAAAAAACTCTGCAACGCCGATTTCCCTTTGTTTGCCGGCTAACTCTATGGCTCTTATTTTCTCAGAGCCGTTCTCAACACTCGCCATGTATTATCTTGAGGAAGGTGGTTATATTTAAACCTTTTGCCTCACCGGAAACTCTTGCTTACTCCTTCATCCCAGAATTCTGGCAGGTCAAACTTCATCATGCCCTGGTAATCATCGTCCCAGACAAAGAAATATGCTGCTTTCTCTTTCTTTTCTTTGAAACGTTCCTTTATATCTTCATAGATATCTTTCAAGGCTTTTCTCTCGAACTTAGCCTGCAATAAGCTTGGCTCTTTTAGAAGTAGGGTGTCTGCTAATCTCAACACATTCAGGTCGATCATTGCACTATTCTGGCTAATAAATATGAGTGACAGGTTCTTGTGTCTTGCAATTGTCATTATCTTGCTTATTTCCTTGTTTCTATCTTTCATACTATCTCTGCTGGAAAGGACAATGCCTCCTTCATCAATAAGGACTGTGCTGTTGAGCGGGGCGTCTTTCACATTTGGCACTTTCTGTATCCATCTTGGAAGCTTTGTCTTCTCAAAACCCAGAATGCAACATTTCTTCCTGGTCTTTTCATGAAAGAATTCCAGAAAACTCATGCCAAGAGCTGTTTTTCCACTGCCTCGCCTGCCAATTATGAGTAGGATAAGGCTTTTATATGCCACTTTTTTCTGGAAAGGCGTGCTATTGCCTTCTTTTGTGCTTTCAACCACGAAGAAATCCTCTAGATTGATGATCTTTCTGATTTTGGTCTTGGGTTTTAGAAAGTCTAATAGTGCCATAGCATTGAATAATGCTCAACCATATTAATAGTTTGTCATGAACATAGACTGTCAACGTAACATTTAAAAGCAAGTCTCCCTAAATAAATTAAAAAGAGGACGGGACATGGAAGCTGAACGTAGGTCAAAAATTACATTCTACTTGATTATGCTATTGTTAGCTTATCTTGCTTTCTTGCTTATGAAACCGTATTTCTCTTATGTCGTGTTTGCGTTACTCTTTAGTTATATGTTCAACCCGTTATACAAATGGTTGTACAAGAGGACAAAAAAGCGTGATTTCAGTGCTGCAACCATCACCATATTCATAATATCGATACTTGTCATCCCAACCATGCTATTGATGTTCTCGCTCATTAATCAGACAGCAAGCACCATCCAATCCATATCTTCTGGAGGTAGTATTTATGAAGAGCTTCAGATTGACATAATCTCTGAAAAATTGTCAGACTTGTTCCACAAAAATATTGATCTTGAGGTATACCTAAATCTTGCTGTTGATAAGGTGGGCAAGTTTATCTTAGAGGAGAAAGCGCCACAGATTATTAATCACGTGGCGGAGATTGTACTTGGTATATTTATTATGTTCTTTGTGACATTCTATCTTTTCAGAGGAGGAAAATTGCTATATGAAGAAGTCAAAGAGTTAATACCTCTGAAGCGGCACTATAAGGTCAGATTGTTCACAGAGCTAGAAAACATGTTGCATGCAGTGATATACGGCCAGGTTGTAACTGCAATCATTCAGGGATGTCTTTGTGGTCTTGGGCTATATGTTGCGGGAGTTCCAAATGTGATCTTCTGGACATTTGTCACAATAATAATTGGATTTATACCTTTTGTAGGAACACCGCTCGTGTTTGTTCCTGCAGCATTCTATCTGATTATCAATGACCGGGTTGGTGCAGGAGTTGGATTATTGATTTATGGATTCATAATTGTCATGAACATTGATAATGTAATAAAGCCCAAGATAATTGGGGGACGAGCAAAAGTCCATCCAGTTCTTGTCCTATTAGGTGTTATTGGAGGACTTAAAGTGTTTGGTATCATAGGACTATTGATTGGTCCGATAATAATGGCCTTGTTCATAATATTCTTGAGAATCTATAGTTCTGATTTCATGCATGATGATCGGGAAGACTAACAGGTCGTTTTCATTTCTTTTCCATTTTTTTCAAATACATTGGAACAGTCTTTTTCATCTCTTGCTTAATGTTGTTGTCAAGATCAAGCTTATCAATCTCTGCCATCCAATCCAACTTTGGAAGCTTGGTGAGCGAAGAATCCAACTTCTTACCAGCATTCTTTACACCCCGTTCTACGTCTGCAGCCTCTTTTGAATTGAATTTTCTTATTGCTGGAAACTTGGTGAGTCCATTGGCACCTGCTCTGATCACTTTTTCAGCATAGTCAACCTTTTTTGGGGTTAAGCCTGCCATTATCTCCAGTTTTGGAAACCTTTTCCTGGTCTCTTCAATCCACCACGCATAATAATCTGGGTCAGGACTCTCTTTGTATGGGCTTCCTTTTACTGGTTTTAGGGCATAGAATGTTATTCTGTCAAGCTTATTTCTGTCTATAAAATCCAAGAGAGAATCAAGATCCTTTTTTTGTTCACCTATTCCGATGATTATGCAGCAACTTCTCTTGAATCCTTTAAGTGATTGAAGCAGGTGTTCATATGGCTCAAGAGGTTTATCAGGACAAACCTCATCGTGGAGTGGCATTGCTGTGGTCTCAACAGATGCACAAATACCTTCCACATATGGTCTGAGTTCTTCCAATTGTTTTTGAGATCG
>JAHJEM010000018.1 GCA_018825425.1 Nanobdellota archaeon | reverse complement strand
TGTCAATATCTATCAATGTAATTCCTGAAATCACATGAATCTCTCTTCCACTTATTTTTTCCAGTGTCTCTCTTGCTCGCTCTGCGGTCTTTGGCTTTCCAAGCACACCGTTGTCCAATACAACTAGTGTGTCTGCAGATATCACAATACCCTCCTTACATCTAGTTGCAACATCTTTACCTTTTTCAATAGAATGTTTCATGACTAGTTCTTTTGGAGGGATAGCTTGTGTGTTGTCCTCCTCATAAGTGGATTCAACAACCTCAAAATCAGCTCCAATTAGCTGGTTTAAAAGGGCCTTCCTTCGGGGCGAACCTGAGGCCAGTATTATCTTTCTCATACTAGTCAAAGATTACAAATCCTTTTTAAAGTGTTTGCATATTATTCCACAAGGTATAAATATTACAAGGCCTTTCCCCACTGCAATTACGGGGGAATAATCATGAAAAAGCTGCTAATTTGTATATTCGTATTAATGTTTCTAACAACATCAGTACTTGCTGATAATCCTGGAGCCATATGGACAACCAAGGGTGATTGTGGTGAAGAACAACAGGATGTAAATGAATACGCCATAGGTGAAGCTGTATTTATTAATGGTAATAACTTCGACGAAGGAACCGAAGACTGGGGAATAGAAGGCCAACCAGGTGGAGCTTCCTGTGATCCAAATATTGTCGTTGCAAACGGAGAAGTAATAATTAGCCAGACTGGCGCATTCTGCTTTGAAGCTTACACTGTTGCAGAAGATGATTGTGGCGTTTATAAAGTCAAAGTCGGTAACAAACAAGACACATATCACATAGAAGACAACATCCCTGAATTCACCTCAATAGGACTTGTCCTGGGCTTGCTTGGTAGCATCGCAGTGCTTTTCGGACTTCGAAAGAAGTGAAAAAGCTTATAAAACCCCTGTGAATACATTATCTCAGGGGTAAAAATGCTAATAGGTATCGTAGGTAAACCAAGCTGTGGAAAAAGCACATTCTTTAAGGCTGCAACTCTTGCAGATGTGGAGATAGCTAACTATCCTTTTACAACTATCAAGCCAAATCATGCAGTGGGCTATGTCAAGGTCCCATGCGCTGAGACAAATTTTGGGGTCAAATGCGATCCACGCGTAGGCTACTGCATTGATGGAATCCGATTTGTACCGATAGACCTTTTGGATGTTGCAGGCCTGATTCCCGGAGCCCATAAAGGAGAGGGCCTTGGCCTGAGTTTCTTGAATGATCTTAACCAAGCAGACGTGCTTGTCCATGTTATTGACATCTCTGGAAGTATTAATGAAAAAGGAGAGCCCGTTGAACCTGGCCAATACGATCCTTTGAATGATGTAAAATTCTTGGAAGACGAGCTTGATTATTGGTATTTAGGAATCTTGAAGAAAGGTTGGGAAAGACTTGCCAGACAGATGGTTCAGGAGAAAAGTAATCCTGCAAAGGTTCTTGGCAAACAACTATCAGGTCTCGGTGCAAACGAGGATGTAGTTGGGCAAGAACTTAGAAAACTCAATATTAACAAGATTCCAACCCAATGGACAGAAGAAGAATTGCTTAACCTTGCTTCTTCTCTTCGAAAAAAGACCAAACCAATGATTATTGCCGCAAACAAGATTGACATGCCAGGAGCTGCGGAGAATCTCGAAAGGCTAAAAGAAAAACATCCAGAATATATTATCATCCCGTGCAGTGCAGAATCAGAATTGGCACTCAAAGAGGCTACAAAAAAGGAGTTATTGAAATATATACCAGGAGACAAAACATTTACTATCGAAAAACCTGATGGACTCAATGACAAACAGAAAGCCGCACTCGCATTTATTAAGACTAATATACTTGACAAGTTCGGAAGTACAGGTATTCAAGATGTCCTAAATGATGCAATCTTTAAACTCTTGAAATACATCGCGATCTTTCCTGGCGGTGTAAATAAACTTGAAGACAAGGATGGCAATGTTCTGCCTGACTGTTTCCTGATAAAAGATGGAAGCACTGCACTTGATTTCGCATATAAAATACATACCGATCTAGGAGACAAATTTATCCGGGCAATCCATGTCAAGAAGAAGCTCACCATTGGAAAGGATCATGTGCTGCACAATCTTGATGTGATTGAGATAATCTCGAATAAGTAGGTGATATTCATGGAAAAAAAGAAAGTTGGAGCAGGAATTGGAGTGATGCTCTTTAAGGATGGAAAAATCCTTTTAGGAAAAAGACACGATAACCCTGAAAAAGCCTCTAGCCTGCTGCATGGCGAAGGATCCTGGACCATGCCTGGTGGAAAGCTTGATTTTGGAGAGAGCTTTGAAGAGGGGGCCAGAAGAGAGACAAAAGAAGAGACAGGTATTGACCTTGAAAACGTTAAAGTGATATGTGTGAACAATGATATGGTTGAGTCTGCGCATTTTATTACAATTGGCATGTACTCAGAAGATTTCAAAGGAGAACCACAAGTATTAGAGCCAGATGAAATCACAGAATGGAAATGGTTTGACCTAGACGATTTGCCAACACCTCTCTTTTTTCCAAGCAAGAGGGTACTTGAGAATTACAAACAAGGTAAGTTTTATATCAAACAGTAGAAAATCCATCTACAAATATTTAAAAAAAAAAGTGATTTTTGAGGTGATAAAATGAAATTCAATCAAAAGGATTTTAACAAGTTTATAGAGGAAAATAACATCTACGGGTTTTTTGAGGAGGCTATAACCCTAAAATCAGGAAGGACATCACATTTCTATGCAAATTGGAGAAATGTTGTTGAGGATGTCTGGCTCACAGATAGGGTAGCAGATTACATCATCGCATTTACCAAGGAAAACAAGCTGGAACCAGATACATTTTATGGTGTTCCTGATGGTGCTACCAAGGTTGGAATTATTACCCAGTACAAGTGGGCTCAGGCTGCTGAGAAGTATGGAAAGGGAAGTCACGTGCTTGCCATGGGAAGAAAACAACCCAAAGAACATGGCGCAGCTAAGGATAAATACTTTGTTGGCATGCCAAGAGGCAAGGTCATTGTGATTGAAGATGTCACAACCACAGGCGGCTCTCTTCTAACAGGTCTTGAAGCATTAAAAGAGGCGGGTGTGAATGTGATTGCTGTCATCAGCTTGACAAACAGGATGGAAAAGCGAGATGACGGACTGAGTGTTAAGGAAGCTGTGGAAAAATTGGGTTTTCCATTCTTAAACATGAGCTCCTCTCTTGATCTATTGCCCTTGATGTATCTGAAACTCAATCCAGGAGACGCTATCGGCCGAGCAATTGAGGTAGAATTCAAGAAATACGGTGTTGAACCATTGGAGTTGGTAAAGTGAAATTCTTTGGTAAGGAAATAAGTGGACCGTTTACCATACCTTCAGGTATTACAGCCACAAACATCAATGTCCTGAACAGGATTGCCCATGATATCCCTCAGGTCGGTGTATTAACAACCAAGAGCATTGGCCCAAAATTTCGTCTTGGAAACCGAGAGCCTGTGATTACACAGTACAAACCAGGTTGTTTTATGAATGCAATAGGTCTTACAAATCCAGGGGCAGATGAATTTGCCAAACAACTTTCAAAAATAAAGATTCCAGAAAATAAGTTTTTGCTTACATCTATATTTGGAGCAAATGCTGAAGAGTTTGTTGAAGTAGCAAAGAAACTCGCCCCGTATTCTGATGGATTGGAGCTTAATCTTTCCTGTCCTCATGCTAAAGGATATGGAATGGCAATTGGCCAGGACCCAAAACTTGTAAAGGAGATTGTAGCTGCAGTCAAAGCAGTTGTTGATATTCCTGTCATTCCAAAGTTGACTCCTAATACTGACAAGATTAAAGAGATTGCAAAAGCAGCAGTTGAAGGAGGAGCAAATGGTATCTGCGCCATAAACACTGTTGGTCCTGGAGAATTTGAGGTTGAAGGTCATCCTGTCTTGACCAATATCAAAGGAGGAATGTCTGGAAAGGAAATCCTGTCCAAGGGTTTGGAATGCATCAAAAATATTGCGAGTGTTGTTGATGTACCAATTATTGGCTGTGGTGGAATATCAAGTGCAGATGATGTTCGATTGTATCAAGAGGCTGGAGCAATTGTTTTTGGAATAGGAACAGCACTTCATGGCATGCATACTACAGAGGTCGAAGAATTCTTCAAGGTTCTTGAGAAAGATTTGGAATCAAGCACAAATGAATCTTCAAAACTTGTAAAGCAAGTTGATATGAGTTTCAAGAAATTTACTCTGAAAGAGAATCGTAAGTCTGCAACCAATTTTTCTGTGCTTGTCTTTGACAAGTCTTATGATATCAAGCCAGGCCAGTTTGTTTTTGCCTGGTT
>JAHJEM010000017.1 GCA_018825425.1 Nanobdellota archaeon | reverse complement strand
TTAATCGTTTTTTCAAGGATGAAGTGCGGGCAATTGCTGAAAAAGAGCTTGGCATGAATCCCAAAATTGTTTGTAGGCATCCCTTCCCAGGGCCGGGGCTGGCCGTTCGAATCATAGGAGAAGTAACCAAAGAGAAACTGGCGATGTTGCGACAGGCCGACGCAATCTTCATTGACGAATTATATAATCGAGGTTTATATTATAATATTGCACAGGCATTTGCAGTATTAACAGATGCAGAGTCAATAGGTGTGATGGGTGATGAAGGAACGTACCAGGCGATAATAGGACTACGAGCAGTGACGACAAATGACTTCATGACATCAGACTGGTATTATTTCAAAAAGGGAGATTTGACAGCGATATCAAACAGGATAATAAACGAGGTGAAAGGAGTAAACAGGGTGGTATACGACGTAAGCCAGAAACCACCTGCAACAATAGAGTGGGAGTGATAAAATGAAAGACATCTTAAACACTTTAAGTGAAATTGAATACAGCGGCCGAGGGATTATCCTTGGCATGACACCAGATGGAAAGGAATTTATTGCTTATTCTTTGACTGGCAGAAGTGACCCGAGCCAGGCACGGAGATTGGAGTATGATCAAGAAACACAAGTAATAAGGACTGAAGTTACGGATAAGAAACAGCTGGAAAAAGGAAGCCCTGCACTGCTGCTCTATCCTGCACTAATTGCTAAAGATGATTATTTTATTGCCAGTAATGGTGGACAGACTGACCTGATATATACTGCTTTAAGAAACCAATTGACACTTGGTTCAGGTATTAGTCCTATAGCTGTTCTTGGTTTAGCATTCTCTCAACCTCATTATGTCTATGATTCAAAAGAGAAGCGATTCATAGACCTGGCTATTTATGAACCTGACCAACCCATTTATACTCCAAGGATAAGTGCCTGCATAGGCAGAGGAACAGCTGCAATGCACATTGTTAGTCGTTTAGAAGATGGTGGAAGTATACCGTACTTTTGGAAGTACTTTTGGAATATAAAATTAGAGCCAGGAAAGGGAAAATTATTAATGACATACAAAGGCGGAAATGAAAAACCGTTAGTACTGTCATTCGATGGAGAACCCTTGGATGTCAAGATTGAATCAAACATACCTGACAATATTGTTTGCGACATCTTTAACGGAATTCAGCATGGATCTAAAGCCGAAGAAAACTTTGGAGTTGCAGCAGCAGTCTTGATGCGTTTTCCAGATCATATTCAGGCAAAGCATATTAATAGATATGATAGAGAGAGGCACTAAATAGTGACGGGAACTGACGTCTCAGATGCGAAGAGGGTTTACAGGACTGGGAAGTCAGAGGAATTTCCAGGCACACTCTTGGTTGAGCTGCAGAAGAAGAGCAGCCTCAGGTATGGCGAGAACCCAAACCAACCTGCGGCGGTGTATAAGTTCAGAAAAAGCAGTATATCTGAATTTACAGATATCAGGCTTGTGAAATCCGGCAAGGGTGGACTCTCAGCAACTAACCTGATGGATGTTACAAGAGCTCTTGACATATTAAAATTTTTTAAGGCTCCATCTGTCGCTGTGATGAAGCACTTGATTCCCTCAGGATTTGCAACCCAGTACAGGAAAGAGCGATTGGCAAAGACTTACAGGCTTGCAAGAGATGCTGATTTCAGGAGTGCTTTTGGATCAATGGTTGTCTTCAACACCAAGGTTGATGTTCAGACAGCAAAAGCGATTATGGAGCGCTATGTTGAAGGAGTTGCAGCTCCTGGCTTTGAAGAGCAAGCTTTAATCGTATTTGGACAGAAGAAGGATTTGAGAGTCATTGAATTCTCGAATCTTGACAAACTGCCAAAATTCATCGATGATGATACAAGGGGCTTATTTGATATGAAAGTATTGCCCACGGGAAGGGTCATTGTCCAGAAACCCTATCTCAGCAGTATCAGAAGCGAGAGTGATTCAATCATTGATCCGATGGTGAAGAATAAAGAAAGAAAAGCGATTACTGTGAAAAAAAGGCCGACTAAGAACCAGATGAGGGATCTGCTCACAGCGTGGTATGTGAACCTGGGTGTGAGGAGCAATGGGATTGTCTTTGTTAAGAACGGCGTTACAATAGCTGTTGGTTCTGGTCAGCAGGAAAGGGTGGGTGCGATAGAGCAGGCAATAATCAAGGCTTATCAAAAAGCGATGGACAAGGAAAAAATCAAGTATAATCCACTCAAGGGAATAAGCCAAATGAAGAAATTAAAAAATAATCCGTTGAAAGGAGCAGTTGTTTCATCCGATGGATTCTTTCCTTTCAGGGATTCAATAGACTTACTGGCAAAGATCGGCGTCACTGCCATAATCCAGCCAGGTGGGTCAATCAAGGATTTTGAAGTGATTCAGGCGGTAAATGATAATAAGATGGCGATGGTGTATACACTTGAAAGGTGCTTTGGACACTTTTAGGAAGAGGAATATATAATGGGTAAGGTAATCGATTTAATCCAAGGATATGGTAAGGATTCTAAATTTCTGGAAGAGCTATTTGCAATTGAGGCAAGCAATGCAGATGAGGAAAGGCTTTCTATGCCCATTCCGACACTTGGGAGGTACCGTAAGAATGTTGAATTCTTGGAAGGTGTAACTTCTGGCAGGCTTCTTGCAG
>JAHJEM010000016.1 GCA_018825425.1 Nanobdellota archaeon | reverse complement strand
GAGTGATGATGTCGTAGACATGTCTCCCAGGAAGCTCATGGAAATAAATGCAGTTCCAGATGTGAGTGTCCTTAAAGACGTCAAAAGATACATAAAAGCAATCTGTTTAAGTCATGCTCATCTGGATCATGTCGGGGCAGTGCCATTTATTGCAGGTCAATTCGATTGCCCAGTTCATGGAACACCATTTACAATAGAAGTTCTAAAGACCATCATGCAGGATGAAAGCCTCCATCTAAATAATGAGTTGGTAATCCATAAGACCAATTCAAAATTTAGGGTGAGTGATAATATTGAGATAGAGTTCATTAATGTCACCCATTCCACGCCTCATACAGTTATTATCGCGGTTCATACAAAAGAGGGTACAGTTGTGTATGCCAATGATTTTAAGTTTGATAATGCACCTCTTCTTGGTCAGAAGCCTAATTTTGATAAGCTCAGATCCTTGAAGACCAAACTTCTTATCATGGATTCTCTATATGCCAAGACATATATCAAGACGCCGTCAGAGAGCATTGCAAGAGAGATGCTTCGAGATGTGATGTTAGGCACAAATAGTGTTGGTAAGAGCATGGTTGTCACAACATTTGCAAGTCATCTGGCACGTATTCGATCAATTTACGAACTTGGCATAAAACTGAATCGAAAAGTAGTATTTTTAGGTAGGAGTCTTGCAAAATATACTCTTGCAGGCGAACGGTGTGGTTTGGTTGATTTCAATAAGAAAATCGAGATTGTAAAGTATGGATCAAAGATCAAGAATTATCTGAATAAAGTGGCAAAACCAGAAAAGTATCTTTTTGTTGTAACCGGACACCAAGCAGAGCCTCAAGCCACCCTTTCTAAGATGGTGCAGGGTGCTTTTAAATGGAAAGAAGGAGATATAATGATATTCTCCTGCAATATTATCCCTGTCTTAGAGAATATAAATCATAGAGAAAAGATGGAGGCTGAGCTTAGGGCTCGAAAGGTTAGGATATTTAGGGATATCCATGTAAGTGGGCACGCTGCTCGCGAGGATCATAGAGATATGATTAGTCTTGTCAAACCAGAGCACATCATTCCAACCCATGCGACACCTGAGAATCTTGAAGCACTTAAGGATCTGGCTATCGAAATGGGGCACGCTCCTGAAACAATTCATATTATTAAGAACGGGCAGAGATTGAAGATATAGGCTTCTCAACAAGCATAAATTATATAAATATGGCCTAGTTTGCCTTATTTCGGGGAATTCGGAAGGTGGTAAATTATGAAACTGGTTTTAGCTGAGACAAAACTCATCAAGGATAGCATTTCAATAATTTCAGAGATAGTGACAGAAGCAAGATTCAAGGTCACAAAAGACACTATAGAGCTTATAGCGATGGATCCTGCAAATGTTGCGATGGTAATATTCAAACTGCTTTCTTCCGCGTTTGTGGAGTATGATCTAAAAGAAGAAGTCAATCTTGCGATTAATCTCAATGATCTAAAGCAGGTTTTTAGGAGAATCAAGGCTGATGACACCATGACAATGGAAATGGTGAGTAATAAGTTCAAGATTACGCTAAAAGGTGCACACACACGTACATTTACTCTTCCTTTGATAGATGTTGAGGAGAAGGAGCAGAAGGTGCCTGATCTGAGTTTTGCAGCCAAAATCACCACTTATTCATCTGTCCTTACAGAAGCCATCGAAGACATGGATATAATTGGTGAATCTGTCTCATTTATCGTGGATAAGAAGACTTTGCATGTAAGTTCATCTTCAGACCTATCTGATGCAGACGTTGAAGTCAAGAGTAGCAAGGAGACGGTGATTGAAGCTACAGAGAAGCTGAAATCCAAATATTCTATTGAATATCTCAAGAAGATGATACAGGGAGCAAAACTTGCAGATAATGTGGTTATTCAATTGAGTAAGGATTATCCTCTAAAGATAGATTACTTGGTTGTGGATAAGCTCCAGTTGAGCTTTATCTTGGCGCCAAGAGTGGATAATGATTAATTAGTTTTTTCTTG
>JAHJEM010000015.1 GCA_018825425.1 Nanobdellota archaeon | reverse complement strand
TGCCTCAATAACTTTCTTGACACTGGCCTCATCTACAGGCTTGCCTGCTTTGTGTAATAGTAGTGCTGCGTATACATATTCCATTTTTATTTCCTCCATTAACCAGTATGTTTTTTTAACTCTGAAGCATGACTTTCTGCTTTGGCAAGAATGTTTCCCACAGTAGCATCTGTAAGGATATTAGCTTCAGTAGCGAGTGTAAGTGCTTCCTTTTCGGCTTTGCTGATCAGAAGCTCTGCTGTTTCTGGTGTTATATAACCAATTTCAATAGCAAGTGCGAGTGAGTCTACATGGGCCTTGATCAGGTTGTTCATATATTCTTCTTCGTCAATATTCAAGACGTCTTTTTGGAGTATGTTTCCATTCTCATAGACCGCTGTGATGTCCAGTCCGACTTCCATTGGTTGGATTCCAAGTCGTGTTAGAATTGCTGCGAGTTTGGTATTTACAACGTCACCTTCTTTTGCCACAAGGCAATCAGACTTAATTGCTACTTTTCCGTCTTCAATACCTGACTTTATCCTGAATGCACCCAATTCTCCAATGATTGGACCTGGTGAGAAGTTTGTCTTTCCAGCAGGAACAATAATGTCATTTGGCGTGGTCTGACCGCCTTTTATAGGTGCTTTTGATTTAGATTTCTTTATTGTGTTATAAAGAGTGAATGGATCGTCTTTTGAAAATAGCAATGCAGGCATGCCTTTCAGATGTTTTGTAATCTCTTGAATATCTTTTTTCTTGGATTGCTTGATTGCAATGTCAAGAAGTCTTCTCTTGGTCATCTTGATTACGACCTTGTCTCTGAGGGTCTCTTTCATGACCTGAAGCTGTCTTGCAGGCAGGTTTTCCATGTTTACAGCAGCAATGACATCATACTTGTCCAGCATGTCTACAAAATACTTGACAGTATCCTTCTTTGACTCAGCTACATGAGACTTGTATGTGCTTCCACGTCCGTTATTTGCTGCTTCTGTCATTTTTACATAAGCTTAATAGGCTTACTCATAGTAAGCTTCAAGTAAATATTCTTGATATTATTTTTTTCTTTAGGAAGATGATGTATAATTGCTTGATATAATGTAGTGATATTATCAATTACCTCTTCTTCGGCCTGGTTCTCTTTACCGACTAGAAGCTGTACCACAGGAATCTTTTTTGCCGTGACTTTTACTGTCTTTTGAAGTCTCTCAGCAAGAGGTTTTAGGTTTGCATTACCTGGAACAATACATCCTGCTTTAGGATTTGGCATTTTTCCTCGAGGTCCTAGAACTCTTCCAAATGCGCCTGCGACCTTTGGCATGATATTTGCCTGAGCAATAAAATAATCGTATTCTGCAGCCAGTTTCTTGGCCTTTACTTTGTTTGAATAATCCCCGAAGTTAGCCTGAGGAACTGTCATATCACAAGCAATCTTGGCTTGTTCATGAAGTTCAGGGCCTGTAAAAGCACAGATCCTAATTTTCTTGCCAAACTCATAATGCAGTGGAGCAAAGAATTCTACCTGATCATCTGGATTCTTCATATTGAGATCTTGTAAACAGACAATGAGGTCAAATGACTGTGAAAACTTCCTCTTCTTAGAATTCTTTTTGAGTTCAACAATCGCCTTTTGTACAGTCGTTTTATCCATAGTTTGTCCCTCCTACACAAGGTAGTTTAACGGGTATTTTGTCAACCTGTTCTGCCTTGAAAATGTGGGTTGTTTATAAATGTTACGGTGGATACGGGCTTGCATATAGTTTCACTTATCTTTGTCTTTTTGTCACAACCTTTAAAAAAAGACCACAGTTTATTCAGTTCCATGAAGAAGGTCTTAGCATTCGGAACATTTGACATCTTTCATCCAGGACACGAGTTCTATCTCCAGCAAGCAAAAAACGTTGGAGATGAACTTTTGGTGATAATTGCTAGGGATACAACTGTCAGAATGCTTAAGGGAACAGATCCTTATAATGATCAGATGACTAGGCTAAAGAAGATCCATGCATTGCCATATGTGGATCAGGCTTATCTAGGCAGTGAAGCGGATAAATATGCTCTAATTGAGCAATTAAAGCCGGATATTATCTGTCTTGGATATGATCAGACCCATTTCATTGATGATCTGGAAAAAGAATTGGAGGACAGGGGACTAAATCCAGAAATAATTAGGATTGATTCGCATAAACCTCATGTTTTCAAGAGTTCCAAATTGAGAAAAAAATAAAATAAAAATAAAAAAAAT
>JAHJEM010000001.1 GCA_018825425.1 Nanobdellota archaeon | reverse complement strand
CATGGCAGAGTTTGAGAAGGCCGAGGAATTAAGTCCTGGATTTGGATATGCATTGCAAAATATCATAGCCTTGAATCAGGTCCTGGAAGAGAGCTAACTGATATCTACATTGTATCCTTTGAAGCCCAGCTCGACAAGAACACCCTTAATCCTGCCTCTGTGATCACCCTGCAACTCTATGTTCTCTCCTTTGTGAGTGCCGCCGCAGGCAAACTTTGACTTAAGCTTCTTACTCAAGTCCCTGACATCTGTTGCTTTGACGTCAAAGCCTGCAAGTATGGTGTATTTCTTGCCAAACTTCTTCTTCACCATAGATACAAGTATCTGTTGGTCGTCCTTAGAAAGCTCCTCAAAGATTCCTAACTCTTTAGGTAAGCCAGTGATAGGATCTACATCACCCATTAAAACCCATCAAGGATGCTTCTTTTTATATTTTTTTTGCTTTTGGACATTGTTAACTTAAGAAGAGTCTGATTAGGTTTGGTTTGGGCCATTGCCTTTCTATTAGGCTTTTGAATCGATTTCTTCCGAGGTTTAGTTCGATTTTGGCTGCTTGAGCTGGAGTGATGAACCCTAGACTGGTATGTTTTCTGATGAAATTATAGTATACTTTGTAGAAGTCGAAGAATTCTGTACTGGATTTGATGTTATCAAATCCACGAAATGTCTTGTATCTTTGTTTTATGGTGTTGTGTAATCTTTCAATCGGATTGTTTTTGAACTTCTTTTTCCAGGCAGGAAACTGTACGTGAATTCTTCGTCGTGGAAAGACCTTCTTGAAAGCAGGCGGGTAATCGTACGAACAATCAGTGTGAATTTCTGAAGGAAGCCTCGGGCTTTCTTTTTTGATCTTGTTAAGAAACAGGACCGCTTCTTTATCTTCTCTGATGTTGCTGACGTGGTCAGCAACCAAGAATTTGGTCCAATAGTCCATGCAATCCCAGTAATAATTCCACAGTTTTCTTACTTTAAAGAACATTTCATCAGCATGAAACACGTCACCAAGAAACGGAGTTAGCGTTTGGGAGAAGCTTTTCAGCTTCTCGCCAAACTTTCTCTGCCAGTCAAGAATGGTCTTCCTACTTATTTTGACCTTGTGATGTTGATCCAAATGATCAACAACATCAGCCAAACTTAGACCCTTAGCCCGCAAGTCAAGAGCAGCAGTTATTGCATTAGAATCATGCCTATACTGCTTAAATCCATCATTCTTTATGAACTTATAGCCACACTTCTTACACAAATAACGCCTGGTCAAACCAACTCTTCTCCTCACAAAACCATGCTTCACAACTGACCCGCACTTGCATCTTTCACACTTCAATTAACTCACCTCAAAGTGTAAAAAGAAGAACTTATATATATGTCTTTTTAATTAACCAATGTCCTTTATATGGACATTGTCTATTTAACGTGATATTTATATAGTAGTTATGATATTTCTCTGTTTTGAGGTGATCCTCTATGAATTTGTGTCCGTATTGTCGAGCGAATGATGTGGTGAAACGTGGAAAAAGGCATAATAAACGAGGTGTGAAACAGTTGTTTCGGTGCAATGTTTGTCGTCGAGTTTTTGTGACACCCGATGGGTTTGAGCGGATGCGACATAAACCGAATATCATCGTACGCGCTATTCACATGCACGAGGATGGGATGTCGTTGTCGAAGGTGCAAAATCATTTGTGGCAACATGATGCTGTGCGTGTAACACGACAAACAATTAATGCATGGACGTCAAAATATGCTGTTTTTTTAAAATCCGCTGCTCGCAAAAGTGCAACCGGCGATAAAAGGACGAATTCACTACGATGAGAAAGTCATCCACGTAAAGAAAAAGTTATGTTATGATCTTAACGCTATCGACCATAAAACCAAATACGTACTCGCACACCTTTTCGTTGCAAAAAGAACAAAACCTGCTTGCGTTAAATTCCTTAAGCAAATAAAAACCACGTGCTACAAACAAATACTGCAACGATATCACGACGAGAAACACAAACCAATCGGCAAAAGAAAACTCATCATCTTCGTAAGCGACAAATTCGGCAACTACAAAAGCTCATTCAACAAGCTCTTCTATCGTGTCGCCAAACTCGAATTCGGAGTCCCAATCACATTGAAAAAACACGGGCTCAAACACAACAACAACCACATCGAAAGATACAACCAAGACATCAAAGACCGCATCAAAACCATGCGCCACCTCGGAAGTTTTGAAGACGCCAAAACATTCCTCAACCTCAAAACAATCATTCATAATTTCATCAACCCACACATGCAACTCAAAGGAAAAACACCCGCAGAAAAAGCAGACATCCACCTTCCACTAAAAAGGAACAAACTGCTCAATCTCATCAAATACGCTAGAGAAAATCATATCACGAGAAGATGACAATGTCTCTAGTCCGAAATATATATATATATATGTACTGAATATTTAATAAGGATATGGGTAAGAAAATAGCTATCGTTGATGACAATTCAATAGTGGTAAGGCAATTTCGAGGAAGTCAGATAGAGAGAAGAATCATTTCAGCTGATACTTTTATGGCTTTTAAAACCAACCTGTTACCACAGCATAACTCAGTTTGTGTGTGGCTACTTGACAGGACCCTACCTTTCAAGGAGGGTGAAGTACCTATTGATTTAGGTGATGAACTTGTGAAAGAACTGAAAAAAGTATGCCCTGATATCCCTCGAATATGCATCTCAACCATGGGATATG
>JAHJEM010000014.1 GCA_018825425.1 Nanobdellota archaeon | reverse complement strand
TTTAATTTGTCAAAAACCACCGGTCACAGACCTTGTCCTTACCCATATCTTTTTCTCATTTCTTTGGCTGAGATCTGAATTGTCCAGCTTTTTACATGCGCTCCGTAACTCTTTATGATTTTCTTTATTTCTCTAGCATTCTTCACACCCACTACAATCGTTTTCTTTGTTAATACTGCATGAGCTATCCTTTCTAGGACTCCTTCTCGCTTGTAGACATACTGAGATCCTCTAGTTCGGTCAGTAAATCCAAACAACCTCTTGGAGACAATACTTCTACTACTATTGTTCATTCCTTTGGTTTCATAAGTAATAATTTCCGCTTTCATCTCTTCTCGAAACATTTATATCTTTATAAAATTTTCGTAATTATAATTACGAAATAGAGGTGACGTATAATGGATTATGTAGAAGACATTTTATGGATAAGAAACCAATTTAAAGGAGTAGATTTATCAGATAAGCGACTGGTAAATCGGTTAGATAATATTGCCTATCACATGATGGCAAAACCAAATCTCTCCATACCAAAGCAGAATGTTGAGTGGAAAGATACCAAGGCAGCTTACCGATTTTTTGACTGCCCCAAAGTGCAGTTTTCACAGTTAATAGAACCCCATATTAATCAAACAAAAAAGACAGTAAAGAAGATGAGTCAAATCCTTGCTATTCAAGACACTACCTTTCTTTCTTATGGTCATCACCCTTCTGTTGAGGGATTAAGTGACATTGGTGGAGAGCATGGGAGTAAAGGCATGATCCTGCATACAACTCTAGCAGTTAATCCCAATCAAAGCCAACCCGCTATCATTGGTTTGTTAGATCAGTACCTTCATCATAGAACAGGTAAGGTTGATAAGAATGAATCCTATAAAGAGAAGCAGCAGAGATGGAGAGAATCCAAAATCTGGGAGGAGGCAAGCAGGAGAATATCTCTAGATAAGGCTAAGACTCAAATTATCGAGATAATGGACAGGGAAGCTGATATCTTTGATGTAATTAGCAATTGCTTAACATTAAAACATGATTTTGTGATTCGAGCAAAAAATGATAGAATACTGGATGTCATGGATAACAAGAAGCTCTTTGATTTTGTTAGGGGCATTAAGCCATCGGGTACTATACAGTTGGAGCTAAGAAAAAGGCCAAGTCAGATACCGAGAATTGCAAAGCTGAATATTGCTTATGCCCGTGTGGAAATCTTAGGACCTAAGAATAGAAAAGATGAAACAATTGAATGCAATGTCGTATACGTCAGTGAAAAAAATCCACCAAGGGACCAAGAACCACTCGAATGGATATTACTTACCTCTATTGAAGTTAATTCGTTTAAAGAGGCATGTCAAATTGTTGAATGGTACAAATGCAGGTGGATAATAGAAGAGTATCACAAGGGAATAAAGACCGGATGCAAGATCGAGGAAAGACAGTTAAAAACAAGGGAAAGATTAGAAAACTTTTTAGGGGTCGCAAATATAGTTGCTATCAGGATACTGAAGATAAGGGACTATGCAAGGAATATGCCACACATATCAGCAAAAAAAGTTATCGAACCTCTAAAGGTAGATATACTTCTGAAATACAGAAATATCAAAAAGAAGGATATTACTATACAAGAATATTATAGAGAAGTTGCAAAGCTAGGAGGATTTCTTGCGCGTAAATCAGATGGTGAGCCAGGATGGCAGACATTATGGCATGGAGAAACAGAATTAACTATGATGACTATAGGTGCTAAAATGGCTTTGGGAGAAAAGAAATGTGGGTAACGATGAGATCAGAGACCGGTGGAATGAAGTGTGAGCGACCCGTAAACCTTGATTGATGTGCGGTTCTTGAGTCTCAGAAATCTGTTTTGTAGATTTCGGAGAAACAAGAGCAAGCGAAGCTTGCCGCCAATAGGAAATAAAAAAACTCAGCTATGGCATCAGATGGACTTTACTCCACGATGTTTAGTAAATCCCTATTCTGCTTACTCACTCCACGAGAGCTTTGGAACTTTGCCAAACGCTATTGTTGTGCGAAATGGGATTTTGGGCACTCACTGATATTTTTCAAATTCTTCTTCATCAACTTTAGCCAGTGCAAGAATTCCTTTTAGTGTGCCAATTTTAATCTCTTTATGATTTGGAACTGCAGTTCCTGCTTTTCCAGATGGAGATTCCTTTGCCAAAACAATATGGCTGCCCTTCTGTCTCAGAACACTGAATCCGAAT
>JAHJEM010000013.1 GCA_018825425.1 Nanobdellota archaeon | reverse complement strand
GATAAATTAAGTTCCTTCTTGAAATTTTTAAATACATCTTTTGTAAATCTGATGCCAAAGACTGCGAGAAATATACTGATAACAATTAGCAATAAATGGCCATAACGCCATAATATCCAAAACGATGTTGCTGAATTAATAATATCAGGATTTGCACTGATATGGATTTTTAACAAAAAGTAACTGATGCTTAATGCAAGTGCGACTAACCCAAAAAGGATACTCTGGCTAATAGGTGATTTATATTGCTTGACTTTAAGCAATTTGGTACGGCTGATAATTACAAAGGATATAATTGCAAAGAGAAGAGCCTGGCCGATATCTGGATTTAAAAACGGGCTAAGTCTGCTAGGAAGGCGGTATGCTTGTTGTGGAATTGTTACTATTTGAAACACTATTAGTATTCCTAAGAATAGCATTATTTTCTTTACAAACTGCGCAAAACCCTTTATATCCCAATATTTTTTGATGCTTTTAAATCCAGCTAACATTCTGAGATTATCGACCATTTATTTAAAAAGTTTGTTATTGAGTTGTAGTAAAAATGACCTATTTTTGATAATGGAAAAGCTTTTAAATGGTTTTAACCATAAAAGCTTTGTGAGTGCTGTTGTAAGGTGATTTGACGCAAATTACCAGGAGGGAAAGAGGCGATTGTGTCAAATGAACGAATTTAGCTTAGTTCATAGAGGATAGAGCCTCTAAAGTGAAATGTTGAAGCGTACCCAACGAAGAGTATTATACTTTCTAATGATACTCTTTGTTATTAGTGCAGCTACCCTTGTGTACGAGGGGCAGGAACCCTTAGGTTTTGTAGTATATGAGCTGAGGGATGATCAGATTAGTTATTATTCTAATGGTAATTTCTCAATAAATTTCACTATTGATAGCACAGATAGTTATATTTTCACAATAACAGCAAGAGGTGACCTTGCAGGGCCAGATGCCCCAAATATGAAGTTGTATGTAGATGAAAACTATGTTGGAAATGCGAATGTTACAGGAAGTTGGGTAACATATGAGTTCTATTATAATATGGATCCTGGAACACACAGGCTCGATATCGCATACACGAATGACTATTACAATTTTCCCGATGATAGAAATCTGTATGTTGATGAAATA
This sequence comes from Nanobdellota archaeon, assembly GCA_018825425.1. Lineage (GTDB taxonomy): Archaea > Nanobdellota > Nanobdellia > Woesearchaeales > JAHJEM01 > JAHJEM01. The sequence continues at coordinate 8,530 of JAHJEM010000013.1, read as the reverse complement.
TATTTGGAAGGCGACTATAATCTTACACCCCAAATATTCATCGATTTTTCAAATGAAGTTAAGGAAATCGACTTGCTATATGGTTTGAATGAAAAGGATCGTCCAACTGAGTATTGGAATAATTCCATAGTCCAGGATTATTATAAGGATCTAGATACAAGATATGTGCGGATTTGGGTCAAAGATTATAATGATCCAATTAAGGACCTTGTTGCATATAATTGGTCTGGCAGTGGGCAATATAATTTTTCCAATTTTGAACGCAATGTCCAGGCTGTTTTACAAGACATAGGTGCAAAAGTCTATATTGGTTTTGAAGGGTGTCCTGCAGAACTTAGTCAGGGTAACCAATGCAATGGAGATAACGCTCCAAATGATATATCTGGTTGTGCAGACTATATGGCAGCCACAGTTAATCATTTCAACAATATTTGTACAAATGGTACATGGAATTTCTGCGGTGATTTCTCAGATTGGTATTGGGGAATCTACAATGAACCTGACTGTGCTGGAGGTTGGGCTAATTGGACTGGTAATCACGCTTATATCACTTTTTTTAATGAAGCATATACAAGAATTAAGACTCTTGTTCCTTCTGCTTCAGTTGGGGGGTGGGATTCTTGCGGAATAGAGCCTGGCAGCAGCAAACTCACGCTTTTTCTTACGGAATCCACCCCTGATTTTATTTCTTGGCATAATTATAATTATGACAGCAAAAGAATAAGCTACACAATTCCAAACAACATTTCTGCAATGATAGATACATTTGATTCTACATTGCCAAAAATATTGTCAGAGCACAATATCAATGGCACATGGGATCCAAGCACAGATCCTGCAATACAGAACCAACAAGGTGCAATGTGGATGGGTTCAGCACTTTTATGGCTTATTCAGACAGATGTTGATTTGGAACTTTTCTTTGAAGGTACTGGCCATAATAACAGTTGGGGGTTTGGACTTTGGTCATCCTTAGAATCTGAGAATTACATGACAACGCCAGCTTACGACGTAAGAGAACTTTTTACTGCTCATAACTCTATAGGAAGTAGTATTTATCAGTCATATTCACATGACCAGTTAACTGAAGTGTTAGCCGTGCAGAATCCAAATAAGATCCTGACTATTGTTAACCGTAGAAATCGTACAATGGTTGTTAATATTACAACAGATTCATTTTTTGGAGATGTAAATTGGTTAAACAATGCAAGTGTGCTTGAACATACAGGAATAAATGTGAAAATCCCTTTAGAAGGTTTGGAGGTGTTATTTCTAGAATTAGATGATACTTATCGTAGCATCGTTGCTCCTGATTTTGGCATATTGGTAGATGGAGTAGAATACGATGATAATGTTCTGACAGGAGTGCATATGGTAACTTTACTACATGACACTATACCAAGACTAAATTTCTCGTATGATTTTACTAATGAAGTGCTTGATCTTTCGGATGTTCGCATAACTGCTAGCAATTCTTCAAGAGGAAGTATTACTGTGACTGATATGACTTTGGAAAAAGATATCTATGTTCCTCTTGTATTGAATGTGACTTTATGCCTTAAGGACAGTCTGAATACAACAATCAGCGAAATGTGTGATGGTGCTGATGAGATTGAAATGAATTGCACGTTGGATGCAGAGTATGAATGCAGTTTGGAGCCTGGTTTCTATGTAATACGCGGTCTTGAGCATTCTGCAATTAAGGAATTTGGATGCGCAGAGTCTTGGAATTGCTCTGATTATTCAGATTGTGATAATGGCACCCAGAATAGGACATGCATTGATCTAAATGCTTGCGGTACTTATGTGAATATGCCGTCTGAGAACCAATCCTGCAATTGCACCGAGAACTGGCAATGCACCTCGTGGTCTACCTGCGCTAACAGTCAACAATCAAGATCTTGTGTGGATACCAACGGTTGTGGTATTGAAGCCACAAGACCTTCTGAATTACAAGCTTGTGAAGAGCAGAGTGCTCCTGAAACCACTGGCGGAAGTCCAATAGTGTTCAAAGGAGGAGGATCCCCATCAATCTTTAAAGGAGGATTTATACCTACGAAAGAGGAAGAAGCAGAAGAAGTTGCAGAACCTGATACTGAAGAGGTTGAAGACACTGAAGAAGTCCCTCAAATCAATCAGACCAATGAGACCCAATACACTGGTGCATATTTCCTTGTTGAAGAGGAAGAAGACAATGCAAACCTGGTTGGTGAAGCATACACTCCATCAGTTGGACATGTCCAGCGTATTGTAAACGGAAGAATAATCATATCCATATTATTATTCATTGCTGTATCCGCATTTGCAGTGTATATGTATGAGAAAAAGGATTATGGCCTACCATATGAAAACAAGATGCAACTCCATAATTTCATAAATGAGGCCTTAAATAAGGGATTCTCCCAGCATAGAATCAGGGAAAAACTACGAAGTGTTGGTTGGAATCGGAATCTGATCTATCATGAGATGGACGATGTATTGACATCAAGACATACCAAAACAAGAAATTTTATAAAATCAATCAAGAGGTAAATGATTATGAAGAAATTCTTGGCTATCCAGCTAGATGGATTGAGTTATCGTAAGTTGGAAGAAGCTTCCCATAAGGGATTCTGTCCAAACATGACAAATCTCATGAACAATGGATATAAAGCGCATAAATATAATTGCGGGCTTCCCTCAAACACACCTTTTGCTCAGGCTGGAATCATGTATGGGAAAAATGATCATATTCCAGGATTTACATTTGTTGATAAGAAAATAAAAAAGGAGTTCAAGGTGAGAAATCCTTTGAACACGACCTTGATGGAGCATCTTTATCTGAATGGTCCAAAAGGAATTCTCGAAAACGGAAGAAGCTACGTCAACCTCTTCAGTGGTGGTGCTGAGTATTCGAGGCTTACAACAAGTAAACTCATGGACAAGAAATGGATGTTCAAGCAATTCGATATTCTTTTGATGCTTGGAAATCCAAAGGTAGCTGCAAAGGTCGGTTACAATACAGCAAAAAGCGCAAGCACATTCTTTGAATACTTGTATGAAAAATCTGCAAGCATAATAAATAATAGATCAGTAACCTCAGATTTCAAATATAATGTCACAAGATTATTCTCTTCAGTAATATTTGAAGAACTGGAAACAGATGCAGTTATTAGAGATATGAAAAAAGGCACACCATACATCTACATAACTTATAATGGATATGATGAGAACAGTCACCACCAAGGTCCATCTAGTCCTGCTGCGTTTAAGGCTGTGAAGACTATTGATAATAAGATAGGAAAAATTGTGAAACACCTGGGAGATTATGACTTGATTATCCTTTCAGATCATGGTCATACTGAATCTGTTCCATTTCAAAAGCTTTATGGCACTAAATTTGAGAAGTTCATCCACACTAGCTTAAAAGAGTATAAACATGATAGAAATCCACACTATCTTAAGCGAAAGCAAGCAGACATGCATAAGATTGCAAAAGCTGCAATCCATCCGTTTGTCATGACAGAACAAGGATTCCATACTTTGATGTCAAAGACCTTCAAAAAACAATTCAGACAGATGAGCTGGAACAGTCATCCGTATTTCTTGGAGGTTTCGGATCCACTTGCAAACCTGTATTTTAATTTCAGTCCAGACAAGGTCCAGATGACAAGGATTGAGAGGAAGTACCCTGGATTTATGGATACTCTTATCAATCACCCTGGAATTGGTCTTGTGATTGGACAGGATTTTGGAAAAGTACGTGTGCTAAACAAATATGGTGAAGCAATAATCGGGAAAAGACAATCTGATCATGTGTTCAAGGGTGAACGATTCCTGAAAGACTATGGAGATGAAAAGATCCTGATCAAACAATTGGAATATTTTGCTCGAATGGAAAACTCAGGAGATCTCATACTCATGGGTGATTATTCAAAACACAATGTAATCAGTTTCATAAACCATTATGGCAGTCATGGAAGCGCAGGTGGTGAACAGATGCATCCATTCTTCTTGACAAATAAGGATGTTGATCTGTCAAATGTAACAAATGTTGCTGAGTTGTATGGGATATTTAGAAAGTATCATGAAGAATAAGTGGAATCTTCAGATATTCTGAGCAAGCTCTATCAGAATTGCAGTATCTTCTTGCAAATATAGATGCTCATTCACTGCTGACCTAAATCGTTCTGCAAGCAGATCACTGGAAATATTTAGCTTTGCAAAATAAATCTTGATTTGATTGAGAAAGTCAATAAGATGTTGCTTGTCAACCCCTCGATCCATGTAGAAACTTACGCAAGCAAATAATAATCCAAGGGTCTTTCCTACAACGCGATATGTCCGGTCTCCAACTGGCTTTGTTATGCTTAGCTCATATGTTTGAGATTGAATAACTCCTGCAATCGGTTGAGGAATGTTTTTTTCAATGGCTTGTTCAAAGCCAGTATATGTGGCATCGTAATGCCTCCAGAAGTCGTTGTCTGCTTTGCGATACTTATGAATTCCTGAATTGGCCTTAATTGCTTGTAGAAGTATTGCTGCTGAATCTCTATCAGACTTAATTCTAACAGTCTTATCAACAGTTAATGTTGGCATAATGCTATCTTGGAGAATCCTATATTTATTGATATGTGCCCTACACAACCTAAATATTTAAATACATCCTATACTAATATAGATAAAAGTATACTAATTTACATTAATATGCTTGAGTTGTTGGCAATGACAAGAAAAATAAGCTATAAGGCCATGGTATCGAGTATGAAGCTCACTGATTTCTTTAATGATGATACCTACAGTGAAGTCGAGATTATCTAAATATTTAAATACTAGAATACTCAGAATCAGAATATGAAGAAGGAACACAAGGATAGAACCTTATTCTGGTTGCCAAGAGGTCTAGTATTACTATTTATTCTGTTCCTGGCAGTATTTGGATTTGATGTGTTTGGCTCAGGACAAGGTTTCTGGTGGGACCTATTGGGATTCATCATTCATCTCATGCCTGTCTGGATGCTTGCAATAATTCTGGTTGTGAGTTGGAGACGACCATTGGTTGGCGGAATTGGCTTTGTGGCAATGGCATTAATCTTCTGGATCCTCTTTGATCCTAGCCCGCCAGCAATGATTTTCTTAATATTTCCCCAATTAGTCGTAGCAATACTGTACTTCTTAGAGTGGAAACTGGTTGAAAACTTAGTTTGAAGTCGAGTTTAGAACTGGTGGCATTAGCCTTTATAGTTAGACTCGACTCACTCGACTTCATACTTCCAAAAACTTTGTCCAAAATATCTGTTAGAGTGGCATCTAATACTATGCCATTTAGGCTGGAATAGGCATAGTTTATAGGTTGAGAGACAAAGTTTCAGTTATAAACTATATCAGCAACATATTAAAAGATATAATACTCCTAATAGCAAATGGGCAATCCAGTAATGAGAAAACTTGAACTTATTCGTGATATCTATCCTAGTTTCAGCAGTATAAGGGATGCAAGAACAGCAGCAGAAAGATATGCAGGACACCTTTTGGAAATGGCACTACATATAGGTTCAGAAGCCGAACATGTTGGTCATCTGGCAGAATTCAATGACCTTATGGACAAATTTACTGAAGCAATGGTCGACTATCAATGCCTGGAATTCCGATTAAAGGATATTGTGGGTAGAAACGGAAGAGAACATTATGAGAATGCGATGAGATATCAAGGTATGCTGAGTACAAGCATGAAATCTGACTAACCCCTAACTTCTTTACGCCTTGCTTCAAGCAAGGTCTCAAATAACTTCTTGGTGGTCTCTGTGGCAAAAGGCCTCCTATCAGGTTTGTCATCATTCTCAACCCATTTTAGTGTTTCTTCAAGACTCTTTTCTAATATGTCAGCCAATCCTTCAAGCCCATTAGGTGCAACAATCCAAGTAAAATCCAAGTCATTGAACACTGACATGATCTTGTCTTCATAGACAGAATCATCACCAAGTGCCCAATTGTCGTGCACAGAAATATAATATACAATCTTATCCTTCTTGTCCGCAGGATAGTTCATATCTCCCAAAATCCTCTCAGCAATCTCTGCTCCTGCCCTCATATGATCCTTTCGCATATCAATCTTGAAAGGATTATCATTTGGAACCTCTGCATAACCAACATCATGAAGAATAACTAAGGGCAACAACAAAGAGTCATCAAGACCTTCTGCCTGGCAAACCTTTTCTGCCTCAACCATCATCCAAGAAACATGACCAATGTCCATAGGACGACCTTTTTCATAGTAAGGTTTGGCAAGTTTCCATATTTGATTGTAGATCTCTTTCATTTTTTCCTAGAACTGTGATATATTTATATATTTATCTAACTCATTTATCTCATGTAGATAATAGCATTCTCACTAAATTATCTGGTAACCTTTTCCTTGAAACTCTCGCACAACTTCTTTGACTCGAGTTATCATATGAGAATGAATCTCTGGCTCAAATCCAATATTTGGAATATGTTCCAATGTGATTGCCTCTAATCTTGGTTGCTCTAAGACTCTCATATCTGAGACTACTCTTCTCATCCAGTGTTGTTTATGGGCAGGATTTGTATCCACAACAGCCAAAACCTGTTCATAGGAATGATTTCCACCTTGGTATGCACGATTTTCTAATAGAGAGATATTTGCGTCAAGTGCACCACCCAGCATGTCTTGTTCTGTTGCACCTGGCACAGGTCTGGTTTTGAAGGCAGGGTCAGGATTATTCCACATTCTATGGTGGTGTTGTTGCCTGTGGTCTTCAACAGCAGGGAAAATATATGTCATAAAATCTGGCTTTGGATCCAGGTATTGCAAGGCAAACCTGCTTGCATTCTCCCATGTTAGTTTGTTTCCTGGCCCTACCATATCATGAGGAAACTCAGTATCACGACTTCCATACCCTAGATTATGAAGAAAATAGTGGAAATGACTAGAATGCCGAACTATATTGGTGACCCACGTTTTAAGTGCATCTTTAGTTGGCTTAACTTCCCGAATCATGTTCAAAAGGGATTGAATACCTGTTTAAGAACGTTTTGGCCTTTAAAAGTCTAATAATTGCGCTTCTTAATCTTATCAATCTTCTCTTTTAGAGCAGTTTCTACGTCCACACCCATGTTTTCAGCAAGAACAAGTGTTGCTAATAATACATCTGCAATCTCATCTTTAGTTGAAGAAGAATTATCCTCTAACTTCTCAGTCCTTTGAATAGAATTGCCTGCTAATACCTGCTCACTCAATTCACCAAGTTCTTCCATAATCTTGAGAACAATTGGGTATCTGAGCTTCTTGGAATCTTCAATATTGTAGAATTTGAGCAAGCGTTTGTGTTCAGTTTTTGCAAATTCGAGTAGTTCTGAGAGTTGCATAATAAAAAAAATTCCTATTAGTATAAATATCTTTTCAATCAAGTTCTAAACAGAAATTGGTGGATTACATACTCTTCCAAACAAACCCACAGTATTCTTATTGAATGTCTCTTGAGTTCCAAATTTAATATGATAATCAATTCCTTTTCTCTTACAGAATTCAATTACTTGTTTTGCACAGTCCTCATAGAACGGAATATTTTCTTTAAATTGAGAGCTAACCACATTGTAATTAAGCTTTCCAAAGATAATCCTGTCTACAAATGCAACAGAATTAAGCAATTTGCCAAGATTTTGATTAGTATCCAAATTGGGTGTAGGATATGGTTCAATGCTCACCCATGTTTTCAAACCAACATCATGTAATCGCTTTAAAGCCGTAATTCTTGAAGCATATGGCGCACTATTTTTCTCATAGCGATTCTTAAAAAGATGATTAAGAGATACCAAAGTAATACCATATTCATTTTTTGAGCTGTAAATCTTTACATTTCTTAGTTTTGATGGCAATACTCCTTTTGTAAGAACCGTGCATCTAATATTGTCTTTATTCAACCGAGCTATAATCTGAAGCGTCAAGTCAATGACTTCCTTTTGTCCATACATGAATGGATCAGTCATAAAACACAGATGAACAAAGTTTATTTGGTCTTTGTATTTTGGTATTTCCTTATCTAGTAAGTCTAGTGCATTTTCAACCAATTTGGGTTTAAGCCAATCGGAGTCCTTTTTAACTCGTCCAAAGCGTTTAGCCATTTGCCAAGCATAACAAGGAAACATACAGCCATGAGAACATCCCTCTACATGGTTTAAACAGAAATCCGCGTATTCAACCCCACTTTTGTACAGAAGTGATTTTCGTTGAATTTTTTTCATAGTGTATAAATTTGATTTGCCATTTAAAAAATTACCTATTAGCAATACATTCAGATAATGTTTTTTGTTGTCCGCATGCACACTGCAGAATATTGTTTAAGTCACTGCTGCTAAATTTTTCTAAGTCACTAGCCATTGTCTTAACAATATTAAACGCTGGACTAAAATGTGTAAAAAACTCAATTCTATATAACTCACCGTTACGAGAATTTTTTGCAGAAATGCCTTTTTTATAATAGCTAACTGCTCTCCGAACTTGTTCTGTAATTGATTTTGCGTACATATT
>JAHJEM010000012.1 GCA_018825425.1 Nanobdellota archaeon | reverse complement strand
GTTTCGTTCTCCACTTTCCATCTTACGCAGTCTGAAATGAATTATTGCAGCAATTGTTGGTACTAAATAACATCCCATTATTCTTCACCTCTATAGTGTTATTAAGATCATCTACTTAACTTATATATTTTTCGAAAAAGGTGGTTGTGATAAGTTTTGTATTACATTCTCCGACATTTAAATAGTGTCCCGGGCGGGGCTAAGGAGTATTATACCCAAACTCAACACTCCACAACCCTAATCTTCTCAATCGCCTCTTTTACAAACTTGTCAACATCAATTCCTTCCTCAATCCGCAATAGTGTCTTGACATCTGATTTCAGTTCAGGATGTTTTGCTAGAAAGAAAGAACAGCAATCACCTGCAGGCTGGGCAGAGATGTCAAATGTGCCTATCCTGCGAGTTATCTTGATGATCTCATCCTTGTCAAGACCAATTACTGGAGACAAGATATGAATCTCTTCACCATGATAAGTTGCCCTCAAGTTATTGAAGGTTTGGCTTGCAACCTGGCTCAGACTATCTCCCACAACAAGGAATCTTGCCCTCTCATCTTTTGCAATCATTGATGCAATCTTGATCATGAACCGCCTATACACAAGCATTCGTAAGGTGGAGTTGACTTTTACAATGATTTCTTTCTGGATCTCATCAAATGGAACAATAATCAACTTTGTTTTTAGCTGAAATTTAGAAAGTTGCTTTGCCAGCTGCTTTATCTTGGATTCAACACTTGTCTTATCCACATTCTTATTATGAAAATGCACAAGGATTACCTCACATCCTCTCTTCATCATCATGTAAGCAGCAACTGGACTGTCAAAACCTCCTGAGAGCAAGGCAACAACCTTTTGCCTCTGATCTGTTGGAAGTCCACCGCATCCAGGGACGTCTTGAAATGAGATATATGAATGTTCGAATGTTGTCTCAATCTTGACTGTGAGTTCAGGTTCTTTGAGACTGACCTTTTTCTTGAGTTTTTCAACCACTTCTGCTCCCACCTGCCTGTTCACTTCTTGAGACTGAGTTCCGTGGTTCTTATCATGCCTTTTTGTAGTAATTCTAAATGTGGAGAAATCTTTCTTTTTCAATACAGTAATAACTTCATTTTTGATATCATCAAGATCAAGGGTTGTTCGAGTAGCAATAGAAAAGAATGCGATTCCAGGAATCTTATCTAATATCTCACTGTATTTCTTCTCATCCTTTTTCTCAATCTCAAGAGTTACCTGACCCGACTCAATTATATACCTAAATTCCATTGGCTCGCATTTCTTCTTGACATTATTTATCAGCATCTTAATGAAATGCAATCTATTCTTACCCTTGAGCCCGATTTCGTGGTAATGGATGACTATGTATGAGTTCATGTTGTTTGGTTTCCTTGATTATTTATTAATCTTGGGAAAAGAATAACATATCTAAGGCGAATATCCATTTCTAGCATTTCCTGTTTCACCATTAAGAGATTCTGCTTCGACTGCAGCTTCCAAGTCCAATTTAACATGAGTCGCAATAGAATGTGCAGGTCTAAGTCCAGAGTACATCACCCTCATTAGCTTATTTGTCCCTCTCTCAGGATCTTTTAGCTTGTCAATTACTGTATCCATTGCAGTCGTGTGTATTTCCCCAATTAGTTTAGCTCCTGCAAAGTATGGACTTGCTCCAAAACTAAATTTTGCTTCTCTTTGTTCACCCAAACCGCGTATATTTTGACGTAGAATTTTTGGATCCAGATATCTACTATCTAGTTTTGATGCTATCTGACCAACAGGTTGCCTCTCGTGAAATGCCAGAAATTCGTACGCAGCACCTAATGCATCATCCATTATTCTTTTTGCCCGATAAAAATCTGCAAATGCATCTGCCCTTTCAGGATTTGCACCATAAAACATGCTAATAGCCAAGTTTTCTCCGAGAATGGCCAGACCTTCTGCAGAATGTACGAATTGATGCCCAAACATTGTATCGTCAGACATCAAATAATGAGTATTATGTCCAAAAGGACCTTCGTGTGCAGTAATTCTAACAAGATTAGGTTCTGCATGTTCATATCCTACATTAATTTGGCCAAGAAAATGATGTGGACTCCTTTCCTTTACATCAAAGTTTGATTCAGTATGAATAATTCTACCAAAAATTCTACTAGCTTGTTCATCCAAAGCAGTTTTGATTGCTCCTGCTTTGTCCGCATAATGTCTGACATTTAAGCTGTGAACTCTAGGCATTGGATTATTCACTAATCCTCTTTGTGATCCAAAGAATTTCTCAACAGCAACATGATAATCTTCTAATGCTGTTTCAAGTATTTCAATTGGAACTTGGTCTACTTGAGCTCTTAATTCAAATAATCTCGTTGAATCTCTATCATCTCCTTCTCGTGCAAGTAGAACATTTGCTTGCAGAGACTCAAGTACAGAATCTAAATACGGCATTATCATTTGTGAACGATATGTATCTGCTTCTGTTGATCGTTTTCTTATTCGCCAGCCAGTCTGCAGTTGAGAAAGTTGGCCTTGAAGATTTTGAATTCTTTGCAGGTATTCTTCAGAAATGACCCTATCTAGAACACCCACTGCACTTGCCATAGGAGCTACTTCTTGAGATACAAGATTGACATCTCTATTAATACCTCTCAATTTTTCGAATTGTTTATCAGCCATATATGCAAATAAAAAAATTATTCTTTATAAATGTTTCGGTTATTTACTACTAGAACGTGGTGAATATCTATGAATTTGCTTTAATAACAAACAACTTATCACTAGCCCTGATTTTCCCAGAAACAGCAATAGTTACCTCATCTCCTTTTTTTGCACAATCTACTTTTTTATCATTAACCATTATTTCTTCAACCTTGAACCTTAACAATCCAGTGGTAGGGCCAGTTATCATGACATCATCACCAACCTTGACCTCTCCAGTCTCGATAGAGAACATCCCCACGCTATTTTTTTGATAGTAATTCAATCCTTTGCCCACATACACTTTCTTCTCAGTAGATTTTGAGCCATAAACTCCAGACCACTCGCCCAACTTCTTTCCAAGATAGTATCCGCCTTGCCAGAATCCACGATTGTAGACCTTCTCAAGTTCTTTGGTCCAAGTATCTATCTTTTTTTGAGTATATTTCTTCTCTTCAATGCTTTTCAATGCATCCTTGTACACGCGAACAACTGTATCCACGTAATCTGCTTTCCTACCTCTACCTTCAATCTTAAATATACTAGCTCCCGCATCAATAAGTTTGTCAAGGATTCCTATTGTGCATAGATCCTTTGGACTCATTACATACTTGTTGTCGACAACAAGTTCATCTCCAGTCTCATCATCAGTAACTCGATATGATCGCCTGCAATTCTGCAAACACGAACCGCGGTTCGCGCTCTGATTATATGTTGCAAGACTCATGTAGCATTTGCCTGCAATGGACACACATAACGCACCATGAATAAATACCTCAATCGCAACAAGTTCTCCATTAGGACCTGATATCTTTTCTTTCTTAATCCCAGCACAAATCGATTTAATCTGATCCAGTGTAAGCTCTCGAGCAAGGATAATGACATCAGCATACTGAGAATAGAACTTGACAGCCTCAATATTCGAGACATTAGCCTGAGTTGAAATATGAGTTCGCATCCCTATCTTATTCAAATATTGAATAACAGAGATATCTGTTGCAATGACTGCAGTGATTCCCACTTCTTTCGCAAGATCTGCAATCTTCTTCATTTCATCAAGATCAGAATCATATATTACAGTATTCAATGTGAGATAGCTTCGCACACTTGCATCTTTGCAAATCTCAACAATCTTTGGAAGATCTTTGATTCCAAAATTTGCAGCCCTTGCTCGCATGTTGAGAGGACCTACTCCAAAGTACACTGAGTCTGCTCCTGCATTTATTGCTGCTTGCAAGGTCTCAAATGAACCTGCTGGCGCCATTAATTCTGGCTTCATAAGAGGAGAAAAGTGCTGTTTCATTTATAAAAGCTCTCGAAAATCACAACCAATATAAATGACCAGGATTGCATGACTGGATGCAATTCAATCCTGATGGAAGTATTAAACTACCCTCTCAAATAGAAAAAAGAAATCAAGAGCACGCGCATAGACTCAAGAATCATATGTGTATTAAAATAAAGAGGGAAATTACCAATTTTTCTGCGCCCAAGAAGTGCACTCTTAAAATTCTTGTCAGTGAAGCAATCAAAGATTCAGCATTTGTAACTCGAATTCATAATTTTTTTAAAGAACAAGCAGAAGTCCCGACGAAAATAAATAAACTTAATGAAAAAGAGTTTGAAATTGAGATAGGCACCAGTTTTAGACGCTGCACAGATTGCACTAAACTCATAGGTCGCTATAGAGAGCACCTTAATGGTTGTTTAATTGAAGACAAAGGTAATTGCACATTTGAAGGTCGAAAGAATTTTTGCTATGACGATCATTTTGAGTAGGTCGCGACAATCTTGCGGATTCTTTCAAGAGGAAGTGTCTCGAATTTCTGGATATCGTCCACTGTTTTGAATCCGAGTTGTTTCATCATGTGCATGAATTGAATAAAGATGTCTGCTGTGGCTTTTGCATCTGCAAGAGCTCTGTGTGCATTAATGTTCCTAACAGCAAGATGTTCACATACACAGGAAAGTTTTTTGCTTGGTAGTTCTGGTAAAAGCCTGTTTGCAAGTTTTCTTGTACACAGAGTATTGTTTGTCATAACATAATTCATGTGAGCCTGTGCATTGTGGTATAAAAAACCATGATCAAATGTTGCATTGTGCGCAACAAACACATTCTTTCCAAGAAATCTGACAAATCCTGGAAGGACTTTCTCAATGGGCGGTGCATCCTTGACCAATTTATCATCAATTCCTGTGAGTCTTGTTATAAAGGAAGGAATGTGCACCTCTGGGTTGACCAGGGTTTGATATTCAGCAATTATTTTCCCTTTTCGCACTCTTACACCTGCAATCTCTGTAATCTTATGCCTATATTTAGAAAGACCTGTTGTTTCAATGTCCAGAACCACAAAATCACTCAAATTCACACCCAGAAATTAGCGAGAGGAGGTCATTAATAAAGTTTTTGGGGACAACCGTTTAATTATTCCGATACATTTATATTCCCTTTTCAATCCTTTTTTGTTTATTATGAGGTAATAATCATGGTTGAGATTTCAGAACATTTCAAGAGCAGGCAACCGTCTGCAATCAGGTTAGCACAATTAGAATTTCTTAAACGAAAAGATGGTGCAAAGGCAGTCAATGTTGCCATTGGAAACGTGTCCTTACCCATGCATCCTGCAATGCAGGAACGTATGTTCAATCTAAAGAAAGACAGCCCTTTTAAGGATGGTGTTGTGAAATACTCTGCAACACCAGGCTATGAAGAGACAAATCAAGCTTTCCTAAACATTATTGCATCTTCTGGTTTCAATACTGAAGGACTGTATTCCCAGATCACTGATGGTGGGAGCCAGGCAATGGAGCTTGTTATTGTTGGTACCGCGGGCCCTGCAGGAACAAAAGAGAAACCATTTATGCTAATCGACGCAGCTTATGCCAATTACAATGCGCTTGCCAAGAGGACTGGAAGGGCAACCGTATCAATAAGAAGACATCTGGAGGAGCATGGCAAGTTTCGCATCCCCGATATCAGTGAGATCGAAGCAATCATCCAGAAGCATAATCCAGGTGCAATGCTTGTAATCCCTTATGACAATCCAACAGGACATTTCTATGATCATAAGACCATGGTTGAGCTTGCAAAACTCTGTGTAAAATATGATATGTGGATGATAAGTGATGAGGCTTACAGAGAACTGCACTATATTGATCATGAGACAGTCAGTGTGTGGGGATTGACAGATAAGGAAATCCTAGGAATCCAGGGCAGAAGGATCAGTATCGAGACCTCATCCAAAGTATGGAATGCCTGTGGTCTTAGGATTGGTGCACTTGTCACAGATAATGAGAAGTTTCATGAGAAAGCAGTTGCTGAGAACACTGCTGCTTTGTGCAGTAATGTTATCGGGCAGTACATATTTGGTGCTCTCGCCCATGAGAATCATACCGATCTAAAAGATTGGTATGACAAACAAAGATCCTATTACAAGCGTATGCTGACAGTATTCACAGAGACGATGAAAAAGAAGCTTCCTGGTGTGATCGTGTCCAGTCCTGATGCAAGTATCTATTCTGTTATTGATGTTAGGAATTTGGTGAAACAGAATTTCAAATCAGTAGACTTTGTCCTCTATTGTGCTCAGAAAGGAAAAGTCATGGTAGATGAAGAGGCAACCACACTTCTTGTGGCACCCATGAGCGGGTTCTATAGTTCTGTTGAAGGTGAAAAGAATCCTGGAGATACCCAATTCAGGATAGCCTATGTCCTCACACCATCAGACATGCAGAAAGTTCCTGGATTGTTTGCTGAGTTGTTCAATCAGTACAATAGTAAGAACTAAGTATTAACCTGTTGTGCAGTTCTATGATACTGCTCACGTGGAAGACTAGTCCAGTTCAATCATATTAATCAGAATATCTATTCTTCCAGCCCCTTACTTCAGAGTGGTCCAAACCCATATCTTTCAATGTTCTACCTGTTTTCCAGAAATCAATACCTGTAAGCTTACAAGATTCGTCAATCATGTGTTCATACAGTGGAGTAGGTATACGAAAAATTCTTGCGATTTCCACTGTTGGAACAGCCCTAAGTGGAACCTCCTCTAGCAAATACCTGTTGAACAATGTTTTTGGCGCAGGTGATCTATTTGGTATTTCAGGCGTATTTTGATAAGCAGGAGTATTTTGTACCATCTCATGCAATGTCGCCATTGGCACATCATACACTTGATTTAGCCAACCTCGAATGCCTCTTGGTTGAATTCCAACAGCAACTGCAACAGCTTTTCGTTCTTCATCCATATGC
>JAHJEM010000143.1 GCA_018825425.1 Nanobdellota archaeon | reverse complement strand
TCTGTATTTAATTAAATATTTAATTATATGCTCTGAATTATTTTTTCCCATCACAAACTTTTTAAATATGACAAATAGCATGTGTAAACATGAATAAAGGGACGGGTGCGATATTGCTATTATTAGGGCTTATTCTATTGAATTCTCAAGTTGTAAGCCCTGCAGGCATTGGAGTAAGTAAAGCCGAGCTTCCTTTTATGAATGTGCTTAAGAGTGGCTATGCTGAGAATACATTCTTTGTGTCTACAGACTCAGAGAATAATCTATCAGTAACAATCGAATTCAGAGGAGCTACTGCCAACTGGATGTCTCTCAAACAAGAAGGACAAGATATGTGGGTTACAAGGGATCATAATCAAATTGTTACAGTGGTGCTTACACCTCCTGCCGAAGTGCCTAATGGGATATACAATGGCTTTGTCAGAGTGAAAACAGGGCCCATTTCAACACCAACAGACGGACGAATTGGGAGCAGTGTCATGGCATCCTTTGCTATCCAAGATACGGTAGAAATCATAGGCGAAGAGTTTACATCATGCACTCCTGGAGGTTTTTCTATTCCTGATACAGAGGAAGGCAAACCTATTGAGTTCAAGGTAATCATGACCAACAGTGGAAATATAAATATCCGACCTGATGTGCGCATCGATATTTGGGACCGAGATAAAAAAAACTTGCTATATACTCGTTTTGTTCAGATACCTGAATTTGTCCAACCAACAGTAACTTCAAGATTCTTCACAATAATTCCTGATTTTACTTTACCCATCGGACAATATTGGGTAGATATCTCCATTCCTCTTTGCGAAAAAGAACCTGTGGAATTGGAGTTCAGTGTGCTTGAAAAAGGAGGTGTCTCTGATAGAGGGCAGTTCCTCAGGCTTGAGCATTTGTATGTTGTAAACACAAGCGAGATAACTTCAATCCGTGCTGTATTCAAGAACACAGGTGAACGACTTGTTACTGCAAAATTCAAAGGTACGATAAAAAAGGATAATGCAGTGGTCAAAGTCATAGATACAGATACTTTGGATGCGGATCCAGGTCAGACAATTTTCATAGAGACATTTTTTGAACCCGGTGAACCCGGAAAATACGAGATAACTGGCCGTGTATTATACAACAACAAATTGACTCAAGAGAAGTCATCAGTTATGCATGCTAATCCAACAGACGCGTACATTGAAGAAGTCCGAAGAAAGCAGAGAATCACTTATCGATCTTTCATCCCGTTGCTTGTATTGATGATAGCAATATTGGTGTTGCTCATACTCATCAAAAGAAAGAGAAAGAAACAGAAACGACATTCGGAGAGAATAGTTAGAGAAAAAAAACATTCCAGGAAAAAACTTCATGATTGGCATAAGTAAATATTGCAGTTAGCTAGCATGTGATAGTAGATGTTGGGGGACTAATTTTGAAATGAAAATTGAGTACAAGAGAATCTCTGTTCTGATTTTGTATGCATTTCTATTTTTTATTATGCTACGCTTTGGTTATGCAGCAATTGATACATCAAGTCCTTTGGGTTTCAATGGTTCAAACAATGCAAGTAACAGAACCTATGCTTATGATTCCGATTTTGGAACATTTGCGTTATTCAATGCAAGCAAAGGTAATCTTTCTTATTTCAACTTTGATATTGGTGTACATATTGACAAAGAGAATATTTTTCAGATAGACGTATGGTTTGACATTTATGTAAGTGGGTTTAGCGATGATACATGGGGGCTGCAATATAGTGACGACAATGGAACCACGTTCTATGATCTCAGATTGCTTTCTTCAGATGCACTGGGAAGACAGAACCTCACATACTACGACATAATTGATTATAATGATAATAATTGGAGTTGGTCTACCCTTAAATCAACTCTAAAGATCAGGGTGTTGGGAGATGTTCAAAATAATCCTGACGCTGCAGGTGTTAGAATTTATGAAGCGTGGGCAAATGTATCTTATGATGTTGAGGAACCTGCCATAAACACAACAGGCCCTGCCAATAATTCTGAATGGCAGCTTGATTCGTGGGTATGGTTCTTATATGAGGTAAATGACAATACTTCTGTTAAGAATTGTTCCTTGATTATTAACGATACAGTTAATGACACACATACTAATCCTGCACTTAGAATTACACATGCGTTCAATGTTTCTTTTGCCAATGTAAATTTTACATGGGCAATAAATTGCACTGACTTAGGAAATTATCAGAACACCACAGGCAACTATTCTGTGTTTGTAAACGCGAACAGGGAACCAGAGATAGAAAATGTAAGTGTGCTTCCAGACGTCACTCTGTCTCCTGGAGGAAGAACGTGGGTTGTTTGCAATGTTTCAACATATGATCTGGATGGTGAAACTAATATTGATGATTTTGAAGCAAAGTTATATCACAGTTCAAAAGAGTATTCTGATGCTGATAATTTTTCTGTCCACTATACAAACACAAGTTGTGAGTTGTATGAGTCTGGCAATAATTACAGGAACTATACTTGTGGATTTCGTCTTTGGTATTATGCGTGGCCTGGTGAATGGTATTGCAATGGAACTGTTACTGATAGAAATACTACAATGAACAGCAACTATACTTCCACGACTGTTGGAAATTTATGGGCGTATGATATTACACCTCTGGCAATTAGATATGGTACCCTTGGAGGCGGAGAGAATTCAACAGACGACAATGTGACCATCATTGAAAACACAGGCAATAAAGAATTGGACATCTCTCTTTTTGGATATGGCTATGAGGAGGGGGATGGAAATTCATTGAACTGTTCAACTGTAAATATTTCAATAGACTATGAACGGTATTCTTTGACGCCTGACCTGTCTTATGAAGTCATGACTAAGATGACAACAAACCCTGTTACGCTTTCTGACTTTAATCTCCAACCTCGAACCAATGCATTTAATGGTCAGAAGAATATCTATTTTAAAGTTGGAATACCTGTTAGTATTTCTAATGTGAATTGTTCAGGAGTTGTCATATTTGAGTTTGAACAAGGATAGCTGTCTGATTTCGTCTCTCTTTGACACAAATTTTATAAATCTAAAAAAAACTCGCATGATTATGACAAATATTACTAAGGCTGTCTGGGATATACTTATAAATGATATCAGTATAAGAAAGGACCTTGCCCGTGGAATCGTGAATGTAAGGGCTCTAGCTAAGTATATTCGTGATAATTATGGTATAAATAGTTCTGTGGATGGGATAATCAGTGCTATCAGAAGATTTGAGAAGGATTCTACCATTACTGAGAATTTTACAACAGTCAAAGAAGCTTTAAAAGGGGCAAAAGTCACCACCAAAACAAAT
>JAHJEM010000142.1 GCA_018825425.1 Nanobdellota archaeon | reverse complement strand
GTTGCGTGTGTTGAAGACGAATCACGTAGGTACAAAAGTGCATCAATATCTCCTTGTGTAGGAGAATTCTGCGTAACATCTTCACTTGATATGAATGCCTGAAACACAGACGTGAATATAAAAAGGAGGATTATAAGAATAAATAGAGGTGTTGTGAACCATTTGAATTTTGTCTGCTGGAAATATTCATTTATGTGCTGGAATCCTCTTGCTGATAGAATTACCAACATAATCGAAAGAAAGATAAAACCTATTTCCAGAGTCATCATTTTAAATAAAAGCAACATAAAAAAAGCCAAGGCAACACTCAGCACAAGCGTGGTTGATTTTTTCTTTTGTTTGAACAATACATGATATGCTGAGAAAACTCCCAGAAGTAATGGAATGAATCCGATTAGATAAATTGCCTGCAAAAATGTCAGTTCTGTGAAGTAATTCGCCATAAGTCCAGCAGGTATATTTTGCCATATGATGCTTAGACCATGAAAAAGAAATGCTTTCTTGTACAATATGAAATTTAGCCATACTACCAAAAACGTAACAAATAAGAGGAGCTCCAGATCCGCTTTCTTAATCGAAAACGATTGAGTCCTTTGAAGTAGAATATGTATTCCCAGAGCCAAAACAAAGACATAAATGATTGGGTGTGTAAAAACCATCACCAAAAGTGAAATAAGCAGATAAGTGATATATCTTGGTTTTTTTACGTTAAGCAAGAAGTATAATATCAGAAGAAATAAAGGGACTACAAAAGTATAGATAGATAGATTGTTCAATGTTAATGCAAAATATGCAGGTACAAACCCACTAAAAAAGGCACATATGAGTGCCAGACTCTTATTACGCGTTAGATTGTGTGCAATTAAATATACAATAAAGACTATTGACGCCGCCAAAATATTGAGGAGTACCTTACCTATAATTATTGGTGTGAAAAAGACTGTTAAAAGCGCAACTAAATAATAAAAAAAAGGTGCAAACAGGAACTGTCTACCCTGATAACTCAGAGAATCATTGTAAAGAGGGATACCAGTCTGGGTGATGTGCTCTGCTTGCCTTAATACAAAGTAGGCATCATGATCCAAGGTTGGAGTTTGATATGCAAGCGCCACTCGAAAAAAGGCTGTCGCTAAGAAAATCACGAATAGAATATACATATAACTTTTTGGTGATTTCACAGGTCAATTAGAATAGAGACTGCTTTTAAAGTGTTTTCATTCCTCGTCGTCAGGATTGTAGTTTGGCACTGCAGACTTATTTATGATCATTATGTCTCCAATGGCTTTCACGAGCTGATGAGGTACGATAACGCCTTTTGCACTACCTAATACTTTGCTTAAAAAGGAGTTTTTAGTGGCTTTGACACGCCACCCAAATACCTTTGATTGTGTTAGAATTGATTCTTCAATATCACCGAAATAGTCTCCCGAATCTGTAAATACTCTCATGTCAAATGTTTCCGTTATTCTTTTCATCTTCAGCATAGTTAACCACCTGCATAATTAAACCATATTATGATAATATGGGCTAAGTTTCCTAGTATATAAATTTAACTGTTCCCTAAAGTCTAAACCAAAAACTATATAAATACTCGAGCTTGTTTATTAGTATAAAAGAGGTGGCTTAATCATGGTAATGTCTGTAATGTCAGAAGGTGGAATCAGGGTAATACTTGCGGTAATTATTGCAACTCTTGCAGCTATAGTCTATAGTCTGAGGATTCTTGTACTCCTTGAGAGAAGGATGGCTCGTGTTGATGAGAATATCCAGAGAATTACTCTAAAAATTGCAGCTGAAGAGATTCAGATCTTAAAGGAAGAGAAAAGGATTGAGGCAGAAGAAAAGAAGATTGAAGCAAAACTTAGTCCTAAGAAAAAAGCCAAAAAGAAGAAGTGAACCTTCTTTTTTTTATTTTCTAATTTTTTGTTAATTCTTCAAATTTTAAGCCTCTACGCTCACATAATGTAAGACTTGCAGAATGTTGAGTTGGTGTTTCTTCCAGATCCTCAGGATTAATGAAAAACCAACCCTTTCCTTTGAATTTTATGGCAAGCCATGCTTCGCTCCCAAATATATTAGCAAAATCCAAGAGCTCAGAGATTTCCTTTTTTGGAAAATACTTGTGTACACCTGCAATGGTCTTGACTTCTACTGCTAATTTCCTGATATTATTACCTGCTATGATATCTGGAACAGGATATTTGATGCTTCCTGATGCTGCGCATCTAAATGCTGCCCAACCCGCATCCCAGAATGTATGGATGAGTTCGCGTTCTCCGGCAATACCCTTAGCCTTTCTATTCATGTTTTAACTGTATAAGCGTTTTATTTAAAAAGATTTATAAAAAAGAACTTCTTCTATACAATTATGGTAAAAAAGCATATTCTCCCTTTAGCGGGAATGGAAAGGCTCATGAAAAGTGCCGGTGCAGACCGAGTGAGTGAAGATAGCAAAGTCGAACTCAGAGATGTCTTAGAAGATATTGCTTTTGAACTCAGCCAAAAAGCAATGAAGTTCTCTATACATGCAGGTAGAAAGACCATTAAAGCAGAAGATATCAAGCTTGCCTCAAAAGAGAGAACTTAGAAAGGATCAATGATTTAGTGTGATAACATATTACTTTGCAAGTTGAAGATATAGGTTTTCTAATAAGGGTTTGATTACTAAGGATTCTAAGAGACAAAAGATTAAATATGGATTGTCCATTATTTTTTTTTATGTGTGCTATTGTGGCGATATTGGCAGGGCACAGACCTGTTGTTCAAGATGTACGTGACGCGCTATTTTCTCTTGAACATAGAGGACCAAATAGTTCTGGAATGTGCGGATATAACATTCCTGAAAACAGGCTTCGCTTGCCTTTGAGGGGTGTCGGAAGAAGTCAAGAGGTGTTTGGTAGCATGGACTTGTCAGGGATTGAATGGCAAGCGATCATCGGACACAACAGATATGCAACTTCAGGATCTAATCTGCTTACAGATAGTCAGCCTTTGCTAAGCACGACTCCCCCTATTGCAATTGCTCATAATGGAGAGGTTGTTAATGTAAGGCAATTGACAGAAAAATTCAGCCAGAAGCATGTGTATTTTACAGAATGTGATGTCGAGCACATATTGCATAGCCTAAGCGAACAGCTCAATGATAGAAAATATTACAGGGCTAATAGCATTGATGACCTGGTGGAAACCCGCGTTTTTCCGGCAATTGAGGGTCTCTTCCAGGAGGTTGAAGGCGCTTACGCTGTTGTTGGGATGTTGGCACCTTATGGCATGTTCGCGTTTAAGGATCCTCACGGGATACGCCCTTTGAGTTATGCTGTGAAACAGGAAGAGGGAGGAAAAGTACATATGTTCGCTTCAGAGAGCACTGCTTTCAATTTTCTTGGAGGATTTCAGGATATAAGGGAACTTGAACGTGGTGAAGCAGTATTCATCAGTTTTGATGGTGCCGTATACAGTAAGGTAATTGAGCAACGGCAGCAGGCAGCTTGCAGGTTTGAGAAGGTATATTTTGGGTTTCCTGATTCTGACATGTGGGGAAGCAAGATTTATGATGCAAGAACCCAGCTAGGAATAAATTTTGGAAAGCAGTATGAGCATCTTAAGGACATGATTGAGGTTGTTATGGCAATCCCAAACGCATCAATTCCTGCAGCCCAAGGAGTTGCGTGGTATTGGAATAAACCTTATGGAGGCATATTTTCTCGAGGTAATGTCAGGAGTTTTCTACAGACAAATGAAGAAGATAGAATAAATGCGATTTTGAACAAGATGTGCTTTATCAAATCAAGGATTGAGGGAAATGTTGTGCTATTGATGGATGACACTGAAGTCAGAGGACTGACTTCGAAAATTGTGATTAAGAAACTGTATGATCTTGGTGCAAAGGAGGTCTATCTTGGTCTTACTTTCCCTCCAATCAGACATCCTTGCGTGTATGGTATTGATACTCCTGATTATGATGAACTCATTGCAGCCCAATGCAATGGCGATATTGCAGAGATTACCAGAAGAACAGGTGCAAAAGGAGTTTATTTTCTCTCAGAGGAAAATACGGACAATGCTATTGGCATCTCTACGTCTGGAGTGTGCAGGGCATGTGTAACAGGACAATATCCCACAGGAAGTAATTCTATCCAGCAATATAAGGCAGAAAGAAAAGAACAAAGGCTCAAGTGTAAACCAACAATAATTACACCTTGATTTTCATGAAATCATACGCTGCATAGCTTTCTGGAAAGTGGAGTCTTGCTTCTTTTTCAAACTCTCCAGTTTCTTTGTAGCGTTGTGAGAAGTGAGTCATTATCATTTTCTTGACTCCTGCAGTGTGTGCAATCATTCCTACTTGGTTTGTGGTCATGTGCTTGAATTTGAGAGCATTCTCTTCTTTTTCTGCTAGGTACGTGGTTTCAATGACCAATAGGTCTGCGCTTTCGGCAAGAACAAGAGTGTTATTTGTCTGCTGTGTATCCATGATGAATGTGACTTTCTTGCCTTTCTGTTGGGTTGCTACCATTTCAGGAGTTATTTCCTTGCCTTTAACCTTGACTGTCTCTCCCCTTTGGAGTTTACCGATGAGCGGGCCTTCTTTTAGTCCCAACTTCTTGGCTTTTGGCATCTGAATCCGCAATTTATCCTTTTCCACGAAACTGTATCCTAGACAAGGCGTACTATGTCTCATATCAATGCATTCTAGCGCATAGTCTGTGTTTTCAAAGAATTTAAGCAACTTTCCTCTTGGATCCAGGTCTTTGACCTTGACATTAACTTTGCTCTCAAAAGAGACTGTATTCATCAGATGAAACATTCGTTCCTTAGTCCCCTTTGGACCAAATACGTGCAAAGTAGGCTCTTCTATCTCACTATTTCCTAGGGTCTGAATCAAACCAATCAAGCCAGATACATGATCTCCATGCCAATGCGTGATCAGCACTTTCTTGACCTTGTTCCTATTGATACCTGCAATGTTCATCTGTCTCTGAGTACCTTCACCGCAATCGATTAGCATGCAGTCTCCATTATAGTCTAGGAAAATTCCACTTACATTCCTTTCCTTTGTTGGAACCATACTTGAAGTTCCTAAAATTGTGAGCTGCATACACTCTAGAATGGCTTGCCGCTTTTTAAATTTACGCTCAAATCGAGCCAAATTTCCTTTTTTAAGTGGAAAATGTATGTTCGATTTGAGTGTTCCGGAAATTTGTCCCCCTTATTGTGAATCTGTAATGCTCCGTCTTTTAAGAGCAGAGTTAAGAGAAGAACGAACAAATCATTAATGGGACAAATTACCGTTAATGAGATATTTCGCTTTTTAGCTCATTTATATATGTCTCGACGCTACTTTTGAAGCATTAAGTATTTAAATGGTAAATTAAATCCAGAGGGCATGACCAAGAAAGACAAGAAAAGTGTCAAGAAGAAAGTTAAGAAGAAGGTTGCTAAAAAAGAAGATCCTGTTAAAGAAGTTAGCAGAATCAAGATCAAAGCCCATTTTTTACAGGAGAGAATACTCACTGAAGCATGTGATGAGGCAAGAGACCTCTATGCGCAATCAAGATATGGAACTGTGCTTAGCGACGGCAGGGTCCAGATGAGTCTTATTGAGGGATACTATCTTATGGAGAAAGGCAGACTCATCATAGTTGATGGGAGAGGCAAAGACCTAACCAGTACAAGTTATATGAGAAAAGCCAATAAGGTGGAACCAAATTTTTGGACCAAGTATTGCGTTTACAAGGATATCAGAAATAGAGGGTATATTATTAAGACAGCACTCAAATTTGGAGCAGACTTCAGAGTATATGATAGAGGTGTCAAACCTGGAGAAGATCATGCTAGATGGGTTGTTTTCCCTGTTGCCGAAGGGTCTACTCTGACTTGGCAAGAGTTTGCCGCAAAGAACCGTGTTGCTCATAGCACAAAGAAACGGCTGATGATGGGAATTGTTGATGAGGAAACTGATGTCACTTATTATGAGATCAGATGGATGAGACCATAGTCATTAAAGCACCATTAACCTTAAATATCAATTTACTTTCTTTAGGTTTAATGGTTATGAATACTGAATCTGTACTTGAATTTGTACGAACTAGAGGTCCTTGTCTTCCAAATAATATCAAGAAGGTGCTCGGTTCTGACACAATGATAATTGGAGCTGTTCTGTCTGAGCTAGCTTCGGCAAGGAAGATAAAAGTATCACATATGAAAGTAGGGGGCAGTCCACTCTACTATTTTCCAGGTCATGAATTCAAGCTTCAAGATCACTTTCAACACCTGAATGAGAAAGATAAACATGCTTATGAGTCACTGAAAAGCAGAAGAATACTTAGGGACCGCGAACTTACACCACTTCTACGAGTTAGCTTAAGAAATATTAAAGATTTTGCAAAACCAGTCGAAGTCTCACTTGGTGCTGAAAAAGAATTATTCTGGAAGTGGTATCTTCTTCCAAATGATGTTGCAAGTTCTGAAATAAGGGAAAAATTAGGAAAAAAAGATATGGATACCTCTATCCAAGAAGAGAAACCAGAAGTCAAAGAGACTCCAAAAGAGGAAGTGATTAAGGCAACTATCATCGACCAGAGTCCCGCGCAAACAAAACTTGTTGAAAAGGAAGAGCCAGAAAAAAATGAAGAAAAGCAAACAAAACCCTCAAAAAAACCAGCACAAACGTCTGCTTTTCTGGATGAGATCAAATATTATTTCAGAAAGAACGGAATTGATGTTGTCGAGACCAATATCATCAAAAAAAGTACAGAAATCGACTTCATCGTGCGAATTCCATCTCCAGTAGGTCATTTGAGATATTATTGCAAGGCCAAGTCAAAGAAAAAGATAAATCATGCAGATTTAAGTGCAGCATATGTTCAAGGAGAGAGTCAAAAACTGCCAGTTCTAGTTCTTACAAAAGGCGAACTTAATAAGAAGGCTGAAAGTATGCTAGATAAAGAATTCAAGAATATGCGCGTTCAGAAATTATAAAGCGCAAGAATCACGTCAATAATTGCAACAATTCCCAAAAATATTTTCTCTTTAAAGCTTCCTGTCTTTAATTTGCCACGACTTTTCTTGCCAAAAGGATGAAATAATTTTATGCCGCTTCTCGTTGTGGAATCAAGAGCCAGATGGGATGAAATTCCTAAGAGCAAAGGCAAGAGAAGGAAAGGATATACAATAAATGAGACTAACAGTACAATTACTACAAACCAGATGGAATGGAGTGAACCTCTATGGACCAGAAACAATTTTGCATTGTAATCCAGATCAGGAAGCAGGCTTGCGAAAGCACATGCAAAGTAAAAGAGCATTGTGTGTAGAAATGAAGGAAAGGTCAGAAGCAGGTCTGCTATAGATGCAATCAATAATCCAAATGCTAGATGGGCAATTCCCCTCATTCTTCTACATCTTCTAGATCATCAATAGAAATTACTTCTTCAAAATCATCCTTTTTATCAGAGGATTTTTCTTTTGGCTTTTTTGGAGGTTTGTCAGGCACGGCCGGTTTGAGGGTCTTAGTTTTCTTTTTGCCGTCGCTTTTTTCTCCAACCGCATCCATTAGTTCCTGTGAGTCTGTCTCTTCCTGCGGAGCAGACTTCAATGCATCCAATTCCTTTTTTGGATCCGGATTTGGATAGACTAAGTTTGCTACAAGTTCAAGGCTATCAAATCCTTCATTCTTTTTGACTCGTCCGACAATCTTGATGAATTGTCCAAGTAATTCTGATCGTATCTTCTCGAATTCTGCAGGAGACTCTCTTATTACTTTAATTTCCTCATCTGTCTTTTCAAGAAGTTTTTGGGCTTGCTGTCGCCACAGAACTGTTCGAATATTTGATGTTCCATCGTCGAGAAATAGATTCATGACATATGCATAATCTGGTTTTAATACACCATGGACATCACAGACAAAATCATTCTCCTTCTTTGATAATCTTTTTCCGCATTTTTCACATACTTCAAAGAATCTTGGATCAAAAACCTGAACCACAGTACCAAGCACCTCAACGTTTTCATCATTTTCTTTAAGATCTGCCAATTTTTTCCGTTCAGGAGATGTATTTATCTCAATTTTTACATTGGCAGGGTTTATCTCAAGTTTGGTTGCGCTGTTTAGATGTATCTCTTTTCTTCCTTGATTCTCTTTGACAAAACCTGACTCGATCTTCAATATGTCTCCTTCATTGATTTTCACAAAGTTGTCTGTTTGATCATTCCAGAATACAAGTCTTATGGATCCTGTGCTATCAGCAATAACCAATGATGCTACACTCCCTTTCCTTTCTCCTTTGCTGAACTGTCGCACTTCCCATTTCTGGGTGACTTGTCCTGCAACCTCTACATTGCGCATACCTGCTAGAAGATTCTTGATTGGAACTGTGCCTTCAGTCTGGACCAGCTTGACACCCAACTCGTTTGCAATTATGTGGGCTGCACCTTCTTTACTTATGAGCCCTGACAAGGATTCTAGTTTTTCCTTGATCTTGTTGTTGATTTCCTCTTCAGTTAGGCCTGAATTCTCTTTTATCTTTGAAATTATGTCTTGTAATGGTATGTTCATCCGAATCCCTCTAAATTACGGGACAGGATGGGCGTTTATATACTTTGCTGTGCTAGAAAAGAAGGATTTACGGCAGCACAGGCGGGGTTAGAGCATTATGGTTGAGGTATGTTCTGCTGTGGAGGCAAGGGTAGAGGAGGCAGAGAAGGTACCACCGGAATTGTTGGCGCTTGCTGAGGGGGTCCTTGCG
>JAHJEM010000141.1 GCA_018825425.1 Nanobdellota archaeon | reverse complement strand
GTCCCATACAGGCGCTTCAACAACCTCTCTCTCGAACTTATCACGATAATATGGCCCTATCAAGAAGTATTTGCCGTAGTATTCTTTCATAAGAGGCGTCTTGCTTATCAGTACAGTATTTATGCCACCTACCTTGTTGCATACTTCCCATGATGCTTCAAAAAGATATTCTGCTTCTGCTTTTATTCTCATATTACCAACCAAGTAATTTCATAACCACACCACACACCACAAATCCAATAACAAAAGCCATCAACAAACCCATCATGAATTCCTTGAGGCTAAAATACCTAGGATCATTCTTCTTGGCCAAGGTATTGTCACTTGATTTATCATTAGTGCTATGGCTCTCCTTTTTCTCAATGGGTTTATTATCAACATGAATACTACTTGAGGATTTACTATCTGCAGGCTTACTATCCACATTTTTATCCTCAACAGGTTCGTCATGTGCCTGGATTGCCTGATTAATATCTTTGCTTACATCATTTGCAATAATCGTTTTATCCTCTTTTTTAAGCTCATGAAATCCGTGAGAACCTCCAGAACCAGAAATCTTTTCCTGTTCTAAGAGATTTTTTTCCTCTTCACTAATCTTGCTCTCGCTTTGTTTAACGTCAACAATATCTGGTGGTTCTGTTATTTCATTCTTGCTTTCAGACTCTAGCTTCGAAGCTTCAGAAAGTTGTTCATCATCCGTAGACTGCTGAGTCTCAGGCATAGGATTTGGCTCTGTTGTTGCAGTTACTTCTGGTGTTGCAATGACATCTGAACCGGCACCAGAAGAATCTTGTATTACTTTGGGATTAGAATTCTCTTTTCCTTTCAATTCCTGAACCTTTTCACTTACTTGAACTCTCATGAGTTTTTCATCTATTACCAATAAAACATCTTGTTTGGTTAAACAAGGCTTAACTTTTGATGTCAATTCTTCATCTTTTAAGACATTACTAATCCATACTGCAAAATCATTTTTATACTGATTTACATGGTGTGAAAACTCATCATCGTTCATTTCTTTTAGGCTTTGTGAAAGATCTTCAAGGTTTTTTACAACCTTTCCATCCCTACAATAGAATGCTTGTTCTAGTTCCATCCTCACCTCTTTTTTGCAATTTAATAATGATTTATCTAGTATATTTATCTAGTATATATTTATGTATAATACTCTTTAATCAGTTCTATTGTTCTTTTTTTGTCCTTCTCATTAGCCATTCTTCGTGCAAGTTCAACTTCAGTGAATTCATGATAAATCCATGCACTAAAGTCATTTTTGTATGGCGTCACATGATGCGAAAACACATCGTCAGACATTCTTTCCAGATTCTTAGCCAGATCCAGAATGCTTCTGAGCTTTCTTCC
Organism: Nanobdellota archaeon; assembly: GCA_018825425.1. GTDB lineage: Archaea > Nanobdellota > Nanobdellia > Woesearchaeales > JAHJEM01 > JAHJEM01. The sequence continues at coordinate 18,259 of JAHJEM010000141.1, read as the reverse complement.
ATTCTTAAGATGGAAAAATTTGTGCTCATCAACCAATACGACACGCTCTAATTCGGCCTCCATTTTCTTAGGGATAACCTTATTTGCATTAGTTGAAGTAGCCTTCTTCTTTGGCTTGGATATCGTCTTATTTGCTACAACTTTTTTCTTCAGTGCAGCTGGTTTCTTAATCTTCACTTTTTTCTTAATTGTACTAATCTTATTGCCTTTCTTAACCTTGCTTTTATTCTTGACTGTCTTCTTTGTTTTCTTAATCGTCTTCTTGGCAACATTTCGTTTTTTGGTTTTTTTTGCCTTTTTTGACGCCATCACACCCACCTCATATTGGCTTTATTAGCGAACTTGGATTCTCAATATGTGTCATGACTTGACCTTGGTTTGTACAAGTCTGCGCAAGCACATCGGCTTGATTGACACTGGTTTGATTGACCCTATAAACAAAATCATTCAACACGTTCATGAATGTGATAAAACCATCATAAGGCGTGTCATAAGGATTGAAGTACTTGTGAACATCTCCATCATTGAACCACTTAATGCACATGTAATAGAAATGATCGCTGGTTGTTAATTTACGCCAGTCTTCTAAGAGTTGCGGATCATTTCCATTTTTTATGACTTGTTCAAATGCGTAGAGTTCAGAGCTTGCTGAATTCTGCAATTTATTTCCTAGCCAGGCACTTAAATCCCGTTCGATATCTGCCCAAGAAACAAAGTTATGAATGTCAAGGTCGGACACCGGCTCGTTATTGTCAATTACTTCGCTAACCGTCTTAAAGTTATTGTCAGGATGTTTGAGGAACTCATTTGGGAGGGCTCTTAGGAATTGAAAAATGCCTGTATCTTCCCACTGATGTTCACCAAATGTCTCGTAATCCATGAACAGATTTACACTCACTCCATTGCCATTAGCGGCAGACAACCATTTATTGAACTTTTCTGCAGTCAAAGGATGTTCATTCCAACCCTTATTACTGAATCGAAAAGCAACATCATCTGATAGCTTATAATTCTTGAGTAGCAATTTGATCTTTGAACATGATACCGGCCTGTACACAAAATTTGGAGATCGCCATCCTAAAATATGATCTGCACCTTCAGCAAGTATGCCCTCATATCCTAAGTCTTCAACAAACTTGGCTAGCTCGTTGTTGAAAATAAGCTCAGTATTCCGAAATACTCTTGGTGTTTGACCAAAGAGTGCTTTGATCTTTTTCGTGTGCTGCATTACTTGTTGCTTGAACTCATCTTTTGAAAATAGATATGAAAGACTATGATAATATGTTTCTGCCAAGAATTCCACACAACCAGTGTCTGCAAGTTCTTTGAATGACAATAGCACTTCTGGAGCGTATTTCTTGAATTGATCTAGTGCAACTCCACTTATTGAATATGAAATTTTAAAGTTACCTTTATGTTGTTTAATCAGATCCATCATAAGCTTATTGGCAGGGAGATAACATTTCTTTGCTACCTTTTGCATTACTTCTCGATTCTTGGAATGGTCAAAATAATCAGAATTCTTACCAATCTCGAAGACAGAGTACTTTCTAAGTCTAAAAGGTTGATGTACTTGAAAATAAAAACACAGACTAACCATTTGTCACCCCACACCCCTGTTTAATTAGATATACTTTAAATATCTTACTATTCTTGCCGAATCTTAAGAATTCAGCAGTTTCAGACCCCCTAAATACCAGTTATTAAATCTATTAGCCAGCGATTTTGCTCTCAGACATGACTTGTCTGTAAACATCCATGCATTTTCTGGCAGGAATCTCCCAATTGAATTTCTTGACTTCACTGGACCCATTTTCTTGCAGTGATTTGTGCAATAATCCATAATGAAGCACTCCAAGAATCTTGTTAGCCATCTCATCTACATCCCAGAAATCAACCTTGAGGCAATGCGTAACTACCTCACTCACTCCGCTGGTTTTTGAAATCAGACAAGGGGTTCCATTTCTCATGGCTTCAAGTGGCGTTATACCAAATGGTTCACTCACACTAGGAAGTACATAAAGATCCGCCATCTTGTAAGCCCTGTCGATATCATCTCCTTTGAGGAATCCTGAAAATAATACCTTATTTGCAATACCTAGTTCTGCTGATCTTTCAATCATTCGGCCCATCATGTCTCCTGATCCTGCCACAACGAACTTGACTTTTGGATCATGCTCTAGCACCTTTTTGGCAGCTTCAATAAAATAATCAGGCCCTTTTTGAAGTGTTATTCTTCCCAAGAATAGCACCATTTTCTCATCCTCTTGCTTGTCTTTAAGATCTGGGAAGTCTGTGAATTCAACAGCGTTGTGAACAACTTCAATCTTGTGTTCAGGCACACCATAATGTTTGGCAACAATTCCTTTTGTGTAATTGCTTACAGCAATGACCTTGTCTGCCGCATGAAGACCTTTTCTTTCAATGTCATAAACATATTGATTGACTCCACCAAAACCTGAGCGGTCAAATTCTGTTGCGTGGATGTGACAAACCAAGGGTTTTCCACTCTCCTTTTTTGCCTTAATACCTGCCTCATAAGTCATCCAATCATGAGCATGAATAACATCATGATCTTCTGTAGCAGCAATGAGCCTGGCAATTTCGCTGAACCGCCAAACCTCTGCCATCATATCTTTCCCATATAAAGAGCCATGACCTTCGGAAGCATTCTGCTTTTGCAGAAGCTTCCTATAGCGCTGGTCATAGCCTCCTGAAGTTAGGTAGGGCAACAAGAGAGAAGGAACCTTTGTGAATTTTACATTTTCTAAGCTGACCTTGTCAGCAACAATTACATCTACGTGATCATGATGAACAATAGGACCTGTGGGCATAACAAACGTGACCTTACAAGAATTCTTACTAAGGCCCTTGGTTAGACCATAGCATGCTGTACCTAATCCGCCTGAGTACACTGGCGGGAACTCCCATCCAAACATGAGAACTTTCAACTTCACCCCACCTAACTTTTTAGTTATGACTAATAATTTATTGCGCTATTTTACATTCGTTTTTGTGTTTGATATATATTGCCCTCTCAAACAATACTCTTTAGTTCTGCCACCCTATTTAAATGTTTTGCTTTTTAGATAATGGGGAAAAATCATGTAATTCCTATGAATTCTTAAGTTTAAGGCATTCCAAACTAACATATAAATAAGTGAATAAATAACTTAACTTAATTAGTAATGATAGAAAGATAAAATATTTATACACCTACCAATTAGCTTTGAATAAAATGGAGTATGTGCCTCTTCTTAGCGGAGCAAAATGGAACCTTCTTGTGGCATTGTCCAAGAAACCTCAGTCTCCAAAAGATCTGGCAATAAAAACGAACACCAGTATAACTAATGTACTCCAGCAACTTTCCATACTAGACGCACACGGAATTGTTGACAAGCAAAAAGACAAAGCAAGGGGACCAGGAAAACCCAAAACAATCTACAACTTGAAAAAAGAGCTCATACATTCTTCAGTTCTTATGAATAACTCCGCATCCAAAAACGTGGTTATGCTAAAGAACCAAGATATGATACATCTTCTCATGCTAAACCAATTAGGTGCCGGACTCTTCAACAATGGTGAAGATGCATACTATCTCACAAAATTCTTCTTAGCAAACGAGGTTCTGATAAGGCAGAGTGAGTCGATAGGATACCTCCAAACCAAAACAGATGATATCGAACTTCTGATTATTGCTGAGAATCTCCAAGAAATCAGGGAACAGATAAGCAATCAAATAATCAAGCGTCCTAGCGGAGGCGAGAAGAAAGTTGTAGTGTGGTCTCATAGCCAAGAAGAGTTCAAAGAAGGAATGCACAAAAAGGAAAAGCATTTCATCAATTTCGTAAAGAAAGTCCAAACCTTGTACGATCCAACTGGCTTCTTTGCAATCCTAGAAAAATAAAAATGAGATTCCTCAAATTGTGCGAAGACTCCAAACCCCTATTCTTTCTTGGGATAGTATTAGCATTCATTGTGCCAGGCGCATCTGAATTCTTTAAGCCTGCATTGGTTCCGATTCTTATAATCATGATGACATTCTCAATCAAGAATGTCGGATTCAGCCATGTTGAAAAAGGCAATATCAAGACCATAGTAAAACTCATACTCATCAACTATGTTTTCTTGACAGGCATCTATCTCCTGGCAGCATTCTTCTTTATTCATGATCCTCTGTATCAAAAGGCCATTATAATTCTGGGCCTGATGCCTCCTGCAATAGGTATAATCAGTCTAAGCTATCTTCTCAAGGCAGATACCAAGGTCGGGTTTGTGGCAGAATTCCTGGGCTATGTTGCAGGTATTGCAATTGTGCCCCTGATCACCTGGTTCATCATGGGTGACGCGGTAAATCCAGCCCACATGCTCAATGTTCTCTTCTATGTCATTGTGATTCCATTTCTGGCATCCAGGATAATACATCACATTGAGAGCAAGACCAAGTCGCTTCCCTTATCACTGACCAAGATTGTAATTAACTTCTGTTATGCTCTGAGTTTCTACATCATTATCGGATTGAGCAGAGATGTATTTCTGCACAAACTGGAACTACTAATCCCTATTGCGATAGTGCTTATATGTCTCAAGTTCGGAGTCGGAACCCTGCTCTACGTATTCTTTAAGAACAGGATCAAGAAGAAGATTGAGGTACTATATGTACTGTTTGGAACCTTTAAGAATGGAGGTGCTGCAGCAGCAATTCTGCTTCTGCTTTTCGGGGTAGAATCAACAGTACCGCTAGCTGTAAACGCCATCCTCGTGCCTTTGTACATTGTTTACCTGGAATGGTTGGTTTTGAGCGCATATAAATGAATGATAATTGTAACATTGTTATATAAATTATTTATATACATTAAAAAGAAACATTAATAAATGAGGAGATTATTAGCCTAGACATGGTAGTTACAGAACTTAAGAAGACCTTTGAAAAGAGGAGATCAAACCTAATAAATATTCTTGAGAATCCTGATGCCGAACTTGAGCTTGCAAAACAGCATCAGATATATGGAGCTATCAAAGAGATCGAGAATTTTCTTCGAACCCTGGATCACTTAAGAGAACTTGAGTTGCATGAATCTGTAAAGTTTCAGCTGAGCAATGATGAGCATATCAGTGTCATGAACAGACTCACTAAAGGACTTAGAAAATAGTTCCAAATACAAATTCTATGCGATTAAACATCTCTTTTTCAATCTGACAAATCTAAGATCATCTCTCCATTCAATCTGCTTATGAACCATAGACTTACCCATTACCAAAAAGAAATTTGTAAAAAATGAATTACCTCGCTGTTCTATTGTGATATAGTTCACTAAAACACCCCCTAAAAAGAGAGATGATGAGGGTATTTAAATTACTTTCGAAACGAGCAAAAGGGATTTTCCCTTTAGGACTAAAATGTAGACTTAAACACCTGCTCGTTTCGAAAGTTCCAGTAACCTAGGAGTTACCGTTACTTTCGAATCGGACCAAAGACCCACCCCATTTGACTTATTTGTACCGTCGTATAGTTTTAAGCGAAAGCTTTTTATATATACATAACTATACTAGTTTGGGGGAGATAGCAAAGGTTATACGCATGTGGATTTTTTGACTATTTTTCGCTAGCAGTGACGCCTCAGTATACGATTCTCCAAAAGGTTTAAGATGAATGAAGAGGATTTCAATGCATTACTCCAGCAGCAACGAATATTGGCTGCAAACATTGTCCAAGAATCAAATACTAATAGCAAGATAAGACTTCTGGATATAATCAATGAGCTAGTCACACCAAAGAACAAGAAGATCCACATCGAGAGTGTGATTGTTGAAGCCATAAATCATGGATTAACTGAGCAAGAAGCATATGATATGATCGACGAGTTGAAAAAGGATCATCTCGTGTATGAGACTGAGATAGGATTCCTGCAGAGGACGAGGGATATTAAGTTTTAGAACTGTTTTTCTATTTGATTTCTTACTTGATCAGCTATCTTTGCATTTCTTGTGATTACCAATTGGATTCCATATTCTTTATATGTCATATCAGACAACTGGTTAAACAAATCCAATGATACTATTCCTTTCAAACCATATACCTGATCCATCTTTTTTTTCAGTCCAGGATCCATAAATATCTCCACAACACTATCCCCATGGACAATGTATTCGCAAACACTCTGGAACCTTGCTCCAAGTTTTACAGGGCCAAAGGTAGAATACCATTTCTTTAATATCTTATCAGCAGGACTTTTGCTCTTGACAACAACCTTCGGATTGTTTTCCTTGAATATTGATGTCAATCTTTCCCTACGATGCATGTCTGAAAAGGGAATCCAGAGATGATTGAGTTGAAGGAGCAAGCCGCCTTTCTTTTTCAAGTCAAAGTATTTATAGTCCAAGCCAAAGAGGATGAAATGACCAAGTTCGTACAGGTTCTTGAGCTGGATCTGGGTTGTTGTCTTATCCACAATCTGAATATTCTGCCTCTTCAAAGATTTATCCAGAGTGTCCACAATGTCTTTTAAGTCAAGGACCCACTGCGGTTTTATGGAGTATATCTTGGCATTCTTGGCAAGGACATGTTCATCCAGTAGTTCCATCAATGCTTGCCTAATTGCTTGGTAAGAAATACGTTTTCCAAATTCTTTGCGAATCATAGACTGCAATTGGACATTGGTAAGTTCATTGTGAGCAGCAAGACATCTGATGATAAGTCCTTTGGTGCTCTGGTCCTTTGACGCAGCCAGGAATAACAAGTCGAAATCCATGTTCGAGGAGAAAGCCAAGAGAATATTAAAGCTTTTGCTTTAATTTTAATTAAATTGTTGATATTTATAGACAGACACACAACTTACAAATAAATGGACAAACGTGAAAAGTGGGAAAAGCGATCCAGTATCTTGGGTTATATGCTGCTGGGCGGCATCTATGCAATGAGTTTGCCAACACTTTTCTCAAGGGCGAAACCAGCTGAACCTCTTACTACTGATTTACATAGAGTATATGAAATCAATGAACAACTAAACAGTTTGGAGATTCCAAGACACAATTACATTGATGACTACGTTTCATTCACAAGAACTGATTCTACAATGGAAACCATTTTTTTCCGACAAGGAGCTTTGATATCAGAAAGGGACAGTCTGGAATCACTGACTACAAGCGACCAAGAAAAAAAGTATTTTACAGATTTAATTAGAGAATTGAAACATCGACACCGCAGACATCTCAGACAAACGTTCTCAGGATACCTTGTTCCAGTATTATTTGGTGTCGCAGCAATATATTGCCTTAGAAAAAAGGAGAATATGGATGAAACTGTGAATTCAGAAGAAACAGAGGATTGACAATGGATTCAATGAGAATAAAGAAATTGGTGAAGAAAGGCGCGGGCTATTTGCTCGCCGCATCAGTTGGTGGGATGGTGGCCTCCACGATTGGGTTCACGATTGCCACACCAGGCCCAGTTAGACCTTTAACAACAGATCTTAGAAGAGTATATGAAATCAATGAACAACTTAACTATATGGAGATTCCAGAGTATACTTTTTTGTATAAATACCTTCCTTTTGAAAAAGCAGACTCTACCATTTGTGCAGTGGCCTCCGATCAAACCAACTTAGTTTCTGAAAGAGACAGTCTGGAAGCTTTGACAACGATGGAAAGCGAAAAGGAGTATTTTGCTGATTTAGTAACAGAATCCAGAAGAAGATATGATAAATATTTTAATAATTCACTTAATACCACTATTCCCTGTCTTTTTCTCTCTTTGTTGTTTTATATCACATATATAACGATAGATATCAGAAAAGAAGACAAAGAGATTAATTATAAGAGAGACCAGACTCAGTAACCGAACAATGTCTTCTGTTTACTCCCTTGAATCACATCATTAAAATCAGTAGCATAAAAAGAAAGCACACTGTCAGCCAGAGGCTTTATCTGTTTCTCAATATAGTGTTCATAATCAATCGGACTCTTCTGTATCTGGATAGGTTCAGGCCCATTCTCTGTCATAATATACCTTATGATTGTGCTGTCAATCTTCTTTCCAGAGAGTTCAAGCTTTCTTGCGGCTTTCACATGAGGAGGGGTTGTCTTGGTGTACTCACTTAAGTCCTTTCGAATAGACTTTCTATAAACCAGAAGATCATCATACTTACCTTTCTTTAGATCAGTTACAAATGTCTGGATGAACTTGGCAACTTCTTTCTCATGAAATATCTTATCCAGGAGTTCAAGCTGGAATTTCTTAGAAAGATCTGTCCAATCACTCCGGACAAACTCAAGACCAGTAAACTCAAGTTTCTCCTTGCCAGACCGAAGAACCAGGCCAGCATATCGTTTCTTGGCACCAACCTTGCTCCCGCGAACAGTTGGCATCATGAACTTCTTGAATATTTTCTCGAACTCAAGCTCCATAAAGCATGGTCTGCAATAATTCTCCTTGATATATTCTTGATAGAACTTATTGATATGGTCCTGTATTTTCTTACCAATTTTCTCTGCCTCTTTTGCATCCTTTGCGCCAGAATCTGTAAAAATACTATCAGTATCCCCATAAATAACTTCATAACCTAATTCTTCAACCTTTTCAGCTGTAAGTTTGATAAGATATTGACCTGTATGAGTTATCGCATTGGCTATGTCTGGCGAGTAGAATCTGCAGTTCTCATTTGCAAGAACTCCATAGAAACTATTCATCAAGATCTTGATGGCATGGCTTGCCAGATCATTCTTCTCTTTTTTGGCATTGTCTCTCTGCTCCCAAAGCCTTTGGATCAGACTGGGCAGTATACCCTCTTCATTTCTAAAGCATGCTTTGTTCACAGCCTTGACAACTTCTTTGCAGTCTCCTTTCTTGTTAACCCCAAGATAGGAGTATGGATCAATGTTGAATGTACGCATAATGGATGGATATAGGCTCTTAAAATCATGGACCAAGATGTAGTTGTAGATTCCTGGTTTTGACTTCATTACAAAGCCACCTTTGGTCGGAACATCTCGGTCTCCATGCATGCTATTAGCCACAATCTTCTTCTTGCGAAGTTCTCGCAAATATAGGGAATCAAGGCTGGCAACACTTGCTCTAACTCTTTCTAGTGGCATTCCCGTAAGCAGTGTCCGTTGAATAGTAAGGCCCAGAGCTCCTGATTTCTCCATTATCTTATACGCAAGTACAGAGTCTTTGAGATTATAATCAATAAGGAGTTGAGTATTTTTTTTGTATGCATCAGTGATCTGCTTTCCCTTGTTATCATCACCAATAAGCTTTTTCTCACCCAAAAAATGCTCTGCAGCAGTACCTAACTTATAATCATCAAGTGTAATGAATGAACTTTTAAGAACAGCTATACCATCCAGAACCTGGCGACCTGCAACATCTGCAGTGCTCTCTCTGAAAAAATCATTGTATAACCTGAGGGTTGAGGTCCAATCTGCTCTTCCTAAAAAGAAATCTATCTTGTGTTTCCGGAAGAGCTCTTGAAGAACCTTCAGGTCAAATCCAACAACATTCCAGCCAGTGATGATATCTGGATCTAGCTTCTTGACCTTGTCTCGAAACGCGATGAGTAGATCTTTTTCATTGGGGAAACTTGTTGCATTCTTCCATTTTTTATCTGATACTACAAACACATGAGAATATCCTTTTGTGTGCATGGAGAGCGCGTAAAGTGTTCTTGCCTTTGGATCTGTCTCGATATCAATACTGAGCATGCCGAGCTTTGGAACCCAATGAGCTGGCTTGAAGACCGGATTTTCATATATCCTATTAAGATAGTCTCCTTTCTTGAACTTGCCAGTTATGTCCACTGAACCTAGAATATCATGATCCATCAAAAATCTATACTCAAAACGCACGTTTGCTTCATAGCATTTGATTTTCTTATCTTCAAAAAGCTCGCGAAGAGGTTTTACCTGTTTTGGAGTATCAAGCACGATCTTGGCTGTTAGCTCTCCATTGAAATTCTTCCATTCTTCATTTCCTACCTCAAACCCGAATGCGGATTGCATGTCTTTTGCTTTCTTGAGATCTGAACTCTTTATCCAGAAGTACGGTCTAAAATGACTAATGGAAAGAAAACTCTCTCCATTTTCAAGACGACCAAATAAGTACACAAGAGCTCGCTCTTTGCCTGTTTCCTCGTCTTGAATTATCCTATACGTCGGATAGACCACGTACGCTTTCACAGTTTATCAGAAAGAAGTTGATTATTTAAAGTTAGTGCTACTAATGCTTGCCAGAATGTCCAAAACCTGTTTCTCCTCGAACAGAATCAGAGAGTTCAGATACTTCCTGGATATCACAGCGTGAATAAGGAGCAATTATAACCTGGGCTATTCTCTCTCCTTTCTTGATATTATAATCTTTTTTTCCGAGGTTGACCAGGACAACCATCCAATCTCCACGATAGGTCTCATCAAAAACTCCTGCCATAGTGTGAATCCCATTTTTTAGAGCATGACCACTTCGATCACGCACACTACCCCAATATCCAGGAGGTATTTCAATTGCAAGACCTGTCTTGGCCCCAATCCGTTCTCCTGGTTTGATTATGAGTGATTCTGCATCAGTCTCTTTTTTTTCTCCATCCAAATCAATTACCCACTGGCCGCTTGCTCTCAAATCAAGGGCACAATCTCCAAGTTTGGTATATGCAGGCAGAATTACATCTGGCAAAAGTTTCTTTATGTTTAGAGTTGGCTGCATGGATTTAGCAAACTTGAATGTATATATAAAGATATTGTACACGAAAAGCTTAAATATCATATTCAAAAACCTTATTATGGGTGATACATTGAATATAGGTACATTGGCAATTATAGGTACGATGCTTACAACTACTCCTGAGCCTGCTCTTCCAGATGCAATGGCTGTAATGGACAGAGGCAACATTGAGTATGGACCAAAAGTTGTGGATATGTATGTTCCTCCAGTCCATCTTGAGGATCTAACACTTACTCTTCCAAAAGAGAATCCCAGACCGGTTCCTAGACCGTCTCCAAATCCCAAAGAAGAACCGCCCACGTATGATCCTTTTCCAATTCTAAGACCTAAAGATTACGAAGACGATGATCCGTTTGCTTATAGATGTCAGGACAAACCTTCTCGGGGTTGAATTTATTCCCATTCAATTGTGCCAGGAGGCTTGTTGGTGATGTCATAGAAAACTGCATCAACACCTTCAATTTTGAGGAGTTCTTCTCCCAATTTGTTGACAAGCGCAAGGGGAAGTTTGCTGAAATTGGCAGTCATTGCTTCTTGACTATCAACCGGCCTAAGGATTATTGTTTCTCCTCCTTGGATTGAAAGCGGTGCAAGCACCACAGGCATTTGCCATATTTTATCATAGTATCCCGCACGAGTAATTATCTGTGTAACAAGAGAATCTGCTTGTTGAAGTAGTTGAATCCTGTCTTCGGTTATAGTTCTCTTAAGAAGTCTGAATGCACATTTCATTTGCTTGACGATCATAACTACCCTATTGATTTCTTGAATATTGTTGGTGATTTTTGTGGAGAGTTTCTCTAATTTGTCCCAGTCTTTAGAAAAAGGAACCAGAGCAGGATGCCTGTATGTCCTATTGTCCCCTTGGACACCTACACTTTTTATTGGAATGACAAATGCACTCGCCTCAATTTTTCTGAGAGAATCATTTAGAGATGAGAGATCAGGTTCTGACTGATCATTGCACAATATCCTCACCCCCAAACCAGGTCCTGGAAAAGGGTGCCTGCCAATAATATCTGGATGCATTCCAATTTTTTTCCCTAGAAGCCGAACTTCATCCTTGTATAGATGAGACAAAGGTTCAATGACCTTTCCTTGATCAATCAATTCCTGCATCTTTGGAACACGATTGTGATGGGTCTTGATAAGAGCTGCATTTTCTGTCCCTTGGGTCTCGATTGTATCAGGATAAATTGTACCTTGGGCAACCAACCATTCATCCGACGACAGGATTGCATCTGATTTCACAGATATCACATCAATGAACAAACTACCGATTATCTCTCTCTTTTCCTCAGGATCTACAACACCTTTGAGAGCAGCATGGAACAATGAACGTGCGTCAATAAGTTCAAGATTGTCAAATCCATTGTTAGTTAATTCAGTAATAACATTTCTACTCTCGTCTAAGCGCATCAATCCATTGTCAACATGCATTCCAAACACTCTGTGCTTGCCAAGTACCTTGTTGAGAAGAGTAAAAAGCACCACAGAATCCACACCTCCACTCACCAAAAGAAAAATCTTTCTGTCTTTTGCATGTATTCGAATTTGTTCTGATATTTGGTTGAAATAATTTTCAGAATCCCACTCTTTTTTGCAATTGCAGATATTTCCGAAGTTCTCCAAGATCTTCATTCCATTTTCTGTGTGATTAACCTCTGGATGGAATTGCAGGCCATATATTTTCTTATCAGTATTCTCCATTGCAGCGGTGACACAATCTTCTGATGACGCAATTATCCTAAAATTTAGTGGAAGAACACCTATTGTGTCTCCATGACTCATCCAAACCACTTGATCAGAATCCAGACCTGAAAACAAAGCACTTGGTTTTGTCGCAATGTTAGCTAGACCATACTCCTTGGTCTCTCCTGGATTGACCTTTCCCCCTAATTTATGGGCAATAAGCTGATGGCCATAGCATAGGCCAAGAATTGGTTTGCCGAGCTCAAATATCTTCTCTGGAATATCTGGAACACCGTCTTCGTAAACACTTGATGGCCCTCCAGAAAGAATGATTCCTTTGACATCAGCAGATCCTGCGTCTACCAATATGTCCTGAGAAATGTCCGCAAGAAAACCTAGACGACGCAGCCTGTTTGCAATGAGGTGTGCATATTGCCCACCCAAATCGACTACAATAAGCCTATCCATGACTCAGATTAACACTTGGATTATATAAATTTTGTTGGGCCAAAGCATATGCTAATCATACCAATAGGAACAAGACCAACATTATAGCTCCATCTGCTGCAATATGAGACGCTACTGGAACTAGCAGACCTTTGTGCTTGAGAACCATTATTCTCCACAGCCAAGCTGCAACAACAAGGATGACAAACGCCAGAATTAACCATTGCCATGCAAGAAATAGGTACAGGACAAACAGATGATAACCTGCGAACAGAAAGTCTGTGGGATGCGGCTTTTGGCTTGGACTACCAAAATATCCTCTCCAGAAGAATTCCTCAAACCAGGAATTAATGAGCGAATGGTAGATTACAAAACCAAGCCAGGATGCGCCTGTCAATCCAATTGCAGCTAGCTTTAGTGAGATTGATTTATCAACCTGAAGAAAGGGCCAAAGAAAGAAGATCAATGCACCACCGGCAATCCCGAAAACAATGAGTGCAAAGCCCCACATATTATTCCACCCCTTGGCAAGCCAATGAATGTCCTTGAATTCTCCTTCTTTTAGTAGAATCAGAAGGATACCCACATGATACATGAGAAAAGCAGCCCACGCATTGTGGAAGAAGTATAATCCAATGATAATTGCAAAGTAAGACAATAGGGGTGCTGTTCGTTTTATCCAGACCATACTCATACATACTAAGTTTGCTATAAAAAAGTTTTGTTCCTCTCTCACAAAATTGGACTTACAAGGGGTGGGTGGTCGGGGGAATTGGAAGGCAGGAATCATTCCCTCATCATATTATCAGGCCCAGTACATAACTTTTAAAAACCCCTTTCCAATCTTAAACACTTATGACGCGTATTGCAGTTGTTGACAAGAGTAAATGCTCACCAGTACGGTGCGGCGACTATCTTTGCATTAGATTGTGCCCTGTTAATCGTACTGGAACTGATTGTATTCTCAAGGATGACGAGGGCAAGATCAGAATTATTGAGGAAACTTGCACTGGTTGTGGTATCTGTGTCAATAGATGTCCGTTTGAGGCTATTAGCATTGTCAATCTTCCAGCAGAACTGGACAAGCCACCAATCCATAGATATGGCGAGAATGGTTTTGCCCTCTACAACCTGCCAGCACCCATATTTGGAAAGGTTGTAGGCATCATTGGTAGAAACGGAATTGGAAAGAGTACAGCCATGAAGATACTTGCAGGAGCATTAAAACCTAATCTTGGCAGGGAAGATGATGCCAAACCAGAAGAGATCATAGAGTATTTCAAGGGAACCGAGGCTCACCTATTCTTTGAAAAGATCAACAAGAAAGAGATAAGTCTTAGTTACAAACCACAACAAGTCGACCTCATCCCACGACATTTCAAAGGAACAGTCGATGAGCTGCTCACAAAAGCAGATGAGAAAGGCGAGAAAGAAAAGATCATTGAAGTACTCGAATTGGGCAAGATTCTAGAAACAGATGTTACCAAGATCAGTGGTGGCGAATTGCAGCGGCTGGCAATCGCAGCCTGCGTTCTAAAGAAAGCCAACGTATACTTCTTTGACGAACCTACATCCTATTTAGACATTAAGCAGAGACTGAAGATCTCAAAATTCATAAGAGAATTAGCAGATGAAAAAACTGCAGTTCTTGTGGTTGAACACGACCTGATAATCCTTGATTATATGAGTGACCTTGTCCATATCATGTATGGTAAAGAGGGAACATATGGTGTCGTTAGCATGGTCAAGAGCACCAAGGCAGGCATCAATACATATCTATCTGGATTTCTAAGAGAAGAGAATGTCCGTTTCAGGGATTATAAGATTGAATTCAATGAAAGACCACCTGAGGAATCTTCAGAAGGAGCCTTGCTTGCTTCATGGGATAAGATTGATGAGAAACTCGGACGGTTTACACTTGTTGCTGAGCCAGGCGAGATTAGACGTAAGGATGTGGTTGGAATTCTAGGAGAGAATGGAATTGGAAAGACAACTTTTGTAAAGATTCTTGCAGGAGAGATCAAGACCAAGGGAAGCCTTGCAGATCTTAAGATCAGCTACAAGCCGCAATATATTGAACAGGATGATAAGCCTGTTGCTAGCTTGCTTGCAAATGCAGAAAAATATGATGTAGCCTTTCGTCATTTGAATCTTAAACCATTGATGGAAAAATCATTGAGTGAGCTTTCTGGTGGAGAGCTCCAGAGAGTGGTTTGTGCCTCTGCACTATCAAAAGAAGCAGATCTTTTCCTGATGGATGAACCATCTGCTTACTTGGACGTAGAGCAAAGACTCGCAATGTCTAAGATTATCAGAGAGATCATGACCCAGAGAGGCAAAGCATGCCTTGTTGTAGATCACGACCTGTTATTCATTGATTACCTATCCAAGAAGTTGATTGTGTTTGACGGTGTCCCTGCAGAGTTTGGAGATGTAAAAGGACCTTTTGCAATGCAGGAGGGCATGAATCATTTCTTACACGACCTAGGCATCACATTCAGGCGTGATGAAGAAAACAGAAGACCCCGGGCAAATAAGAAAGACAGCCAGATGGACAATAAACAAAAAGCTGAAGGTAAACTTTACTATTCATGAGATCATTCAGGAAGTCAGTCAGCAGTATTCTAATTGTGTCCTTAGTTATAATCATATTTGCAAGCTCGTTTTCTCATTATCTCTTCAATGAGGATTTCTATGAAGAGGAATATGAGAAGCAGGGTTCAAATGATCGTGTGGGAAAGAATGTAACTCAAGCAGCAACATATGTACTGTTCCAATACTATCGCAATAAAGTAGATATTTCTGGAATCAATGCGTTTACAGATGAAGAGAAATCTCATCTTGCGGATGTCAAGAAACTGATTGCCATTGGTTATCTTCTATATTCCTTTGCTGTGGCGGCATGCATCCTTTGTGTATTGTACTTTCTAAAGCAGAATTATACACCTATGCACATATTAAAGGAAAAGTCAAATAGAAAAAAGAAGAAGTCAAAGCACAGGCTATTTGATTATGAAGGAATACTCAAGGATCTGGCATTTCCACTTCAAATCGCAAGTATGATAACTATAGTCCTATTGTTAGTCAAGGGAATACTCTTTATTTCAGGAGGATTCAGTGTGGTTTTCACAGGTTTTCACCAGATATTCTTTCCAATGGGTAACTGGCAGTTTCCTGATAATTATCTTCTCATCCAATTGTATCCACAAGGTTTTTTCCTAGATGCAAGCATTTTAGTCTTTAGAAGGACTTTGATTGTAGCATTTATCGGCCTTGTAATAAGTCTAGGCGCCACCCTTGCTCTCCCCAAAAAAAAGACCTGAAGCGATCAAGTGAGCAACACGAATTGGTTCTGGAATATTAGAGTGAGTTGAAGTGAGGGTTATGAGTTCTTCTGCCTGTTCAGTATCAATGCCCACACATTGGACATAGATGTCCTTGACCTTTTGAGGTTCTCCCAGTTTTTCTATGAGTGGTATCTTCTTTTCCATATCCAACTTTCTAAGCGCAGAATACAACTTGTCGTAATCTGGAAAGTCACGAGTGACAATAATAACAGGGATGTCCGTGGCTTCATGAACCTTATGTGCGTTTATGACATTGAAACCAGCCACAGCACAACCATTCAACATAATAGCTCGTATGTGCTCTTTCCACTTGGACTTATTAACCATGTCAATAATATTCATAGTTGCATCAAATCCATCTACTTCTACTTTTGTTGTAAGAAGTCCATCCATGAACTGACCACCTCGGTAGAGGACACCTATTAGATTACATTCTCGGTCTTTGAATTTATCAAATGGTCCGTCGTCAATACCAAGGATCCGCATTTCGGTTTTCAAGTTCATAATACCTTTTCAATCTCCTGAAATAATCTATCGAACTCTTTATATCCACCTTCAGCTTGAAAATGTCCCGCCCCTTTTATTAATGTGACACTTACACCCAGCTTGTCAGCAAGCTGGTTTGCTCTTTCTAACGGAACGTACGGATCATTATCAGAATGAAAGACACAAAACTGCAAGCATTTAGATTTAATTATATTCCAATTAAAATCTTTGACAGAAAAATCATTTAGATTTGGCTCATCTTTTGCTTCAAGCGGACCTATAAATCCCGCTACCAAAAAGGCAGCTTGAATTTTGCAGTCAATATCATTTAGAATATTGAATATGAAAGGAACTCCAAGGCTGTGTCCTATGAGAATTGATTCATTAAGCTTATTCTGATATGGTTTCAGAACTTCCATCCAATTATTCAATAATTGAGTTTTTTTATCAATTGGAAACCTTGGAACAATAACTTCCAATCCTTTTTGCTCTAGTTTCTTCTTAATCCAAGGAAACCAATGCCGTTCAGGATAACCATTGCTACCATGGAAAATAAATGCTGTTCTTGTCATATACTGAAGAAAGAAAGCATAATATAAAAAGTTAATTGGGTTTTCCAGAATTATATCTTCCTCGCAATCACAATAAACCCTGTATGTGCAATTCTGCCAAACTTTGGCCTGACTACTTGGCCGTATATTTCCCATTCGCGTTGGATGTTCTCAACCACCTTGATCAAAAGAAGCCCGTTCTTCTCGAGAACATTTACAAGTTCCTGGGCTTGAGTTATCTGAGGATTATATGCAATAAGGAATCCTCCTTTCTTGAGGCAAGAAGTAACATTTGGAAGCGCACGCCAAGGTTCTCGTAAATCAAGTGTTACAAGGTCCGCATTCTTCACAGCAACTTTCTTCTCATAGACATCCTGATCCTTGACAACAACATTCTTGACTCCTAAAAATTCAAAGGTTTTCTTTGCCACCTCAAGATGTTCTGGCCTGTTGTCAAATGTATAAACCTTTTTTGCATGAAGCGCTAGGAAAGATGCAAGAGCACCTGAACCTGTACCTGCATCCACAACAATACTTTGATTGTTAAGTCCACTTTCCGCAATTATTGTTGCTATATCCTTAGGCAACATTATCTGGGCTCCACGTTTTATCTTGTTGAATAAATCAATAAAAGTTGGATCAAAGCAATAGAATTGTATTCCTTTGTTGGTCTTGATAACCTTCTTGTTGAAGTCTTCCTTTTTTATGATTCCTTCTTTTGTGTGAAAATCCTTTGCAGTATCAACTAAGTAAGACTTCACTTCTCCGTCTACTGTACAAAGAATCTTTTTTGCCATTTTAATAAAATGATTATGAAGCGGAGGGAGATGATTCCCACGCCAACTCGCGTGTCGTAATCCTGCGGATTACTTCCCCCTTGAGCAAAGCTCAAGGTTTGGCGTAGCGTGGGGGTTTCGCTTTGCTCAAGCCCCCTAACCAAATAATATAAAGCGGAGGGAGGGACTTGAACCCCCGAAAAGTCGCTCTGCAGGCGACCGCCGTAGCCGCTGGGCCACCTCCGC
>JAHJEM010000140.1 GCA_018825425.1 Nanobdellota archaeon | reverse complement strand
TTTTCTTTTTTGAGAAGAAACCAATTTCTTTTTGGAAACGGTCAATATTATCGACTCCAGATATTATTAGTTTGTAACAACCGTTTCTTTTGTCAGTATATGGTGCTGTGGTTGCTATTCCAAAATTCAGAAGCACTATTTTTAGTTGTGTGATCAGTTTTTTGCTTTTTGAATTGTACGTAAGCTCAATTGATTTTCCACCATGTCTCATATCTGTTTTGAGTAAAACACTTCCATCTCCCTCAAAGAGACCAACCAAGAAATATTTGATAATTGCTTTTTTTGATTGTAAAACGGAGAACGGAATTTCCTTTGCATCAGATTTTTTGTGCTCTAATCCTATATTCTGCAAGAATCGTACTACCTTCTGATGATATATCTCAAGTTCTCTGCAATTTCCTGCGATTTTACGTTCATATAGTTTAATACCTGTAAAGTTGTCGTATATTGCCTTTTTAACAGCATTATAGAAATTAATATCTTTATTATTAAAAATGAATTTTTTTTGATGCGAACTGCCTTCTGCAACTAGTGCACCTAATAAAAATGATATGCTAGATGTCATCTCCTTAGGAAGCAAAATGTTTTTCTCTTTCTTTTTTGTTTTAGGTTTGAATTTTTGCAAAGGCAAATTGGTCTTACGGAATAATCCGTCTGTACGACTGAGCAGAACATAATCCTTTTCAGACAATTCGCTCAATAGTTTCCATTCATGTTTTGGAACGCCAAATATGTCTACAGTCCAGCATAGAATTGGATGATTTGCGCTGCCTTTCAATTCATAATTTTGGACTGTTAGAATTTGATATATCTTGTGCTTGCCTGAATTAAAGAATTTGACTGCTTTTTGTGTTTTGCCCTGATAATCCTGAACAGATATTCTGATATCTTCTTCTTCTTTATTTGAAATGCAGTCTATGGGTAAGATGCCTTTATCCGTGTTAATAAGTGTGTCTCCTGTCACACAATATCTCATAGCTGCTGCATTATCACCATCAAGACTTCCAAAATTACCCTGCCCTTTGATTAACGGGTATCTTAATGAGAATTCTTGAGCCATCCTGACAAGGGAATCATATACGGCTTGATCGCCATGCGGATGATACTTACCCAATACTTCACCCACAATCCTTGCGCATTTCTTAGATGCAGTATTGTATCTCATACCCATGTCATTCATTGCATAAAGAATTCGTCTATGTACTGGTTTAAGGCCATCTCGGACATCTGGGAGGGCTCTTCCGACTATGACAGACATGGCATAGTCTAGATAGGCTCGCTTCATCTCATCCTCAATAACTTGAGGGATTATCTTTTCTTTGTTGTTTTCTTCATCCATTTTCCCGTCGAGAAATGACTATATTATAGAACTGCGGGCCATTTAAATAGGTTTTGGTTTTAGAATAAGGATACAAGGCTTGAAAAGCCAGAATTCGTTGGTTTCAGTAGGCATCAACCATTATTATACTTATATCATTTTTCGGATTCTGTTTTTGTCCGGAGAAATAAAAATCTTAAATGAGTGTCCACAATAAACGCATTTTTTGACCTTTTGGCTTATTTTGCCTGGTTTTGGATCATATTTCATATTGTGTTTGCATCTTGGGCATTTAACTGTTAGCATCTTTTTTCCCCTTTTCTTTGCCAGCTTCTTCATTGATCTCTTCTTCCTTAATCTCTTCTGTCTTTTCTGGCTCTTCCTCAGGTTCTTCTTCAATTATCTCTTTTTCAACAGATTTTGCAAACTTTTCCTTGTGTTCTACAATTTCATCAATCTCTTGTTCTACACTATCTAACACTTTTTTTACATCTGAATCGTTATCATCATTATCCTCTGTAGCTTGTTTTTCTTTAGGTTCTTCAACTGTCTTTTCTTCTTCATGATATGGTCCTTTTGGAAATTCATCATGCACGTTTTCATCAGTTTTATTACTCAGACTCTCTTCTGCTTGTTTGTCAGGATCTGCTGTCTTTTGAGTTGGAATATCTACAATCTCTCCGTGAGGCTTGTGGTGTTTTAAATTATATAATGCTTCTCCAAGTTCGCTCAGCTCTTCTTCTTGTTTATCATCAATCTTTACTGGCTTTTTTACCTCTTTGAAAAGAGTCTTAAGGTCCTTATCGCCTTCTACATCAAAGTATTCAAAGAATTTTTCTGTAATTTTTAGCTGAAAGCTTCTTCCTTTCTTTTCTTTGGTGACAAAGCCCATATCCATAAGAAGAGGGATGTGCTCGTAAGCAACAGAAGATCTTGCTTCAACCACTTCAGATTGCAAGATGGGGCTCCTATACGCAATTATGGCCAGGGTCTCAAGTACTGTTTTTGGAAGTTCTGTATCTGCAACAATTTTCCTAACCAAAGAAAGATATTGTTCACGAACATGTATTTTCCATTGCTCACCTTCATCTATAATCATGAGTGCGCCATCTCTTTCATTATATTCTTTCTTAAGCTGACTTAATTCCTCTAATATTTCCCGCTTGTCTTTTCCTATGATATTTGCAATATTCTCTACACTCATGTTCTTTCCTGCTGAGAACAATAATGCTTCAACCTCATTTTTTGGCATGTTTACTCACCCTGACATATTTAGTTCCTTTTTTCTTAATCTTCCCTTCTGCATCTAAAGCATTCAGGAACTGCTGAATATTCTTTTCGCTTAGACCCAATGCTTTTGATATCTGCTTTACAGTCTTATCCTCTTCCACAAGTGCCAGAATACAATTTCTGATCACCATGCTGATATTCTTTTCAAGATACTTATTCTTCTGGTTGAGGGATTTTGTGATTATGCCTATCTCGTGCAGTTTTGATAGCAGATCATTAGCCCAGATAGTAAGATCCTTATTTCTATATGTTAAGGTGTCTGGTTCGATTAATTCAATGCTTGCAGGAGTATAGTTGATGCAGAGCCAATTCAGCTTTTCAAGTCCCAGAACCATCAAGTCTGCTTCGCAAAATGTACTCCATAATTTATCTTTTTCTACAGGTTCCGCATATTCTTCCTTGAACACAAGAATCTGTGGATCCTTCTTGATTTCAGCAATATATGTCTTAATGGCTTTCTCAACATGGGCTTTTGGATTCCCAACCACTTCAAACATTACGTGAACTCTGATGTATCCTTTTTCAATTGCTTCTTTGATTTGTTTTTTGTCCATTTTTTATGTTCTCTCGAGTAGACATAAGCAGCTAAGCACAAAAGAATGACGAGCAAGTAGTTTATATATTTTTGCAATTTCACATTCTTTGACTCATAGAGCACTGTATTTGCTGTTATCTGGTTTTCTGGGTTTTTTTGAGGTATTTTTTCTTCTTTTCTGTCTGCAAATATTTCTGGCTCAGCTTGTTCATGGCCAAAATTCATTATTACACTTTTTTCATCAATGATATATTCATCTCGTAGCAATAATAGCGTGATGTTATTGTCTGCTTCTACTAAACTAACATTGAAATCCACGCTGGTTCCAACAGGATTTCCATCTATATGTATCTCTTTTGCATAGATTGTTTCTGTTACCGTCTCAGTGTGCTCTTTAAGATTACCAACAGCTTTTTTGATATCGTCCATGTAATATGTTTTTGTGAATATTGCGTGGATTGGGATCTGTTTTTTGACCAATTTATTTGCTGTATTTTGGATTCTCAGAGTTATGTTTGCTCCACTTATTCGGGCATAGAACCTGATTTCATCCTTGAAGTTCTTAGTGCGTGTATAGAATGATTCAATTTTGGAATCTGATGTAGTGTTTTTTGGTTTTTTTGATGTATTTTGTTTAGAAACATTAGTCTCTTCGCACATTTTTGTATTTATGCCTTGTATATCTATTGTCTCTTCATCTCCTGTACCGAGTCCGTCAACCACCACCTCATATCTTGAATCAGCTAAGCTGCCGTCACAATTTGAATCAATAAACAAAGGAATATTAATTATAACTTCTGTGTTTTTTTTCTCCATGCTCAACTTTGTTACTTCAGATACTTTTTTTTTATTCTTATGAACAAATGCCTGGACACTCTTCTTTAAGGTGTTTCCTTTAACGATTCTTGTCTTTACATGTATCCAATCTCCAAATTTGGCGGGTTTTTCTGTGCCTGGTTTGACTTCTTCAATTTTTATCAGATTTTCTGATGTTTCCTGGATAGGATTATACACAATTATTGGTAGAGAATTATTTGTTTGATTATTTGAGTTATTGCAGGCAAGAAATTCAAAAGAGTTCTGTATGAAAAACACATTTAATTCTCGAGATAGACTTGGAGTGAATGATTTTTGGTTGGTGTTCTTGGTTGTTCTGTTGCTTTTCTCAATTCCAAAGATGTCTGTAATGGTATATCTGATAATATAGGGATATGTGTCTTCGCTTACTATATTGCGGAATTTTACTTTTTCCTTGTTCTGATAGATCATTTTTTCAATTTCAAGATGGAGACTCACGTTGCAAGGTATAGTTGTTGGGTCAATCACAGTGAAATTATTACAAGAGAAGTCATTTTCTGGATTAGGATCTGGCTTGCTAGTATTGACAATCTTACCACATATAGAATAGTTGCCTACACCTATGGGGGCAAAGAAACCAGTATCAGATGATGAATAGTAATTGATGGTCTTATTAAACGTATCATGGAGAATTGTGTGCTTTGTTTGATTTGTGATATTATATTCTACTAATACAAATATGTTTTCTTCTACTCCATTCACATGATCAAGGTTCTTTACCTTAAACAATGCTGTGTAATCCATATACAGATAGATTATGTCGTCAAGAACTGTAGTTAGTTCGATATCGTATGTTCCTGGACTTTCTGGGCTTTCATTGTATGTTTCATTTGATAAAACACTATTCATTGAGCAAGGAGTTCCACCAAGTGCTCTTGATTCATTCCAAAATTGGATATACGGATCAAATTCCAAACTCTTTCCATTTCCATCTGCCAGACTGTTATTATATTGTACTGAATCAATCAATTCTTGATTGAGCCAAAGAAATATTGAGTCTTCATCATTGTTCAAATTGTCCCCGATAGTTGCACCTACAGTGTATACACTGCAATTCAGTCCAGAATAATTGAAATCTTGCTCCACAATCAGGCTATATCTTGAGTCTGGAATATGCAGGAGTAATTCGAGACTGTCATTAAAAACAAAATCTCCTATAGTATATTGAGATAAATCTGGGGTGCTGTTGTTGCTGAATAATTCTACGAACTCATTATTGTTGTCATTTCCAATAGGATTATACATTATCTCATTGATTCTTGGTTCTGCGTGTACATTCAGTATGCAGATTATTGAAATCACAATAATTGGGAGTTTATTCATGCGTTACTAGTATTTGAATCTCTTAATATACATTCATGGCTCCACATTGAAGATTATTCTCAAGAAGCGTACACCTACCGATTTTTCAGCTTGATTTTCACTAATCTTTGTTTATAACATTATAATATTCAAGTTTGCTGTATTTTTGTCAGCTCTTTTGTCACTATTCTCCCAAAGCAAGAAACATTTATAAATAAAAGTTGCAAAAAGTAAAGATACGGCTAGTTTAACAGGGATATACAAACAGGGTTGTTAAATGATGAGTGGTGGTGTAAGTAGATTAGTAGTATTTGTTCTATTGTTAGTGCTCTCCACATATTATGTTGCTGCACAGGACTTAGCTGTCTTGGGTACGCGCGAAGGTGTAAAGATTGTTGATGTGACTAATCCTCTGGCGCCAAGTATTATTGGTGCTACTGCTCCGGACACATTTTTACGAGATGCTATTGTGGTAGGCAATACTGCATATTTTGCTGGAACGGTTTTACTTGCTGTTGACATTAGCAATCCCACGAATCCAACAATTATGGGTAGCATGCCTTCGGATCTCATTTGGGGGATGGATATACAGGATAATTATGCGTATCTTGCTACAGATGATCATGGTCTTAGGATTGTGGATATCTCAGATCCGACTTCTATGAATATTGTTGGAACCTATGCCGATTGCTCTCAGAACAAGGATGTAACAGTTAGAGATAATCATGCCTTTCTTGCTTGTGCAAATGCGGATCTAACTGTTATTGACATTTCCAATAAGGCGAATCCGCGACTTGTGGGAAAGGGTTACAGTGCCGCCACAAGTCCGTCTGGAGTGGCTGTTCAAGGACCACATGCATTTATCGTGTCGCTGACTGCGGATCTGGTAAAATTTGATATTAATGATTTAACTGCATCCACATTCCAATATCTGAATTATTATGAAAGCAAGATGTTCCAGCTGGATGTTAAGGCTCAAGGCGACTATCTGTATGTTGGCTTGGAAAGTGGTTTAGATATTGTACGGATATCTGATCTTAAACAACATGCAAAGATTGAGATTAGAGGCAGTATACGGGAACTCGATATCAATGGAAATTATGCATATCTTGCAGATGAATATTATGGATTCAAGATTGCAGACATTAAGAAAAAGGAGATAATATCTGAACTAAATATTGGTTCTGTTCTTGGTGTTGATTTTGTGCGTTATGAGACTAAACCCGCAGAGGAGTGTACATTGTGCCATGATGCTTGTGCACTGGCTGATCAAGTGACTGCAAATTCAGAATCCACACAATATTATAATTATTATTTATCTGCAATGGATTGTGATGTGGAATTAACCCTTACAGCTGTGACTGGTTCATTTATGCTGGCAACGCAAGAAGATTCTTGCGGAACTGACTCAGACGTCATTTCAGTGTCTGAAGGCCAGACAAGAACCATATCAAAACATTATCTGGAATCAGGTTCATATGGTGTAAGTGTCCAAGGATCCGGACAGTACATATTACGTAAGGATGCTGTTTGCCATCAACAACTATCTCAATTGGATGAGTGCAGAGACTGTCACCGAAGCTGTCTTTTGGTAGAGCAAACCAAAAACGAGGTTCCTAGACCAGTTTATGATGGTACAATGTTTGTGAGCAGCAGTGCAGTATCAGGGATTTTTGGAGGTCTAAGAAGTGCAGATAGAACCTGTATGGGTTCTGGATACAATGTTGATCCTGAAGGTAACTATGTTGCAATCCTTTCTGATTCAAAAACCAATGCAAAAGACAGGCTTCCAAATGTTGTGTATAAGACTCTAGATGGTAAGATAGTTGCCAACAGTAAAGCAGATCTTTTTGATGGAAATATTCTATCTCCTATTGAGCTGACATCACAAGGGGTCAGTCCGCTGAAGGAGTATGTCTGGACAGGATCTGATGAGCAGGGTAGATTAACAGGCAAGAATTGTGCTGATTGGACAATTAAGACTGACAGTAAGAAAGCAACTATAGGCCTTATTGGTGAGACAGGTCCTGATTGGATAAATAAAGAAGATCTTGGTTGCGGTAGTGGTGGAGGAAAACATTTCTACTGTGTCAGATATGACGGGATCATGACCAATAATCATCATTTCATACTTGATGAGAATGATTGTGATATTACGCTCATCCTTACATCTCTCGAAGAAGAATTGGTGTTGAGTGCAAGTACCTCTCCTGATGTTTGTTCAGAAAACTATGAGGAGCAGATTACTGTGCCAGCAAAACAATCTGGTTCGCTTGAGCTACAATTGACATATCCAGGAACATATTATCTCTCTGTGCACGGTGAAGGAGGGTATCAGTTGGCCAAGGAACAGAAGTGCGGGGAGAAGAGACAGGACAAGAACCAGACAAACGAGACTATTGATGATAGTCTTCCAGATATATTTAAGCTCTCTGAAAAGACAGATAAGAGGGATATCAATGCGTTCTTCACATCTGATCATGAATATTCATTGAATATAGATAAACCAATTGACGGTCTGGCACTGACTGCAGATATCGAGTTTACATCTTTCAATGGTTTGGTACGTGTTGTGTTGGTTGATACAGAAGGCAAGGAATACTTGGTGTATGAAACGTATACTCTACTCGCGCCTTCTGATAAATTTAAGATCAGTGATGTGTGTGAAGAGACGTGTGAATTGGAGGGTGTTATTCCAAGCAGTATCAAGCTTCAAATTGAAGATGCTCGCGTGGTGATTCGATCAGTTGATATGGATGATCTGGGAGATTCAGGTCTTATTACAGGAAGAGCAGTAGATGCAGGTTCTTCTGAGAGAGATATTGCTCAAGAGGATTATAAGATTCAGAGGATCCGAGATTACATAGATAGGAACAATCTAGATTGGACTGCAGGAAGAACTCCTATTTCTGATCTGACTTATGAAGAGAAGAAAAATTTGCTTGGAGTTGGTGAGATTGACGAGCTTCCAAATCTTCAGGGATTTGAATATTATACGGGAGGTGTATTTGATATTATTCTTGATGATGATTTTGTTCTTCCAGAAGGAGCAGAGCCTCCAGGAGACTATACTCCTCCAGAACCAAGCCTTCCAGGATCCAATTATCCTTCTGGTTGGGATTGGAGAGATAGGCATGGAGAATGGTGGCCGACATCTATCAAGGATCAAAGGCAATGCGGAAGCTGTTGGGCGTTTGCTGCAACTGGTGCGACCGAACTGGCTGCAAACTTATATTTCAATCAGCACATTGATTTTAACATGGCAGAGCAAGATGCTCTTTCGTGTAGTGGGGCAGGATCTTGTGCAGGAGGTTGGCCTTGGAGGACCTTGGATTATTATACAACAACAGGTGTTGTCAATGAGGGTTGTTTCCCGTATACTGCAACAAACAATAATTGTGCTAATAAATGTTCTAATCCATCAGAGAAATTGTGGGTTGCAGGACGCGTTCCATTCTATGGTTCTCAAGGTGAGGAAGTACTTAAAGGGCACATTGTAAATGGTGCTGTCAGCGGTGGAATATATAGTTGGAGTCACGCAATGAGCCTTGAGGGTTGGAAGACAGATCCTAACGACGGCAAGACCATCTGGATCTTCAAGAACAGTTGGGGTTCAGGATATGGCGATCATGGTTATGCATACGTCAAGACCCCGATATCAAACATTGGTTGGACTCATGCGGTTCTTGCTCCTATTACTACCTTGACTGGTGATTATGAGATCCAGTGTAATGATAATGATCATGATACTTATTGCAATTGGGGAATATCTCCTGACATGCCTGCTAGCTGTTCTGAATATTGTAAGAGTGAACCTGACTGTGACGATTCAGACCCTAGACTGACCTATTTTGAAGATGATTATGTATGTCATTGGCTGGAAGGTGATGAATTAGGCAATACATGCATGGATTGTGGAGATGCATGCTTGCTTAGATATTCTTTTTCAGGCGAGATTGAGCCACAAAGCGCACCTGGTGAAATGACTGGGATGGTAATTTCAGGAAATCCGATATCCAGTGTATCCGCGCCAGAATTTACTCTAAAAGCATCTGATTTGGGAATGATTACTGGAATGGCTATTGGTGCTCCAGGTAATGATAGTAATGACACAAATGTCACTCCATCTCCTTTGTGTGGTGGCACTGTGTCAGGAAAAACTGATTTGACAGAAGATATGTATTGTGAGGGTGTCGGGCTCCGAGCTACAGGATCTGAATTCACAATAAACTGTCATGGTCATACAATATCTGGTCCAGGAACATATGGGAATATTGGAATTGAAATATTAGGTCAAACCATAACTGTGAGGGACTGCAATTTTGAAGGATTACAAACAGGCGTTTATGTTAATGGAGGCAGCGGAAGTCTTGTACTTGATAATACTTTCAATGATGTTCATGATGGTGTTAAAGCGCAATTTACAAGCTATATGTCAGTAATGCTTAATGATTTTAATGGTTGTAATGCAGGAGTCAACTTTTCTAATAGTGTGATTAGTTCAAGAATACGTGATAATACTATCCGCAATAGTATTCGAAGAGCAATTTTCCTTGGAATATCTTCTACCTTTGCTGAAATATATGGCAATACAATCCAAAACAACAATGAGGGTATTATGATTACTGCAAATGCAGGTACACGTTATTTCCATAATAATATTATCAGTGGCAATTCGGGACGAGGAGTTTTCGTGGCTCGTGATGGCATTATTGATGGAGCGTATAATAATACCTTTGAGAACAATGGACAGAACGCATACGAGAATGTTGGTGTGGTTACAACTTGGGATTCAGGAAGTGAGGGAAATTATTGGGATGACTTTTCCCAGAATTCAGGATATCCAAACGTGTACTACATTGAAGGTGGCGGGGCTGGCGTAGATAATTATCCAAATCAAGAGGAAGATGAGGAAGAGGATGAAGAACAAGATCAGGGGGATTATGCTGATTATGTTATCCAGGATGTAGGATATTTGTGGACTGACGCATCTGGATTTGGAGTGAATGTTGATGGTTCAGGAGCACAGATCGTCTGGGATGAAAGATATATTTTGGATACAAATTATGGTACTGATATATTTTATTGCGATCTTGAGACGGGCACGACCACTCAGATCACGGAAGAACTTGGGTATCAGATTACACCTGCAATTTCAGGAGACCATATTGTGTGGCATAATCAAAGAAGTGCAGATACTATTAGAGTATCGACAATACATATGCATGATCTTACCACAGGACAGAATCAACTAATTCACCAACCTGCATCCAATCCAACCTACACTGTTTGGACTGGTGATGGCCTAGGAATATTTGACAATATAGTGTATTGGACAGGAGCAAGCGGTAGTTCTCTTGGGCAACTGCGTACTTATGATGTATCTACAGGCCAAACCACCTTGGTTGCCTCTGAAATTTCATATCATCCTCATTCAGATGGGGACCAATTGATTTGGGCGAAATATGTTTATGGATCAGCAAATCCTCTAATGGTTAAAGATTTTTCTACAGGTCAGATTTCTGAGGTTGCGGCTGGAGAAAATCCTCGTATATCAGGCAACTATGTTACATACGGGAATATGCTTCTTAACAGGGCTACTGGTGTAACTCAAGCCATTCCTGATCTTGTTTCTGGAGCAGGGAATCCAAAGGAATTTATGATGGAATCAAATTGGATAGTCTTTTTGGGCAATCCAGATGGTAACTGGGATGTGTTTTTGTATGATCTAAATACAGGATCAACTACGCAGATTACATCAACTCCTCAAGATGAATCCAAAGCTATTGTGGCTGAAAATCGATTGTATTGGAGATCTGTTGATGAACAAACAGGGGAGAAAGTGCTTCGAACATGGGGTGCTCAGATCTCAAGACAAGGAGTGTTATGTGATGTTGATCAGTTCAAACCTCCGCTTCCTGATCCTGTGTACATTGAGTTTGATGGCCTTCCATATGTCTTACAGAATTTTCCAACATGGACAGAAGGGGGAAGAAACTCGGTTGATGACAACAGGGCAGTCTGGATAAGGAACGGGGACGTTTATTTTTATGATTTTGATACAGGAACAGAAACCATAATACCTTCTGAAGACCCTATGTACACTCCTGACATATACGATAACTATGTCGTATTTACAGATAATCGGGATGATATCACTAGAGTTATCATGTATGATTTGAATTCTGGTCAGGAAGATGTTATCAGCGTCCCTGCAGGAGGCGAAATGCCAGAGATTGAAGGTAACTATGTTGCTTATTCAAGCGGAAAGAGCATCTATTATTATGATATTGCCACAGGTCAGAATCAATTTGTTATGGAGACATCTTTTCTTCATATGAAGCCAAGTATTTCAGGAAATAAAATCGTATTTCATGATCGTGATTCTGAAGATTGGACTGACTATGATGTTTATGTATATGAGCTAACTGATCAGAATGGAACGCAGAATGCTACACGAATTCGTAAACCAAACGGTCAGTATCAGCCGTCAATATCAGGTAACAAAATTATGTACTCAGATAACACATATTCTCCGTCAGAGCTCATTATTCATGACTTGTCAACCGGTCAAGAAACACGCATAACCACAAATTCTGTGCAAGAACAAGATTATGATATTGAAGGGAATTGGGTGACCTGGAGTGATGCTCGTGCGGGAATGGTTACTGATGAAATGGGTAATAGTTTCCCTGATGAGAATATTTTCATGTATGATCTTAGCACAGGTCAAGAACTCCAAGTAACCTCTGATAGCAGACGACAAATTTGGCCATCTGTATCAGACAACCGAATTATTTGGATTGATGACAGAAATAGACTGCTACAGATGTTCACATTTGGTCTTCCTATAGAAGATCATGGAGATCAAGAGGATCAAGGTGATGATCAGGAGCAGGGAGGTTACACCATCCCTGCAGACACCAGTCGCTTCTTTTTTATTCCTATCACAAACAATTCTTGTGAAGTTAATATTACGTTGAATCCTTTTGGAGGACCATTCAAGCTTTCTGTGAATGAGAATTCAAATGTGTGTGGTGAAGAGTTCAAGCAGCAAATCAATGTCCCAGAAGGACAATCAGGAACAATATCTATGCTGGTCGGGCCAGGTAATTATTATGCTGCAGTGAGCGGAGTAGGTACTTTCCAGATTGTCAAAGAGACAAGATGCTTTGAGGCACCTATGTGCAGTAATTGTGGTATTGCGTGTTCTTTGGGTGATCAGGTATTTGGTTCAATTGATGCTTCTGAGATGCCTGGTTTAGATACTGGACCTGTATTGGCCGACGGATACATAACCAAGCCGATTTCCCCTGGATTGGATATCGCACGTTCACCAAGAGTGTCTGGTAATCTGGTGGCTTTTTTTGGAAGAGGTTCAAGCTATAATAGCACCAGGTTATTCCTCTATGATTTACAGTCAGATGAATTAATGGATATAGCATCATTTCAGACAACAGGTGCATATCAGGAAATATCGGGTAATTATGTTGTTTGGGATAGGCCATATACTAATAGAGCAATTTTCTTATACGATTATGAAACAGGGGTAACCACTCAATTATCTCCTGATGATGAATATTGGGGTTTTCCTGATATTGATGGAACAGATATTGTCTTTCGTAGGTCTAATTCTGATGCTAATGGTATCTATCTGTACGACATAAATACTGGTGAAGAATCCTTGCTAATACCTGGGGAATATTTTTCCGCGCCAAGAATATCTGGAAATAATGTTGCAGTTATTGATGGCTCGTCATCCAACGTGCTGGTTTATCATATGGATACTGAAAGAATAACAACTATCTATTCTGGAGGTTGGCTACAACGAGCAGTTGATATTGATGGAAATCGCGTTGTCTGGGAAGATGAACGCAACGGGCAGTTTAATATCTATATGTATGATCTTTCAACTAGTACTCACACCAGAATTTCCACGACTCCTTCACTCGGTCCAAAGATTTCTGGAGACCAAGTGATCTGGGCCGACTATCGTAATGGTGGTTGGGATACATATAGCAAAGATTTGGTATCTGGCGTGGAAAGTAGGATAAGCACAACCACGAATTGGGCTAATTTCGGCATGGATATCGATGGGGACACAATTACGTGGCATACGAATAATCCTGATAAGGTTATGGTCAGATATCCTGAAGGCCAATTTGATGAAGAAGAACAGGAAGAAGAACAGGATGATGAGGAACAAGAAGAACAAGATAATCAAGACAACAATATATACAATTCTCGTTTCTATACCCACACATTATCTGATAACAATTGTGCTGTCGTATTTTCAATAACATCTCTTGGAGAAGGTCATGCGCTTTCAATAAATTCTCAGCCAAATATTTGCACAGATACATTTGATCAATCAATATTTGTATCTGCAGGTCAAACAGAGACTGTTAGTCAATACTTGACTGCTGCTGGAAATTACTATGTGCGGGTCACAGGATCCGGAGAATTCTCATTGGACAGATCATATTCTTGCAGTCAAGAACTTGAATGCGTATCCTGTCCTGAATCGTGTCTTCTTGACGGTGAAGCACATGGTTGGCTTGAAGGCAGTGCCACTTCCTTAGAAGAAAATGTGACGACGAATGAAACCAACATATCTGAATCATTTCCTGAATCAGAGGGTGTGCAATACCGCCACGTAGCATTTACAGACGGCGCTTGTGAACTTAATCTAACGCTCCAATCCATTTCTGGTACAATCACCATGGATACAAAGCAGCAAGCCGCTTCTTGCAGTGAACCTTATGATAATTCATTGACTGTTGCACCTGGTCAGACAGACATGATTACTGTATATCATCCTGATCCTGGCCAATATCATATGAAATTCAGTGGAGAAGGAGAATACTATGTCCGTGAGACTCATTTCTGTGGAGAAGACAGAACTCCTCCAACCCTTGCATTTGTAAACATTCCTCCTATTGTAAACACAACAGTTGTTCTTGCAATAAACGCATCTGATTACAGTGGCCTTGCTACTGATTGCGAAGTCTGTTTCTCTGCTCTTCCAGGTTGTGCTTGGCAAGCAGGCAATCCATTGTATAATTATGGTGATTCAAGCGGTATGTGTCATTTTGTATGGGACGCAGCAACATATCCTGACGGTAACTATTCTATAACCTTCCGATTGTCAGATACTGCAAATAACACTGCAAACATTACTGGATACAGCTTGAAAGATTCTAATCCTCCAGGAGTATATGTTCTGGAGATGACAAATCCTACAGATGCAGGAGGTTTGGCCCATTTGACGGTCATTGCTAATGATACTGTTGGTGTGTCTAATGTTACAGCATATCTTGGAGGTCAAGCATATTCAATGACCATTGTATCACCCAATGTGTATGAGGCTGATTTGACTGCCCCTGCAAATCCAGGATATTATACTGTAACCATTGTTGCGTATGATTATGTCGGATTGTATGGATCAACTGAAACTGAACTTAGAGTTAATGAGCCAATTGAATGGTCAAGCACGATTGAGATGACCAGAGAAGATTCTCCTGACTCAATGTATGCGATGTCAGACAGCCAAGGCAACAGGCATCTAGTGTATGAGGATACGCGTTATGATAACCCTGAGATTTTCTATACCAAGATGAATGGTTTTGGCAGATTGGAATGGTATAGCACGAGACTGACCAATAATTTCTATAATTCTAACAATCCGAACATTGACGTGGATGGTTCGGGAACTTCATATGTTGCTTGGGTTGATGATCGCGATGCAAATAAGGAGATATACATGTCAAAACTTGATTCGACAGGAGAATTCTTGATTGACAACAAGAGAATCACAACCAATGTTTACAATTCAGAAAAACCAACAATCCTTGCAGGAGACACATATGTTTATCTGCTAATGATTGATGACAGGGATGGAATTCCTGAACTATATATCAAGACTCTGAATACTCAAGGCAATACAGTCTATGCTGCAAGAAAGATAAGTTCTGGATTGAGAGCAGTTGATTATGAGGCTGAATATGCTTCAAGCAGCATCCATGTAGTGTGGCAAGATTCATCCAATAATAATCATTATCTGTTGTTAGATAATGATGCTAATACCATTAAGAACATTCCTTTTGGCCAAGGATCCTATCCTGCGGTCGGAGTGAGTGGAGGGATATATCTGGGATTGATAACCAATAACACCATACGCATTACAGGGGTGAACGGGACAAGCCTTGGCAATTCCATTGACCTGAATGCGAATCCAACAGCCACAGAACTTGACCTTGTTTTAGGATTCCAGCTCCATGCAGTTTGGCAAGAGGAAGGTGAGATTGTATATGCAAAGATACATAGAGACCTTTATGAATTGATTGACAGAAACAGGATGACTTATGATGCTGCCCTTTCAACCAATCCTAAAGTTACGCACTTGCTCAGATCTGTCTTCTGGCAATCAAATGGTGGCAATAATCAGACTGTTTACTTAAAGACCACTGAAGAATTAGAGACATCAAAACCAGTACTGTCAAACATTGAGGTTACTGAGGTAAATGCAGATACAGCAACAATTGAATGGGACACCAATGAACCAGCTACGAGTACAGTACATTATGGAACCGGCATTCCTCCTGATGAGGAAGAGGCGCGAGACTTCTTGAAAGAACACCATTCAGTGACCTTGCGTGGTCTAGAACCTGATACAACATATATGTCCAGTGTGGAATCAGAAGATATTCTGGGCAACTCCGCTCTTTATACTAATGGTGGTAACTATTATGTGTTTAGTACAGTGCCTGAACGGTTCCAGCCATACCTGCCCACAACTTTATTCGGTGCAGTTCGGTTTGCAAATAACCAGAGTCCTGTCCAGGGAATTCCTGTTACGGCGGCCTGGACTGATGCTGCCAATGAAAGCCAAGAGACAATTGCTGTAACTCTGACTATTGAAGAGGCATTGGAAATGGGACAACCTGACATGGTTGGCTATTTCATGTTCAATGAAGGAAATGTTCAAGCCAAAGCAGGCACAACAATTACTGTTAGTGCTCCAAATGATATAACTGAACCTGATCCATATGTACCTGCAGATCCTGGCGGGCAATCTCATGAAATAATTGGAGGTCCGATCATTGTGGACGCATCACCTCCTGTTGTTACTATACACTCACCAATCCATGCAACTTATCCAACACAGAATATCAATTTGCGATATAGTGTTGATGAAGAGATTGAATGGGCTAGGTTCAGCCTGAATGGCGGTGACTTTGTTACTGTTACAAGTATGCAAGGTGAGAACATTCCAATAACTCCTGTGATTGGAGAAAATGATCTCATTCTCGTCGCTAGAGACATCATTGGACTTGAAGGAGAGTCCACAGTTAATTTCCAGGTAAATGATACTGTGCCACCAATAGTTTTGATGAACCAAGTTGATTTACCAAGGGGCATAATTTATCTAAGTGCAATGGTCTCAGACCCGACCAATGAACTAGCGCAGACTTGTGAAGTCTGCATAAGCTCAGATGGTACTTGTGATACTGAATGGTCATCTCAAGGTGTATTAAATGATTTCCTACCTGGAGATATGGATGGTGCTTGTTCTTTTGAATGGATAACACAAGGCTATCCTGATCAGACCTACACAATCAGTTTCAGAATTAGAGATGGCACAGACAACATGGGTGCTGGAGAGCCAATCGAAGTGGTATTGGATAATACTGCACCCAATCAAATCGAAGGTGTAACTGTGCAAGCTGTACCTGGAGAAACTGCTCTTCAAATATCTTGGCAGGCAAGTCAAGTCGCGGACATAGAATATTATAATGTTTATAGAGCAGATCAAAGCTTCAGCGATATTTCCCAAGCAGAACTAAGGGATTCCCCAGACGCACAAGAAACAGAGTATCTTGATGAGACATTGATTAGTGAGCAGACATATTACTATGCAGTAACTGGTGTTGATTTAAGAGGGAATGAAAATAATATTGTGAGCTCTGTTGCAGGAACAGTTGCAGATCTGACTCCCCCGTTAGTCAGTGTGATCTCTCCTCAATTAAATACTTATGATACTTTCACACTGCCATTAACAGTTATTGGCAGCGAAGACGTGGTCGAGTGCTGGTACAACCTCAATGGTGCAGGAGATGTAAACATAAATCAGTCAAACGGATCAATAACAGGAATTGAAGGTGAGAATTATATCTTTGCAAGCTGTGTTGATGAATCAAATAATCTTGGAATATCAGGAACCATCATCTTCTACATTGATACTCGACCACCCGAACCTTTGGAAATGGTCTGGGTAGATTCAGTTCCGGGTGCAGATGACTTGTATATTCATTGGGTCAGAAGTGGTGCTACAGATATTTCACACTACAACATATATAAGTCTATCGAACCATTTACTCATGCGGATGCTGCAACAAAGATTATGACTTCTTTTGCAGATTATTTTACTGATGAAGGTCTGGAAAGCGAGGCAGCATTCTATTATGGTGTCACTCCTGTTGATAGAAGTGGCTACGAGAACAAGAATGTGGTGCCTGTCTGGGCTCAGGTTCCTGACTATATAACTCCTGAACCAGTTACAGGAGTTACAGTAGAATCAATTCAAGGCAGATACGAGATTGAGATATCGTGGGATGCCTCAACTGCAGATGATTTTGATTATTATAATATATATAGGCACGCAAGTCCAGGTCAACTACTGACAACAATCTATTCCAGAAGCACTACATCCTATTCAGATATTGATCTGGAGAATGGAAAAACATACTATTACACTGTTGTCGCAGTAGACGACGCCGGAAATAAGGATACAAATGTACCTTCAGTTTCAGGAACTGCTGCTGATCTTATAGATCCAGAAATTGATCTTATCTCCCCTGTAGACAAGACATATAATACTGATACAGTCCATCTAAGATATGTGGCTAATGAACAGGTCACAGCATGCCAATACTCTTTGAACAGTCAGCAGTACCAACCATTCACGTCTACGATTACATCTGGAGAAGGTCTGAACACAGTACAGATGAAGTGTGATGATCTCTCTGCCAATACAGGATTCTCAAATACTGTTATGTACACTGTAGACACAACATCGCCTCCTCCAACAGAGCTTACTGTAGCATCTGTTCCAGGAGAAGCAAAGCTTTTGCTTACATGGACTGTTGGTTTCTTACCCAGTGATTTCTCATATTATAGGATATATCGTTCACGTAATGATTTCACCAGTATAAACGACGCCAGCATGATCGGCGCCACAGATAATGGTGTACTTACATTTACAAATACAGGTCTGAATAGTGAGACAACGTATTATTACGCAGTGGTTGGTGTTGACGAGGTAGATAATATGTTGACAGAGGTAGATGCCGTCGCTGGAACCGTAGCAGATGTAGAACCTCCTAATCCAATATTGAATCTTGCAGTCATAACTGTGCCTGGAGAATTGGTGCTTGACCTTGAATGGGGAGAAAACCAAGCTGAAGACTTTGATCATTATAATATTTATAAGTTAGAGCACTGGTTCTTTGATATCACTGAATTAGATCCAATTGCGCAAGTTACCTTAACCACGTATCAGGATGTTGATCTAGAAAGCGATCAGATACTGTATTATGCAGTCACTGCAGTTGATGATTCTGGAAATGAGGACAAAGATGTGTCTGCCAGAACAGGACATGTTTCAGATATCACTCCACCAATCCTCACTTTGGTGTCTCCTGAATCAATTTTGTACAATACTCCTTCAATTCCTCTACTCTATTATGGAGATGAAGAATTAGGAGACTGCACATACTCCTTGGATTCTTCAGAATTTGTACCTGCAACAGATGTATTGATTGCAGGAGACGGAGAACACATAGTGGTTTTGGGGTGTGAGGACACATCAGGTAATACTGGTGAATCTGAACCAATCACTTTTGAAGTAGATACAATTCCACCGCAGGATATTACTGGATTAAGGGTAACATCAATACCAAAAAACTCTGCTCTACAACTTAATTGGGATGAGTCGCTTGATACAGGTCTTGATCATTACAATATTTATCGGCTTGAAACAGAATTTACAGATATTTCATCAATGACTGCCATTGTTGAGTCAATTGGAAATGAGTATCTTGATGAGGGTGTGTTTAGTGAAGAGACTTATTATTATGCAATCACTGCAGTTGACATGGCTGGAAACGAGGTTGATGAAGTGATGAGTGTCGAAGGTGTTGTTGCCGACTCTATACCTCCTGAAATAACCATAATCTCTCCTGAAAACCAGAAATACACATCAGAGGAAGTGAATCTGGTCTATGTGGTCAATGAGGATGTTGATTGGTGTACATTCTCTCTGAATTATGGAGAAAATCATTCAGTCAATGGTACAACAATCATGATTGTGCCTGAAGGCCATAATCTTGTGACAGTGCAGTGCATGGATATGGGTGAAAATATTGGTTTTACCAATAGGTATTTTGAGGTTGATCTGAGTCCGCCAGCACCTATCGGAGGATTGAACGTGGTCACTATTCCTGGAGTGACATCATTGCGATTGAGCTGGAATCCTGCTCCTGAATCTGACTTTGATCATTACAATATTTACAGATCAGATAATGATTTTGACAATGTTGAAGCAATGACTCCAATTGAAGAGGTAGTAACTGCTTCGTTTACTGACCCTGGTCTGGACAGTGAAGGAATTTATTATTATGCAATCACTGCGGTTGACATATACGGACGTGAGAATAAAGATGTGTTTGCTAGAGATGGTCAAGTTGCAGATGTCACACCACCCGGACCAATCCACAGTTTAAGTTTAGAAATGATTGAAGGAGAATCTTCAATGAGACTGGTATGGAACCAATCAAATGCTACAGATTTGGAATATTATAATATCTATCGTTCTCTTGCAGTATTTGAAGATATTAGTACAATGACTCCAATCAAGACCACTACAGACACTTCATATGTTGATGTTGACCTTGCAGAAGGAAGAATTCATTATTATGCTGTGACTGGTGTGGATGATGATGGAAATGAGAATCCAGAAGTCATAGCAACAGGTGGCATGCCTGATGATGTCACGCCTCCAATTGTCAATGTGCATGATGTGGGACCAAGAGTGGCAGGACTTGTGGTCTTAAGTGCATCAGTATCAGATGAAGGATCAGGACTTGCTCATTCTTGTGCAGTATGTATTGAACAAGGGGAATCCTGTGATGCATTTACCTATGATGGTGTTGATAACAATTTCATACAAGGAGCTAATAATGGCACTTGTACATATGAATGGGATACAACAGGAATAGATAAAACGACGTATACTTATAATTTCAAGGCTGCAGATCTGAATAATAATACTGCAACAGGAATCGAACAGCAGACAGAGGTAATAAATGCAAGTGAAAGCAGAGAGCAGATTATATCATTGCAAGCTGGCTGGAATCTCATATCATTACCTGTAATACCGGCAGACCAATCCACTTCTGTTGTTCTTAGTTCAATCGCAGGAGCATACAATAGGATATATTATTATGAGCCCACGACAAGACTCTGGCAAGCGTATACTCCTGGAAGAGATATTTATGATCCAGATAACACCTTGATTCAATTAAGCATTGGAAAAAGTTATTGGATTGATATGAATTCTCCTGCTCAATTGAGTGTTGTAGGTTATCCTGTAGCTGAATACTCTCAGAACCTAATTCCTGGATGGAATTTTATTGGTTATCCTTTCCTCGACCAACGAGAGAGCGCAGTTGTCTTCAATTCCATAAAAGAAGATTTTCACAGGATATATTCCTGGAATAATGCTCTAGGAAAATGGGATATATATCAGACATATCCAACAGTGTATCAACAGAACACACTCAATAATCTGCAACCAGGAGTTGGACTAGTCATTGATATGAAAAAACACTCAACATGGACTCCTTAGAATGCATACAAATAAAATATGGTTAATACTTGTCTTTCTGGTTGGTAGTATTTTGACATATTCTCTGGTCTTTGGTGCCCAACCAGTTCTACCTACACTTGTGCATGGAAGAGTTATCGGTCCAGACTACACTCCTGTCAGTGGGATTACTGTTACTGCCAAATTTGTAGATAGTGACGGCACACAAAGAAGCATATCTACCCAGACCATGACAGGTAATGAAGCAGGATACTATTTTTTCAATCAGGGTTATCTCCAGGCAAAAGCCGGAACTGAAATCATTATTGAATCTGCAGGCGTGAGAAGTACAGTTACGGCAAACCCTGGAAGTGGACTGTTGAGAGCTGAATCAATCCTGCTAACTGAAGCTCCAGATATTCCCAATCAAGAAAGTTCAGGCGGTGGTGGAGGTTCAGGTGGGCCTGGATCTGGCAGACATGAGGGTGGAACAACTGGTGCATCAACTGGAGACATGGGCTTTGGTGATCCTGATGCTTCTGCAGAAGGGGGAGAAGGAAATAGGATGAAACTTGCTGATCTTCTCAGACTAAGTGCAAGAAAGATTTGGGAATTTTTATCTCCTCAGAACAATGTTACAGATGCTCCAATAAGCAGAGCAAAGGGGCTTGAGGCTCTACAAAGAGAGAGACTGGCAGAAGATATGCCTTTACAGGGTCAGATTGTGGACGAGGATGGAAATCCTATGCCTGACTACGAAGTAAGCCTGAAATGGGAAGGTGAAGACGGACAAGTCCATGAAAGAACCACAACTACCCTATCAGAAGAAGAAGCCAAAGAGTTAGGAAACAGTTCTCTTGAGGGGCATTATTGGTTTCCAAGAAGCGAACTACCTCCAATGCCAAATGCATCAGTTACTCTGGAGACAGAGGAAGAGCAAATAAACATAACTTTGAATTCTAATAAAAATATAAGCACCACAATATTTCACACTGTTCCGAAAAAACAAGAAGAGCAAAATGAAGAGACTGTTGTTGAGCAGGTAAAGACTGCAGCTACTGGTGTTGCAGCCAATGTTGGTGCTAAGGTGGGTTCAACTGCTATGAAACACCTTAAATGGATTATCCTTGTTGTGATTCTGATTGGGGTGGCTTTGGCAATACGCAATTGGGACACTGTCAGTGGTGGCGTTACTTCAATGGTAGATTCATATTTGATTTCAAATCTACAGCGGTCAGTAACAAAACTTCAACGTATCAAAGCCAAGAATATAATGACAAAAGAGATAATCACGATTTCAAAAGAAACAAGTATATCTGAGGTCTTAAGTCAATTTATTTCTCTAAACATCGGTGGAATGATTGTTGTAGAGGGCACCCAGCCAGTAGGAATAATCACCCAACGAGATGTATTGAAGATTGCCCTTAGAAAGGATATTAAGGATATCAAAGTAAAAGACGTAATGAATTCTCCTTTGAAAACTGTTATTCCAAATATGAATCTTTCTGAAGTAATAAAATTTTCTCTTCACAATAACATTAGAAAAATACCTGTACGTGAGGAGAAATTACGCGGAATAGTAACTCACACAGATATATCAAAAGAGCTTCAGAAATTCTTCAAAGAATACTCATTTGAATCTGATTTGCCGATTGTAAAAAGCGCAATAACCAAGGATTATATTGAGGCAAAGGAAGAGGATAATTTGGGAGTTGCCATATCTCAAATGATTAAGAAAAAGGCAGATTGCATTGTAATAAAACATAATAATAAGTTAAAAGGATTAATTACTGAAAGGGATCTTATTGCTGAATTGTATAACAATCCTTTATTCCTGAAGAACACGAAAGTTGGCCAGCTCATGAGCCTACACATCTACCATGTCATTCCTGGAACATATGCCACTGAAGCAAATAATCTTATGCTAGACAAACAAGTAAAGACTCTGGCAGTGATTACTGCGGGTGAACTTGAGGGAATAATCACTCAGAGAGGAATCATTGAATTGCTCAACTCTTTCTTAGATTCAGTATTAGAAGGGGACAGTACAATCAAACCTCGATGATGTATTTAGTTCCATATGCCTGGGATTTCTTTTCCGCAAGAACATTTACCATTTTCCATAATAACTTTTACACCCAGTAAACCTCTTTCAACTACGATTTTAGCACAAGCAGGACAAAGGGTGTGCTGTTCTCTTCCCATATTTCCAACATAGACATAATTAAGATGTTTTCTTGCAATACGTGCTGCCTGGTCAATAGTCTTCTCAGGAGTTGGTGCTATGTCTTTGGCTCTATAGAATGGAAAAAACCGTGAAATATGCAACACAGTGTCTTTACTGAGGGTGGCAATCCATTTACACATATTTTCAAACTCAACCAAGTCATCATTAAGTCCAGGTATCAGAAGATTTGTTATCTCAAAATAAATCCCTTCTTCTTTCAATATCTTGATAGTTCTTTTGACAGGTTCTATGCTGCCTTTGGTGTATTCCTTGTAAAATGCAGTGCTGAATGATTTCAGATCAATATTCACTCCGTCAAGCACTTTGCAGAGCTCTCTAAGCGGAGCTTCATTGATATAACCATTGCTTACTGCAATATTCTTGATACCTTGTTCTTTGGCAAGTTTAACAGTATCAAGCATGTACTCATAAAATACTGTGGGTTCATTATATGTATAAGCAATTATTGGACAGTTCTTTTGTCTTGCAATCTGAACAACTTCTTGGCAGCTCACAGTCTTGAATTGGTGCTCTTCTGACTTTGCTCTTGCTATGTCAAAGTTTTGACAGCCTTTGCAGAAGAAATTACATCCTATTGTGCCAATTGACAATGCTTTTGATCCTGGGAGAAAATGATACAATGGTTTTTTTTCTATTGGATCAATACTGACAGAACAAGGTTTTTCATACACAAGAGAATATAGTTTGCCATCAATGTTCTTCCTGACATTGCACACACCAGTCTTATCAGGTGATATTGTGCAATTTCGTGGACAGAGATCGCATTGGACATTGTTTCCAGATTTCTTTTGATAAAATAATGCTTGTTTCATTAGTTGAAGCGTATTATCTTGTGATTTAAACCTTTTTCCACTCCGCTTTATATTGTCGACTTAATTCTCGCGGATATGTGTCATTCACTATCCTGCAATAATAAGAAAACTTTTAATAATGCCATATATATCATCCTTCTAAAGTAAATAATATTATATTGGGGGAAAAGGGGTGTACTATGCTTAAATTTCTTAAGAAAGCTGGAAAACCAAAGACAGACCTAGATAATGTGCCCTTGCCTCCAGAGTCCATGATTAAGCCAAATAATAAGCCAACACCCAAAGAACCTGAAAAAAAGGCTTTTGTTACTCCATATTCTCCAAAAGAAGTTCCAGAGCCCGTAACTCCCAAATCAAATATGAGTACTCTAAAAGCACCAAAATTACCGCCAGAGCCTCCAGAGCCTCCAGCGTCCCCTGTTCATACTTCAAAGCCTGCAGAAATGGATTCTGTAAAAACAAATCTTGAGAAAACAGATGTGGCCAAGTCATCTGATGATGATCCTACACTTGGTGATCCCTTTGCAGATGTGTCTGGAGAGTATAAATCATCCAAAGAAGATATCGAGAATGATTCTGCGCGTAAGAAACCAGAAGCAAGTTCACCACAAGAATTGGAGCAGCAAGCAACGATTCCGACACAAGATCCCTTGCCTGCCGATATTCCTGCGTCTAATGGTGTGGTCAAGCTAGGCGATAAGACAATAGCTCTTCCAGAACCTCCTAAACTTAATGACGCACCTGAGGATGCTCAGGAAAGCTCTCTGCCTGCAAAAGAACCCAAATCCATATCTGAACCAGAACCCACATCTGAAGAACTAGAACCTCCTGTTCATGAATTCGCAAATGTAACTAAACCTTATAAAGAAATGAAATCTGATGCTTCAAAACAGAATTCCATAGGGCCGCCTGCAAAACCAGATGAAAGTCAAGGTATTTTGTCAGAAACCGATGATTTCACTTTGCCTGATTTCGATGATTTACCAGAAGATATGAATGGTGTAATGGATGAACCAAAAATTGTTCCATTATCTGAACCTGTTTCAACAAACCACGAAACCGTATTTATTAGGGCATTCGACTACCTAAGACTTATGGAAGAGAAAAAGAAAATTACAGTTCTTCTGGCAAATGCTTTTGAAAAATGTGACGAATTTATAAATACGTCTCAGCAGCAACAAGATGTGCTTGAAGGCTGGTATACTGGCCTGAATCTTTGTCAAGAAAAACTGATTGAAATGGATAAGAAACTCTTTGAAAGGTGATATTATGAACAAACCCGTATTTGTAAAAATCGATGATTACCAAGAGATATTGAACATAGTTGATGTGATTAAAGCAAATCTCTTAAAGACAAAACAGACTATTTCATCCATCAATAGCCTGAAGAAAAAAGAGGATGATATTCTGGCTGGTTGGAATAAAGGAATGGATGAGATATCAAAAAGAGTGGAGGACATCTCACAAACATTATTTGCAAAAAATGACTGACCCATACTATATTAGGATTGAAGATCCTGCGGAGTTTAGAAAAGGGATACTTCAGTCATCAAAATCAGTAATTATGAGTCTTAAAGACTATCATACTATTATCAGTATCCGCAAGAACAAGTTGGCGCTCATGGAGATTCTTAAAGAGCAAA
Organism: Nanobdellota archaeon; assembly: GCA_018825425.1. GTDB lineage: Archaea > Nanobdellota > Nanobdellia > Woesearchaeales > JAHJEM01 > JAHJEM01. The sequence goes on along the minus strand of JAHJEM010000140.1, from coordinate 9,161 downwards.
TTAAGGAAGTGTCGTTCTTATTTGAGAAACTTGATGGGGCACTTCCAGATAAGAAGATCAAATATGAGAGAGAAATGTATGAAGCGTCAATAAAAAATGTAATGGAAAAGAAAAAAGAGCTAAAAGAAGTGCCGAAAATCGAGAAGCCTAAAGAGAAAGAAAAACCCAAAGAAGATGATCATATGTCTGATGTGGATAAGCTTCAGGATGCTCTAGCGAATATAGAGCAGAAGCTCAATAAGCTTTAGTTTTTCCATATTTTTTCTGTAATATTTATAAATAGGTCCTGTTTTTTGATTCTTGACGCGGGGGTGCCGGAGTGGTCAATCTCAATCAGGTCAACTGATTCTGGGACCAGACGGGATAGTTTTCCGCGCATAGGCGCTAGAAAATCCAAACTCAAGTTTGATTGAGTGCTGAAGGCCTCAAAGGCCTAATGAAGAACTTCAAGGAGCCATCTATTGGCTTAGTGCCTACGAGGGTTCAAACCCCTTCCCCCGCAGCTTACTCTTAAATCGAGCCAACACTCCATACGTGTGAACTGTAGGTTAGCTTGCTCGATTTAAGAGTTCCAGAAACTTTGCTCTGCAAAGTTTCCGTTACCTAAGCTGGCACGGAGGCGGGTATAACGCAAAAATGCGTTAACCCACCCTATCGCTGTTCTACTTTTAAACCTTCTTCGTAAAGTATATTAACTCCCCTGCTTTTGCCAATAACTAATGACTACAAGTATTATTCCTCCTTACGAAATTGGTCCGATAAGACCTCCTAGTGAAGCTGCAAGCTTATATATACGTGCAACTAGAAATTGTCATTGGAACAGGTGCAAATTCTGTCCAGTCTACAAAGGGACAGAACCAAGTTCAAGACCATTAGATGATGTTCTTAAAGATGTTGATTCTGCAGCAGATTTCCATGGAGATTCGTATAAATCCGCATTTATCCAAGACGCAGATGCCATAAAAGAACCCACTGAAAACTTGCTTGCAATACTTGGTCGAGTCAGGGACAAGTTTCCTTCGATATCTCGAATCACAGTTTATGGACGGGCAAGTTCAATCAATAAGAAATCTTTAGATGAATTGAGGGAACTACAGGAAGCAGGTCTTTCCAGAATTCATAGGGGTTTGGAAACAGGATATGATCCTTTGCAAAAGTATATGAAAAAAGGGTCCATTGCTAGAATCCAAATTGAGAGTGGCCATAAGGTAAAACAAGCAGGGATTATCTTAAGTGATTATGTGTTAGCTGGCCTTGCAGGAAACCTTAAGTTTGATGATCAACCTGCATGGATGGGCCATGCAAGAGAGACTGCAAGGGTGTGTAATGAAGTGAATCCAAACTATATTAGAATCAGAACCCTTGCAATATCTCCTCGTTCTCCTCTTTTCGAAGAAGCAGCGGCAGGAGAGTTTAAAAGACTAAGTGATCCCGCAATTGTTCGAGAAATTAGATTATTTGTGGATTCATTGGATGGAGTTACTAGCAGAATCGAAAGTGATCACATGTTAAATACTCTGATGGAACTAAAAGGTACACTTCCACAAGATAAGCAGAAGATGCTTGATATAACAGACAGATATTTGCAGATGGATTATGAAGATCAACTGGGATTCAGAGTAGGTGTGCTATTAGGCTTTGCAGGATATGCAATCAATGGAGTTGGAAAATTCCATACCCTGGACCAATTCGAAAGAACTAATGCGCAAGAGAAAACAAGAGAAATGATAGAAATTATTGGTGTTGAAGGCGCTGAACAACTATTAACTAAATTACATCAAATGACAATTTAAGAATTAGCATTCACTTATCCTTAATCTCGTGCTTCTCAATAAGCTTTTCGACAATATCCCCTGGCCAGTTAGCCTTGGTCAATTCCTGTTTTATGTGGTCTCGCGGTTCTCCTCTATTGAGACGTTTTACAATATATGCTTCTACAGAATCAATTAGTTTGTCAAAATCACCCATATTATTAATATCTTCAGGGGGTTTTTCATCAATCTTGGTGCTTATATCTGATATGTCATCTTTGGTTTTCTCTTCCAATCCACTATAATCAGGGGGCTTATCCTTTAATTCCTCGATTTCTCCTGCAGGACTTTTCTTGAATCGGTCAAAATAAATTAATGCTAGGATAATTATTGGTATGAGAATAATTGCGAAGACTATGTTAGGAAATCCTCTTTTAGCTTCCCCTATAACCAATGTGTTTCCTTGGTTTTCAGTTACTTTATCTACATCATAACTTATCTCTGTTTCAGAATCAATTTCATCAAAGTGCCATACGACAAGAGGATCCTCATTAATTATCTCATAGTTTCCATTATCAAAGCGTATATGACCCAGATCCACCGCGCTTTCCTTAGCAATATGCTCATAGATGCTTAGATTCTTAAAAGTTCTTAATCCTAATAGATAATCCATAATGGTAGGTTTGTTTGGAATGAGCTTGATCCTGTACTTGGTATGCTCTTCTCGAATTCCTTTGTTGTTTACAACAGTGACTGGCCATATGTCTTTTTCAACCTTAAGATATTTTGCCAACTCACCCATCTTTTTTATCTCCTCATCAAAATTAACAGGTATGCGTTTTTTCCTTTGGTATTCGATAAGAAGGGATTTGGCTGTACTACTATCATCAACACTGGTGGGATCAGTCAATACTCCTCTTATAGGAACATCAATATCTTGCTGCTTAGCATAGACCATGACATTGCTGTTTGCATTTGCTAGCATAATAAGTGTATCTGATTGGTCCTGAATAGGCCAATACTGAAAGTCTTCTTGATATTCAAAACCTGCTGTGGGATTAAGATCAACAAATACTGAAAAGAAGTTCAATCCTTGCGCAAGGAACTTCTTTGAGTACGTATATGTGCAGGTAGTCTGATTATTACAAGGTTCTGTCTGGTTGCCTTCCATTCCATCAATGAGTACGGTTATGCTTCCGATTCCTTCAATCTCAGGATGGAATGTCTCAACTTCTATTATTATTGTTCCGGTCTCTCCTTCAGAGAGTTGAGGTGGATCTGTTCTGACATCGACATTTACCAGGTCAGAATGAAGATAAGTATCGCTTTCTTCTGTTACATATTCTTGTGATTGGTCTGTATCTGTATTAGAATCAGAAGAGGGCACAATGTCTGCCTTACCCCATTCTTCAATTTCAGAAGCAGTACCAACAAATATTCGATAAGTATATTCTATTATGTCTTCTCCTTCAAAGTCTCCTTTGATTATACATTCAGCCTCTCCTCCTTTTGAACTTCTAAATTCATCTGAAGCCAGAAAAATCACCAGATTATCCTGGAGTTGGCAGTTAACTGTATTGATATTCTTCTGAGCAGTATAGTGGATGTTTCCTCTCATATTTGGGGGTTCATATGCTGATAAATCATCAAAAGTTAACTCTTCATTGTCTACGTCTATAGCCCAATAACGCATAACCTTTTCGTCTTCAAACTGGTCTGAGACTATCGCGACTGTTAAGGGAATTTCTGTTGTGAACTCTTCATCTAGATTGCTTGCTTCATTAATTTCAAGAATATATGTGTATACTGCTTCTTGATCTTCTTGAAGTGCAATCACAAATTCACTTGGATCTTCACTAAACTCAAAAAGATTCTGATAATATATTACAGTTTGGTATCTTAAAGTCACGTTTGCATGTCTTAGAAGTTGGTTTGTAAAAAAGTATGTTCCTGAAATCTCGAATTCTTCTCCAACAATTACTTCAGATGGTGCGTATATCAGAAGGTAACCCTTTCCTTCTGTTGTAAAATTAGCTGGAGCGGCTTGACATATAGGAATGAGCAAGATTAAGAGCCAAGCTAACACACCTCTTTTCATATTTAGTACTTATACATTCTTTGTTTAAATAGGTTTTGGAAATTTCATATAAATTCTAAACCTTTAAAAAGATGAGATGAGATGAGATATTGTGGATGTAAGAAAGGTATCAACAAGAATTGCATTTGGTATTGAGGATTTTATCATCCTTTTCGTGATAATCCTTAATGTATTGGATTTCTTTGAGATCCTGCCTGATTACATGGATTGGATCAAAAAGATTGTCTCTTGGGGAATACTAGGCTACTTGCTCTACAAGGTCAGCTTGACCAACCTGTTCTTCGGGGTAAAGAATAGATTCTTTGACTTGTATCTGATTCTGGCATATCTATTGCTCATGTTCAAAAGCATTCTTCACTGGGCTACTGTTTTGCTTCACGAAGCAACCACACACTGGATGAAAGACTTTCTTGGGTTCCTTGTCTATAACCAATTGGCATTGCTTTATAGCAGTTTTTTTATTGGTTCAATCATGCTGCTATGCGGTGCCCTGTACTTTGCACTTAAGTGGGACTTCAAAGGTCCAAGCATAATGGCTATCTTACACAGTGTAGGCCATCCTCATAGGGTTCTGAACTATATATGGCGTTATTTCAAGGTCTTATTTGTCTTGTTAGCATTCTTTGTAATTGTGTTTAATCTGCTTTTTGAATGGCTTGCAATTGCTGTCGATGCTCCGCTTGCAATGATCGTTCTATTGGCATACATATTCTATTTTGTCAAGCATGCAAAAAGGTTCCATCCAGAATCTTTCCTGTACAGGATTGGAGATACAGGAGAACGCTTCTATGAGCACGTACTGGGGCATTTCAAGTACAAAGAGACCTTATTGCTGGGAATTTCAGGTATGCTTGTGCTTCATCTTCTGAGTGATTTTGCCAATTTCATACTTCCTTATCTCTTCAGTTTGAGAGATGTGTTCTATTATCATGCTTTGGGTTCTCATGAAACCATTTACTCTCTTATTTCAGTGGATGTTGCTGGCAAATCCTTAATTGAATCAATATTTGTAATCCTTGTGTATATCTGCAATGTACTTGGAATCATTCTTCTTCTGGCAATTCCAGGTATATTGTGGTATTTTATCTATACAGGAAAACTGATCAGGATCCGGCGATGGTACTTACTGGTGTTCTATCTTTCAATACCTTCACTTCTCATTGCATCAACCTTCAATATTGTTTCCATTTCTTCTAAAGTTCTTGTTGGTGTGGATATCGTGCCCCATATAATCAATACATTGATTCCATTGGGGTCCATACTTGCGGGTTCACTTGTTCTGGCCCTTATTTTCTGGTTTGGAGCAAGATTTGAAATCATCAGAAAAGGGGCAACAATTCTAGCAATAATTCTGTCCCAGGTGTTTTTTGCTTACTATACAGGGATTTACTTCATAAATGTCCTAGGATACCATCTTACCCTGATAAATTCACTTATTTCAACTCAAATATTCTTAAGCATGATGTTTATGCTGTTACTCTTAATCCAGGTCTTTTTCTATGCAGGAGGCTTCTTGTTCTTCCAATATGAGATTGTCAAACATCTGAGGAATTATATCCGATTCTGATATTGCTGATATGTTTGCTGCGGCTTCGTGATTTCCCAACTAAATCACCAGTTCTCTCTGAGGAGTTAAGACACAGATTTAAAAAACATGTTTGTTTTTCATGATGAGGGGTGAATAGAGTAGAATGTCTGAACCAATCTTTAAGATTAGAAATGTCTCCAAATCATTTGGTTCAAAGACTGTGCTATCCAATATCAACCTAGACATCTACGCTGGAGAAGTCCTTGGAGTGATTGGCTCAAGCGGTTCTGGTAAAACAACCCTGCTAAATACAATAATTGGATTTCTAAAGCCAGAAAAAGGCGATGTCCTGTTTAGACAAGCCCATCTTCTTAAGAGTGGAACTGGATCAGGATATGATTCTGTTTATCGAAAAAAATTCTTGGTAAAACAAACGTATGGTTTTGCATCCCAACTGCCATCGTTTTATAAGAAGCTAAGTGTAAAGGAGAATCTTGACTATTTTGGCACACTTTATGACCTTTCCAAAACTGCAATAGTTCAGAATAGAAATACTTTGTTAAAATTGATGGACCTTAACTTAGCTGAGAACACTCTTGCTGAAAATCTTTCTGGCGGAATGGAACGCAGGTTAGATATTGCCTGTGCCATGATGCATGATCCTGATGTGCTCATCCTGGACGAGCCGACAGCAGATTTGGATCCTCTGCTAAAAAATCATATTTGGCAGTTGTTAAGAAGCATAAACAAAAAAGGGACAACCGTTCTCGTCTCGAGTCATCATCTGCAGGACATGGAAAAACTATGTACAAGGGTCGCCTTGCTTAAATATGGTAAGATTGTTGATATTGGTCCTCCTGATGAAATTAGAATAAAATATCAAAAAGCTGAAGAGATTGTAATTGAATCTTATCCTGGAGATTATAAAAAACTGCTTTCAAAGCTCAAGCTTAAATCAATAATTAAGACAGGAGTTAATGGGACTGAACTTTCCATTTTTACAACGAATCCTGCAAAGGTACTTCATAGGATTCTTCACATTGTAGAAGAAGCTAAAGAAGAAATAATAGAGTTAAGGGTGATAAAACCCACATTAGAGGACGTATTCCTTTCTATGTCTTCAAAAAAGGAGAATGATGTGAATTATTTGAGCGCAGATAAGGATGACGATCAAGAAATCAAAATTGAAGTCGGATAGACAATGAAGCTTATTAGAATAATTAATAAGAATCTCAAGGTACTGTTCAGAAGCAAAGGCAGTGCCATCATGACTATCTTTGGTCCTCTTGTAATTATACTTCTTGTTGGTCTTGCATTCAATAACTCAAAATCATTTGAGCTCTCAACAGGTGTTTATTCTAATGAATACAATAAGCTTACAGACAGTTTTGTCACCAATTTGGAGGGCAACAATTTTAATGTTCAAAAATTTGATTCAAAAGATGTCTGCGTTCAAAAAATTCGAGAAGGTGCAGTGCACACGTGCATCGTATTTCCAGATAACTTTCGCATTGAGAACGAAGTCACTAACCAGATAGTAATTTATGTGGATAATTCTCGAACTAATCTGGTATATCAGATAATCAGCACATTATCCCAGAATCTGGAGTTAAAATCCCAAGAATTGTCTCTGGGACTTACCAATACGCTGATACAGATGCTTTTTAGCACCAAAGATGATCTGAATAATGACATATTGAAGCTAGTAAATCTGAAAAAGGCAAATCAGAACACATATTCAACAGCAGAATCAGCAATGACAAGCCTTAACAAGCTTGATCTTTCCATGGACGAGGTTGATCTATCATCAATCAATTCTGAAAGTCAAGACATAATGAATTCTGCAAAAGAGTTGCGAGACAAAGGCTGGTCTGTTGTTGACACAGCAAAGGCGTTTGCATTAGAAGTCAAGCAAAATACATCATTCAGTACAACAGATTTTGAGGCATCATTGGATACATTGAAGGAAGATATCACTGTGCTTTATAATTCGACTCCAGATAAGCTTAATGATATACGGGATGCTGTAGCGGAGACATCTGCTGAGTTAGATAATTTAGAGGTTAAATTAAAGAGTGCAACCAGCGAAATCACAGGAGTTGTAGATGTAATACGGCAGATCAGACTTGAATTAGATGGGTTTAGCAAAGATTTGGATGAACTAAAGTTAAATCTTGAAGGTATTGTGAAGAATATTGAATCTGTCAAGGTGACATCTGCAGAAAGTATAGTTGCACCTATAACAACAAAGGTGGAACCTGTAAGTACTCAGACATCCAAGCTTATATTCTTGTATCCTAGCTTACTCATTTTGCTAATAATGTTTATCAGTCTTTTGTTATCAGGGACTATTGGAATTATGGAAAAGGCATCGAGAGCCTATTTCAGAAATTTCATAACGCCTACAAGAGACTACAAGTTTATATTGGCAAATTACTTGACATCATTATTTGTTGTACTGGTCCAAGTAATTGTTCTTACAGGATTGGCATATATTTTCCTCAAGAGTCCGCTTTTTAATAATTTCTTTATCACACTCCTGATTCTGTTACTAACCATTACAATATTCGTGTTTATGGGTATGCTCATTGGAAGTATTTTCTCAACTCAAGAAGGAGTTATGATGATAACAATTTCCATTGGAACAATATGCTTATTACTCTCAAATTTTATCCTACCACTTGAAGATATTTCTGGTATGTTATCCTCTGTAGCTAAGTTCAATCCGTTTGTGATAGCTGCAAGTGCTGTTAAGAAATCCATGTTGTTTGGTAGTTCATTTCAAGAACTGCTTGTGCCCTTAGGATTGCTTTTCTTATACTCTGTGGTAATTCTGGGTCTAATATTACTAACAAAAAGTGTTTCAAAAAATAGGTATTTGCAAGGATTCCATGCGCTCTTCAAAAAAAATAAACTCAACGCTCCAGAGGATAGTTATTTGAAATTAGGAAAGGGAAGACTTGTGAAATCAAAGGCTGAACTATTAGATGCCCTGAAGAACATGGGTGAAGTGGAGTTTAAGAACCATTGCTATCAAAAAAATAATGATTTCTCTATCTGGCTCAAGGGAATATTACAAGAGGCTGCTCTGGCACGCAAATTACGAGGAAAAACTCGCCAACAAATGATAACTATTTTAAAAGCAGATTTGGCACAAGCTATTCCAAAGAAAAAGAGTAAGAAACAGGATTTAGTATAATCAATTATTTTCTGATCATTATCTCGATGCGTCTTGTTTTTGGTCCATCAAACTCTGCAAGCATCAATTGCTGCCAAGTGCCTAGCAAAAGCGTTCCATTCCTTATTTGGAGCGTGAACTCTGGTCTGAAAAAACTGGCTTTAATATGTGCGGCAGCATTATTGTCTACGCGGTCATGCAGATAATTATCATGTAGTGGAATAAGATCATCCACTTTCTTTAAGAAATCAACACACACGTTGGGATCGTCATTCTCATTGATGATTAATGCGGCTGTTGCATGCGGAATAAATATATTGATCAGACCTTCACTCACTCCTGATTTTCGTATCTCTTCATTTATTAGGTCAGTAATATCAATGAGTTCTTGGTGTGATCTGGATTCTATTATCATACTCGAAGAAATGATAGCAAAGTATATAAATCAATCGATGATTGGTAATTATATGGAAATAATACCTGTAGGCGGCTACAAGGAAATTGGAAGGAATTGCATTGTCATCAAATCTGGTGATGAAGCTGTGATGTTGGATTTGGGTTTGCATCTTGATAATTACATAAGATACACTGAGAGTGATGATGTCG
>JAHJEM010000139.1 GCA_018825425.1 Nanobdellota archaeon | reverse complement strand
TGTTCCAAGCATTATCAGATGAAGGAGAAGCCTCGCAGCATATGCAAGTCCAAAGAATAGAAATGCATTTCGAAAAAAACTAATGCCTTTGTATTTTGATAATTGATACAGTTCTGTTGTCTTGAAATAAACAAATCCACATAGGAAAACTATCAATAGTGTATAAATTAGTTCAAATATCATATTATGAGGTCCGAAATAATGAATTGGAGGCATACTGTATCACCAATAGGGCTGTATTTTTAAAATTATATAAAAAATGTGGACTTCAAGTGCACATTTTCCCTTCTTCCTGCTTATAAAGGACTCTGTCTATCTTGTTTTTAATAAGACTACGGAGGTGGTATTATGAAAGCAATAATGTTAGGAATTTTGGCGGTTTTCGTTGTTGGTATGGTTGCAGCAGGAACCTATGCCTTTGGAGGCAATGGTTTTCGAGGCAATGATGCAATGAAAGACGCGCTAGAAACAGGAGACTATGATGCATTCATAGACTCTGTTGAAACAGGAGACAAGCCATTTATGGCACAGCACATGACTGAGGAACGGTTCAATGAACGAGTCCTCCAATACCAAGTCCATGAAGAGATCCGTGCAGCAGTCGAAGCAGATGACTATGAGGCTTGGAGTGAAGCAATGGCTAAATTGGAAAGAGCACATCCAATGGCTGAACAGATAACAGAAGAGAACTGGGACACATTTGTTGAAATGCACAACGCACGAATGGACCAGGACTTTGAGACTGCAAATGCACTTGCAGACGAGCTAGGTTTTGAACCTGGCCAGCATAAAGGTATGCGAAGCAAAGGTATGCTTGGCATGGGTGATGGTATGCAAAAGGGCATAGGTCGTAGCGATGGTGGCTGTAGAATGTCTTAGAGGGGAAAACCCCTCAATTTTTTTTTTTTTTTAAGATTTTTCTAATATGGATGATTAATCCATTTCATTTATAAACACAAGAAGGAATACTAATTATATTATAGATGGAGCAATGAGATCAAGATGAAAAAAGACTCAAGGCAGACAATGCTTCACCTGGAAGATGTATGGAAGATCTACCAGATGGGTGAGGTAGAGGTTCCTGCACTTAGAGGTGTAAATGTAGAAATAAAAAAAGGTGACTTTATTGCAATCATCGGAGCATCTGGTTCTGGTAAATCAACTATGATGAATCTTATAGGTTGTCTTGATATGCCAACGAGAGGCAAGATTTCTCTTAAGGGAAAAGACATAAGCCTTCTAAGCGAATCAGAGCTCTCATCATTTCGTGGAAGAACTATTGGCTTCATTTTTCAGCAATATAATCTTATTCCATCTATGACTGCATTCCAGAACGTTCTTTTACCTCTTGAGTTTCTTGAAGTGGATGACAAGAAGGCAACAGAGCAGGCAAAAAAAATATTAGATCTGGTGGGGTTGAGCGATAAATTCAATAGCCTTCCGTCCCAGCTCTCAGGAGGACAGCAACAAAGGGTTTCCATTGCAAGAAGTTTGGTTGCTGACCCTGAAATCATCTTGGCTGATGAACCTACAGGTGCACTTGATAGTGTAACTGGCAGAGAGATTCTTGATATGCTGCAAAGATTGTGGAAAGATGAGGGAAAGACAATAATCCTTGTCACTCACGACCTTAAATTAGCAGATTATGCTCACACCACCATTGAACTGATGGATGGTAAGATTATTAGAACACACAAGAAGGTGATAAAATGAAAATCTACGGAATATTATTATTGTTAATACTTGCATTAGCCCCGATTGTTCATGCGGGTGCAGGAGATATACCATCAATATACATTAGTCTTGTAAACCAAGAACCAGATCCTGCCAACGCAGGTGATATTGTGGAGATCAGGCTGGGAATCGAGAACCTCGGAGGAAGCGCTGCAAATGACATGGTCATTGAGCTGAATCCAGACTATCCTCTGGAACTTGTTCCTGGAGAGGATGCAGCCAAGAAGATCGGAACACTTAGAGCATATCAGGATGAGGAAGATATGCGTATTGTTAAATACCGATTGCGTATTGATAAGAACGCACCAACAGGCAGCCATGACCTTGACATCTACTATTACACTGAAGGTGCAACAGCAAAAGCACAAGTAATCCTATCGATCGACGTGGAGACAGGCGAGAATGCAGAGATCATACACATTGACAAGAGTGTACTTATACCAGGCAAACAGGAAAGCCTAAAATTCACCATAAACAATGTCGGAAATGCTCCTCTCAATGATCTGACATTCTATTGGGAGAATGAGGATGAGATAGTCCTTCCAGTCGGAAGTGACAATACCAAGCATATCAAGAGTATTGATATCGGCGAGAGTGCAGAAGTGGAGTATCAAGTCATTGCAGATACAAATGGAGACGCAGGTCTATACAAGCTTGACCTGCACCTTTCATACAATGATCCAAGCAGTGGGACCACAACAACAATATCCACAATTGCAGGAATTTACGTCGGAGGAGGAACAGATTTTGAAGTGGCATTCTCTGACAGTTCAGCAGGTGAGACATCATTCTCCATTGCGAATGTGGGAAGCAATCCTGCAAACTCCGTATCTGTCATTATCCCAAATCAAGAAGGTTGGCGAGTGACAGGATCAAACAACGTCATAATCGGAAATCTGAACACAGGAGATTATACTGTTGCAAGTTTTACTTTGCAGCAATCTTCAAGGGGAATGGGCAACATCCAGAATGTCTCTCGAGAAATTATGGGATCAAGACCAAATACGCCACTGACAGTACAGATTGCATACACTGACACCATGGGAAACAGAAATACTGTGGAAAAAGACGTTGAGATGACCTCGCAGAGTACATTGACAACTGCAGTTACAGATGCGACCCAAGTTATGAATTTCCAGAGAAGAGGTATGCAGCAGCAGAGCTTCTGGTCCAAAAGCAAGTGGTACCTGATAGTATTGGTAGTAGTTATTGCGGGTGTGTTCATATACACGAGACGCAAGAAAAACAATAATGAAGGTCCCAAAAAAGGAGTATCAAAGAAAAGCATATTCAGGAAGAGGTAAATTATGAAGCTTATCAAGTGCTTCAAGCACGCATTCAATATGGTAGTACACAGCAAGCTACGTAGCTGGCTGACCATAATAGGTATTGTCATAGGAGTTGCTGCAGTGATAGCCATCGTCTCTCTAGGGGAAGGCATGCAATCTCAAATGAACAGCCAGCTTAATGCGCTTGGCGGAGACCTGCTCACAATTACTGCAGGTTACTCAAGAGGGGGTGGCATGTGGGGAGGTGGCAGAGGAAGAGACGGAGGAGGAGGTGCTGTAGCGACTGAAGATGAGATCGTGCTTGATCGCTCAGACCTACAGGCATTACGAGGAATATCAGATATATTGATGATGGATACTCAGATTAGGGATAGTGTTGAAGTCTCTTTCTTAGGAAAGAAAGGAACTGTATCCCTTACTGGTGTTGACCAGAAGGTATGGTCACAGATCACAACCCTCACCATACGAGATGGTCGTTTCCTTGACTCTGCTGATCAGAACGTAGTGGTTATTGGTGCAAGACTTGCAGACACATATTTTGACCAACCACTTGGAATAAACAAGATGATTACAATCGAAGGCAGCTCTTTTAGGGTTGTTGGAGTCCTTGATGATTCTAGTACAACGATCTACATGCCTTTGCAGATGGCATATCAAATACTGGATGATAAAGACAATGATGTATATGATTCTATCATAGTGAAGGTCAAAGATGAGAATAATCTGGATGAATCGATAGCAAAGATAGAGAATAAACTTATGATGATCAGACATGTCACAGCAAAAGACCGTGACTTTAGCATAAGCTCAAACAAGCAGATGAGTGAGCAACGTGCTGAAATGATGAGCTCTATGAGCATGTTCCTACTTGCAATAGCTGCAGTCTCACTCATTGTCGGTGCAGTCGGGATTGCAAATACCATGTTCACATCAGTAATCGAGAAGACAAAAGAAATAGGTATAATGAAAGCTATTGGTGCAAAGAATCGGGATATCTTATTGATATTTCTCCTGAATGCTGCATTGATCGGCTTGGTCGGCGGGCTAATCGGTGCATTCTTTGGAGGTTTGCTCTCAGGAGCACTACCGACTCTGATGGGTGGCACACCTTTTGCAAGAGGAGGAACATTTGTGTCCTTGAATTCTGTGGTTATGGCACTTTCTGTGTCCATGCTTGTTGGAGTTGTAGCAGGGGCAATTCCTGCGTATCAGGGAAGCAAGTTGAAGCCTGTGGACGCTTTGAGATACGAATGAAATGAGTATCTCATAGCTTCTCAATGTTAATTGAGTATGTTTTGAGGTATGAGTAGAACGAATACCTCAAAGTTGATTGACGGAGTCAAGCTAACTTTGAGATACGAATAAAATGAGTATCTCATAGCTTCTCAATGCTAATTGAGTACGCTTTGAGATACGAATAAAATGAGTATCTCATAGCTTCTCAATGCTAATTGAGTACGCTTTGAGATACGAATAAAATGACTATTTTATTTTTCCTTGGTGACTTCTTACTGAATTATTCTCCACAATACCTTTCAATATGGCCAATTCATTCGAACCTTCAGCAAAAAAGGCTGCTTTGCAATAGCCCAAGAGTTTTCCCAGATGAGATTTGAACTCTGCTCTTCTGTCAATCTTGTCCACAGATTGCTGATTACTTTTCTTGAATGTCTTTGCCAGCATTCCAATCTCTCTTCCAATGTGGGTCAGATAATCTCCAGAGAAAGTGACTTCTTCTATAATGTCGTGAGCATCCCATTTGAAAAGAGAGGACATGCTTAAGCAATAGACCATGATGTCACCAATAGCATCTATAATCGCGCCTTTATCATTAGAAAGTTTGGCATCACACAATTCTCCAAGCTCTTCTGTCATAAGAATTATCTCTTTTCCAATATCTGTGACATTAAATCCTCGTTTAATCTTGTTGTCGTAAACTTGTTTTTGTAAATCTGTGTATGGCATAAAAAAAAGAAAGAAAAAGGAATATAAAAACTTATCTTATCCTAAACGCTTCCAACACAGAACTTCCATCACTCACAAGAAGTGTTCTTCCGAGTCTTGCATAATATTTATAAACCTCTGCCATTTGTATCATATCAACAAGATAAATGGCAAAAAAGAACGTAAAAGGGAAGAATGTAGCCAGGAAAAAGGCAGTTCAACCTGTTCACAAGAACCATTCTTTCCGCGAAGCAATCCAGTTCTATCTCATTGATTGCAAAACCCGTCCTGGAAAATTCATTGATTTATTTATTATCATTATCAACTTGCTGGTTTGTGCGAGTTTTGTCGTCGATACATATCTGATTTCCCAGAGTACTAGGCAGTTCTTATGGAACCTAGAAGTTGTTCTTGTCGTGTTCTTCATTATAGAATACGTTGCAAGACTTTATGGCTCAAGGAATCGCGTCAAGCACCTCTTTCATATCTACAGTCTAATTGATCTGGTAGCAATCCTGCCAACATTGCTTTTAGTATTGCTTCCTGCGTCCGCAGGTTATGTTGGATTCCTGAAGATAATCAGGGTATTAAGAGTGCTAAGAATATTTAGGTTCCTGCGGTTCATTGCAGACCCTTATTTCTTTTTTGGAAACCTGACATGGCATGTCTTGAGAGTAACACGTCTTGTTATAACACTTCTAATCATCTTCTTTGTCTCAGCAGGATTGTTCTGGCATGTAGAGAGCCCGATCAATCACACTGTCCAGAACTTTGGAGATGCATTCTATTTCACAGTCGTTGCATTAACAACAGTAGGATTCGGAGATATCATTCCACTCAGTGAGGGTGGTAAAGCTGTTACAGTCATCATGATACTCTCAGGTATAATCCTTATCCCTTGGCAGGTGGGCGGAATTGCCAGAGAATGGCTCCATCTATCTGATAAGAAAAGGATTGTGTGCAAGAAATGCGGTCTTAGGTATCACGATAAGGACGCAAGTAATTGCAAAGCATGCGGGCATATCATATATCAGGAGTTTGATGGGGATTAACACTGTTATCTCTACAGTGTCCACAGTGGTTGTAATCAGGATCCATTTTTTTTCTCCTTTCTTCCAATTCGCCAATAATTGTTATCTGGGGTCCTTGGGTTATATTCAAAGTCTGACCAAGTGTCACAGGATATGTTAGATGATCTCCATCAATATATATCCTGGCAGGTCTTGTTGTGGATTCAATATTGATTTCAGATGCAAATTGACTTTTGTTTCCTCGTACCGCCCTGTGCCTGTATTGAATCTTATCAAAGTCAAGAGGAGTCATTATTCCATTCTCTTGATAAAGAAATGCTGTGGAACCAGAAGGTGTACACATCAAAACTCCACTTCCTCTCCCAACAGGATCAAGGACCTTGTCAGCAGTAAGTACATAATACGTATTTGCAGCTGGATTGCTATGCGCAAATAGGACGTCATTTAGGGCTGGTTCTCTAACACTTTTACCGTCAATTTTTATTCCAAATCTGTGAAGTTGAGTTGTTTTGTATGAATCAATATCTGCAAGTATTTCACCAAAATTAAATCTATTACTAGATGAATAGAATCCTAGGCTTCCGTTGGGGTCAGAGTTAACACCTAGCAAGGGTATATCCAATATGAAATGAGCAACTTCTAGGAGGGTACCATCTCCTCCAACTGTGATTACGTAATCATATCCATCTGGCTTGTCCAAATCTGCTCTATATATTTGATCAAAACTGATTCCTTGCCTTTGAAGTTCATGCACTACAGTTTCCAGTGTTTTTTCCTGGTGTTCATGGCTTTCTCTTTTGCGTTTGGCTTCAGGATGATTGCTCCATATGAAATTTCGTATTAGTTCATCATCTGAATCCTTATAAAGATCAAATGAGCTTCTCTTATAAACCAACATTACTCTGCTCATGGTTCTCCTCCGTGAATTGGTCCGTAGGACTCTTCCATCCTTTTTATATATTCATGCTGCAAGAGGGGTACAGCCTTTCCTCCTTGAATCTCTCCTCTTAGCATCATTTGATATGCATCCATGAAAGGAATCCGTACAACGTTGATCTTTTCAGTGTCTTCAAGCCTTTGGCCAACGTATTTATTCGGGCCGTAGGCATAGAACAGATCCACCATCTCAGAATCATGTCCTTCTGAAGATCCAATTGTGGTGAAGTAGTGTACTTGACTTGGTGATATCTTGATTCCACATTCTTCTTCAAGTCCTTCAACAATGACTTCCAATGATGTCAGACCTGGTTTATCCATGGTCTCTGCTGGAAGTTCAAGAATCTCTTTTCCCATTGGAACTCTATACTGTCTGATAAAATATACATGATCTTCAGGATCTATGTACATGATACAACATGCATCTTTTGAAAGTATTACATCAAATGGTTTATCACGAAATTCCCTGTGTACTAATGTTAAATGTCCTTTGTATATCAATCGGTCCCCTGGTTGCAGTATCTCGCTCATTGTTTCACCTTGTTTTATTTATCATCTGAATCAATTTTTTTTAATCAATAATTTCATATCCTAATTTTAGTATAGCTTCTCTCATATCATGAGCACTCTCTTGTCCAAGTATATAGTTTGCATCCTGAACCCGTTTGATTTCCTTTGGAGTTAGTGGTGCAGCAAGCTGTTCGCTCTTTCCAGTACGATAAATCTCTTCTCTGATCTGTGTTGCATGATACTTGGTTCTATCTTGCACAAGCCTCACTTCAATACCAGACCCCTCAAAGCATTTCCAAGTATCAAAGTTCTCTCCTGCAAGCACACAGTCATCAAGATGTACGCCTGCTTTTGCAGCTTCATTCTTGACATGTGATGCATAATTGTCAGGGTCAAAGATGTCGTATATAGGGACAACAGCAATTCCTTTCTCTCCTGCGAAAGCATGTTCAACCAATTCCTTGGTCCGTTCATATGAGAAAAGATTCTTTACTTGATATTCCAAAAAACCCTTGGCATCAAGAACTTCTCTTGCACGTGCATAATTTGGTCTGCCAATCCCTACGATCAGATCTTCTCCATATTCTCTTGCCTGTTCAACCATATCAACATGGTTGCCACAGACAGGTTGGAACCTTCCAATGACAAGCACCTGCTTTCTTTTTTCAGTGGAATTCATAATAATCTACCTCCTTGAACATTTTCCCAACTAGTTGTGAGCCACCCTTGTGGAAACCAGATTAGCTGACGGATCTTATCTTCATTTCTCTCTGGTGTGGTCATGCACGTAGTCATGCACACATTCTGACCATAGACCTCGTACACATTTGCACCATGAGGAAGAGAGTAGCAGAAAGATCCTTCTTTTTCCAGGAATTCAGTGATTGCAGCAAGATTTTCTTGGCTGACCGTGTGGGCATCTACAAAATCAGCAACCCTTTGATCCAGACTCTTTTCAGGTTGACCTGTTGATCTGAGTGTGAGTTGGAAAACCTTGTTTTCTTTGGCAAACTGGATGAGATTCTTGACCTCATCAACATCTCCGACATATCCTTTCATGAGGACGCACGATAAGCGGGTGTTGAGATCTTTCTCATGGAGCTTGTCTACTAGATCAGGTATGTCATAGAACTTTCCATCTCTTGGCCGATAGAGATTTTGATTCTTTTCCATATCATAATGGTACATTGAGACAGCTACAGTATCAAGGCCAAGTTCTCTCCATACAGTCAGGAAATCATTGTATAATCCTCCTCTTGCAAGCTGGCTTCCTTCTGTCTGGATTTCCCGCGCACTAAACGGCTTGTCTTTTAGACGTATGAGGTACTGGGTTACTTGGCCGGGATACAATGTTGGTTCACCTTTGCCTGTAATGAGTGCATTCTCTGCACCATGGGCAAGTGCCATTCTTGTAGCTGTCTCAAACCTATCCCAGTTTACAGGAGGTAGAGCAAGGCCTATACCATAATCAGGTGTCATCTTTGAGATGCAGAGTTCACAATCATTAGGACATGCTTTACTTCCTACAATCATAGTATATGTTGGGCTTTTCATTTTGACCTCCAATATCCATTTTATTCTCCATTTTATTCATTCGTATGCAAGACTCACCTCTGCGACTGGCGGTACATTTCTCTTGTGACGTGTAGATTCATGACGATACATGACATCTTGAACAGTGTCTTTGCCATACCCTGTGATATCTACAATTTCTTCTGGGCTGAATCCTTGATCCAGTCCATTCATGACAGCTTCTGCAACATCATAGCCATAACCTAGTTCTCCTTCATCAGTCTGGTCCTCCCATAAACCTGCAGTGCTTGTCCTTTTCACAAGATCTTCTGGTACTGCTAGAAATTGGGCAACTTGTCGAACCAAGCGTTTTGAAAGACTACCTAGGACGTTATTGTCAACTGCACCATCACCTCTTTTGGTGAAATAGCCCAGTCCGTAATCCTCATCCTTGTTGCCTGTTCCCATGACTAAGCAATCTTGACTGGCCGCAAACCTGCTTAGGACAACTGCTCTTGTTTCAGAGTAGAGATTGCCTGTGTGCCATTCTTCTTTGTCTTCAAAAGCATAGGGCATTGATTGCTTGAAACTGTCTGCAATTGGTTCAATCGGGACAACCTTGCTCTCTATTCCAAGATAATCTGCAACTCTCTGACCATCTTCCACGTCAGCTCTGTCATTTACTTTTGATGGTAGCATCATACCATAAAGTGTGAGATGATCTTCTTCTGGACGTGTGCTATTGTACTTGTCAAATGCAAATTTTGTGAGGTAGGCAACAGTGGTTGAATCAATTCCTCCACTCAAGCCCACTACGCCTCCACGTGATCCTGAACCCACAACCCAATCAATAATCTGGTCTGCGAGCTGATCCACTGCGTGTGCTATTCCATTTGCAAAGTATGCTTTCTTGATGGTTTTTTCGAGTTTCATTTTCTTATTCCTCTTTCATATTTCTCCTACATTCATTCCTTGAATTCGTCAAGGAATTCTTGTGTTGTCATGTACTCAATTCCTATGTCCTTGCATACTTTCTCACATGCATCTCTTGACTCGCTCTCAGTCTCATATCCAAGACCGATTCCATAGAGGGGTGTTGTTGCATCTGAGATGTTGATCACTCGAGCTTCTGGAAACATCTGTCTTACTCCTGTTGATGTATGAAGTCTGCATATTCCTTCGACCACACCTGTATTCACAAGTATTACTTCGTATTCGTCAGATGGGAACTTTTCATTAAGCAGACTAAAGACGTCATAGTTCTGATCAGGAACACCTGGAATGCTCTCGTCAGGAAGAGCTCTATCAGAATCGAGTCTTGTGGCATCGAAATACTGTTTTGGAGCAATAATGTATCCGTAGTCATCTTCAATGAATTCCTTATCAGAGATTATTTTCTCATCAAAAGTCTCTTCAATATCAGTAGGTGCACAGAACTGACTTTGTCCTTCACCCTGGAAGTATACTCCACGTGGGACAATCATTCCTGATTTCCTATCCTGAATAGAATCTCTGATGATTCTGGTAAGTCTTGGACTCAATGTCTTGTCCTCAAGAAGAAGATCCTCTCCAGTTTGAGTCCTTGCAAATATAAAATCAGGTCCATATTGTTCTGGGTGAACAGAGTTGTGAACAGGATAAAGTCCTCCGTTTACTGTGAATTCTGGTGCAGTCACTGGGTGCAGATCAGTTGCATTGATGACAAGATCTGCAAGCTCTACAACATCTGCTGTGTGTTCCTTTTGTTCATCTGTGGTTCCACAATAAAAGGAACCATTCTTGTCAGTGAATGACTCTGAGAAATCAATCAGGTTTGCGATGATCACTCGTTTTTTTTGTTTAGCTGGTTGTTCTACTATTTGTTCAGTTGTGTGTTCGGTTGTTTCTTCGATTGTTTGCATTTTTTTATTCCTCCAATTATTTCTTCGATTCTACACTCTCCTCTCGAGTGTTGTATTGTATTTTGGCGGCCTGCCTACCTTGTGTATGATGTTGTGCTCTGCAATAGGTGCCACAAAATAGTCGACTTGATCAGCACTGTTGCCTACTGCAATTATGTCTGCAGTTGATGTTCGGATACCATCAAGAAATCCTGCTCCGATAGAATCATATATTTTCATTCCGTAGTGTGCTTCAGCGTCGTTAAATGCTTGGACTTTGGCAGGGCTGCTGAATCCTGAGCTTAAGACAAGACCTATCCTTGGTCCTGGAATGGCATCTAACCATTGTCTCAATATGATAGCACCTGCAATACTTACTCCGCTTGGAGCAAAGTATCCTCCGAATGCTTGATCGGCTGTCTGCGCAAATTCAGAATCTCTAACAAATTCTCTTGCTCCTTGGGCATAATTCTCGCCGCAAGTATCTATTCTTACAGCTGACAGTCTTGACCCTTGAGACCTAAGTTTCTCTGAGGTCTGAACACTGTCATCAATTTCACGATTATTGTAGTCAACAAGAGCAACACGAGGTATGTTTGGATCCATGTGGCGGTCAAATGCTGCTGTGCTTTCGGCTACAGCATTTTCAACTCCATGATAGAAAGCGTATACGTTTTCTAATGCGTGAGGGATTGTTCCCATGCCTTTTTGGCCTGCAGTTGAGGCGCCATTGTCGGTTGATGCAGAAGCACAACCGCCTGCAAAAGCAGCGGCAGTGATTTCTGCATCCATATTATAGTGCCAATGCCTGGCACCGAAATAGAAAACTGGTCTTCCACCTGCAAGTGCAACCACTTGTTCAACATTTCTGGTTATGGCTTCAAGATCGATTTCTTTGTGATCGTTTCTGCGGGTTGTCTCAGACGCGATCGGACCAAGATATACTGTCTCCAGTGGCATGATTGATTGTATTGGGGCCACAATGTTCATTACAGTCTCAGTGGGTGTGTAGATGTCACCTTCGGATTTGGCATAGATTCGTCCGCCCACTTCAGCAATATTTGAATTCTGGGTTATGATATCAATAGCTTCATCAATCCCTGCAATTTCTCCAGGTCCTTTCCTTACAAAGACTTGCATGTTGACCCAGGGATTGAGTCCTTCTTTTCTTAGTATTTCGTCTGATCGCAGGAAGTATTTGTCTGCGAATGCTTGCATTTTGTTTTTCATCTTTGAGTCCTCCTTTCTTCCTTTTTAGTTATTGTACTTTTTACACTTACTGTTTGAATAAAAAAGGCCCGTGTTCGATTACGGACCTTAATTTTTCATTCAGTTAGTGTCAGATATACACTAATATTTATAAAGATTTCGTTAGTGTAGGATATAAACTTATAAAGGAAAAGTTGAAATGTAATGGTCTTTATAAAGAAAATAGGGTGTCACAAAACGTTTTTAAAGAAATGCTTGGATTTTCTCAGAAAGGGGCTTGTATTCTCGATCCCTGAACCTATATAACATTGCGGGCCTATGAGCGCCTTCCCTGAATAACTCCTTGGTTTCCTCGAGGAGATCGAGTTCTTTGATCTTTTTTCGGAAATTTCGTTTGTCCAGTTTCTTTTCTAGGATCAATTCGTATAGCTTTTGCAGTTGAGATAATGTAAACTTTCTGGTCAATATCTGGTAGGCAATATTTGTTGTCTGGATCTCCAGTCGCAAATGAACCAGTGCATCCTCAATGATTTTTGCATGATCAAAGGCCAGCTTTGGAAGATTGTGTACTAAAAACCAGTCAGCACGTAATGCATCTGTGGTTGAATGAAGTTTTCTATGATGGTCAGCAAGAGCAATGTATGAAACACTAAGAACTCGTCCCCGCGGATCTCGTTTAGGGTCGCCATAAGCACCTAATTGATGAAGATGAAGTTTCTGGACTCCTGTCTCTTCCCGAAGCTCTCTAATCGCGGCTTCTTCAGGACTTTCATGCTGTTGCAAGAACCCTCCTGGCAACGCATATGTGCCTTTGAATGGAGGATATCTTCGTTTGATTAGAAGGACTTGCAGTTCATTATTTAATACTGTGAATACAACTGCATCGGAAGCTACTTGCATACGTCCAAGATGTGACCAATCCTTAATGCTAAATGCCATAAAATTAGACCTTTTTATCTCACATAATTATTTTAATAGTGTAATTGCTACACTTTTATTTAAATATTTCGATAGAAATACTCTGTATCAGACTATTTTTTGGCGCGATGTCTAAGAACTAGGTTGACATTGATCAGCGCAAGGATGAATACAATCACGATCAAACTCCATGCAATGTTGGTCTCGCCAATACCTTCATAGATAACATGACCTGTCACTGCGCTAAGTCCTTGGTTATCTAATTCAGCACTCTTCTCATAATCTGCTTCTCCAAAAATATTTAGTACAACCTTGGTTATTTTTTCAGAAAATGTTGGATTGAGTATTGTTGTGCTTGCAGTAATTTTGGTCCCAACTGCTCCTGCAGAATCGATAGGGTATGCTATGCATTCAACATAATCATCTGCATTAAATCCAATGAGCTCTTCGCTTTGTTCCACACTTTCGATAGCATTAATCTTCCAAGAATACTCAAGATGAACATCCTCTGGGCGCTCATCATCAACAATGGCCACGCATCTGAGAACAGAATCTGGATAGGCCTTCTCAGGCATTATACTGATTGTTGTTATCTGTGGCTCTCGATTCTTTATATGGATAACCACGTGGCCTGTTTCCTCATCTGCGAGCGCAGTTCCTACTATACTTAAGAATAGAATGCTGAACACAAATATCATTAGCAGCTTGTTCATGGTATCAATACCAAGAATAGGCTTATAAATATTATGTTTTCTATCAGGTTTTCTGAGCAATGGTGCTAGGTGCTCTCCTGCCCACCCGCGGACCATCTTTGACCTTAAAACCAACAGCTTCAAGGTTATTTCGAACACTACGAGCACAAGAATATGTGGTAAGGATGCCTTTCTTGTTCATAAGATCATATATTTTCTTGATAAATTTTTGTGTCCAGAGCTCAGGACACTTTTTTGGGCTGAATGGATCAAGGAATACCACATCGAATCCGCCTTCAAGATCATTTATAGTATGTCTTGCATCACCCTTTATCATCTTCAGATGAAATCTGCCCAGATGCAGTTCCCACTTGTTGTGGGCAAGCCCTCTTATGAGCTCGTAGTCTGGTTTAATCAGGTTTGGAACCTCAATTTCTGATATCTTGTCAAGAATTGCCTGATCAATCTCAAGTCCGATGATATCAACATCCATTTTGGCATTGTTTTTTCGGATGTAATGGATTGCTGCGGCACTCAAGTATCCTAGGCCAAAGCAGATATGAAGAATCCTTATGCTTTTCTTTTTCAACTTTGGTTTTATACCGGGAATTGCGAATTTCTTGAATGCCTCTTCCATAGCACCGCTTATTGAATGATAGTACTCTTGATATTCATCAGAATAGAAGGTTTCAGATCCATCCTTTGTAGTGACTTTTTTCAGTTCCTTTTTCATCTGGGTCAGCTCATATGAAGTATCCAATCAATGCAAGGATTAGAAATAGGATGTATTTGACTAGAAGTGTCTTGGTAAAAAAAGGGATTTTCTTTTCTTTGAGCTCCATTGAGTGTTGGTAGAGCAAGGCTGAATTAATCAGGAAGTACAACAGGACAATGCTTGCTACAATTGCAAGCAGTCCTTCATTGACCAATGCCAACACGACTCCAAGCAACATAAAATTGTAGATCTCTTTATTGATCAATAAGGCGCTCAGAAATACCAGAACCAATACAACTGCAAATGCAATGTCTGAGTAAGCTGCAACAACAACCATGATTACGAGCATGAGCAGAGGCTGTATGAACATAAAGAATCTCTTTCCAGTCTTTAACTCTTCATTGGAATAGTGCGCAACAATTAAGCCTGCAATGCCTCCAACAACCAATGTCAAGAGCAATAAGATGAATTCCATGGTAATACTTGTTGTAAGGTTGTTTATTAATGTTTTGGATGTGCCTGTTAATCGAAAACCTTTTAAACTTTCATGTCAAGAATTCATATATTAGTATATAATTCATTTGCTTGAGGTGAAATTATGAAAAAAACTATTCTTTTTAGCATGATTTTCTTAGTAATTTGCATCCCCTTGGTTTCTGCAGGGTTCTGGGATATATTCATGCCTGCTATTGCAGGAAGTGCGTATCAGACAGCCGCAAATACAGATGGTGCAAGGCAGACCGTGACCTGTTATTTCCAGGATTCAGATGAGGTCCACAAATGCATCTCAAGCAAAGGACAAAGCTGTACTGGGCAAGGCCAGTGTTCAATGGATGTCAATGTCAGAAGAGGAGGCCTTGCGACTTTCAAGGCTGATTGTGGTGCTGCTCCAACAACCAACAGATTCTTTGGCAGGGATAGAAATATTATATTCAGATGCCCTACTGAAGGCGAAGATGGTGGTCTGGTAGAACGTATTATGAGAAATGACAGAGATACCACATCTCATAGAAGGAGCACGACGCGCACATATGGTGATAATAGCTACAAGACTGATGCACCACCTCTTTATGATGATGTTCTTTCTCATCCACAACCAGATCCTAATGGGGATGGTGAGGAAGGAGAATATTACAAGAGTGATGCTGGAAATAAGCAGGTTGATGAAACAGTGAGTGCATGGCGTGCAAGAATGCAGCAGAAGTATTCATCCGAAAAATCTGATCAAACAGAAGATACAAATGCTGATGGGGAACGAATGCCTCCAATGCCTCCAACTCAAGCTTGGACAGAATGTATGGATAGCTCTGCAGGTGATGATTGTAATGAAGTATGTTCGTCTCAAGGTAAGATGTTCTCAAATAGTTGCACAACATCAAAAGGCTTTAGAAATTGGGGTGTGGAAGCCTGGAAAGACCAGAACTGCCAAGGAGAAGGTGTGGGTCAGAGCAGACACGGAGATCTGACTCTAGTCTCAAGTGTAAATTGGAAATGCTGTTGTAAATAGAATAAATCTTTATGGCATTATTTCGCCGCAATTGACATCACCACCAACACCATCTTCTGTAAGTGTTAGGTCTTCATCTCCAAATCCAACTCTACCACCTACAGTTATTATCTTACCCTCTTGGTCTACTAGATATATGCAGAACTTTGAATTGATATTGTTTTCTTTTTTGAAGTCTTCAGGAAGTGTGGCATAGCATGCAACAATCTTTTCAGGATTTACTTCATTATCTTCCAAGAATGCACAGTCTCCTGCAAGAGGATCAGCAAGTTTCTTACCAATGAAATTACCTTCTCGCTTTAATTCCTGCAAGTCTGCTTTTGGCTCTCTTGCAAGAAGAGTATAAAAGATTGTGATTACAAGAATGAATATTACACCTGCAATGATAAGGTCAATTGACCATGCCTGTGCTTTTGATTTGGATTTTTGCAATTGGCTACACCCCTTTTTATTATGTCTATTGTTTCTGCTTTATATATTTTTTGGTGTCTAAAATAGCATACTTGAAAAATACCTAGAATATCTCACAACTCTTTTACGGTGATAACTAATATTTATAAACCCTGCGAGCAGGATAAGGGTTATGTTTCATAATAAGACAGTAAAACAAGTCTTTGAGGAGTTACATTCCTCAAAATTGGGACTTTCTGACAATCAAGCCCAGCAACGCTTAAAGGATTACGGCCCTAATGAACTCATAACCAAGCGTAAGTACAGTCTTTGGGGCATATTTTTTTCTGGTTTTAAGGATATTATGGTGCTTATACTGATTGGAGCAGCAATAGTATCTTTTGCCTTAGGAATTATTGAGCACAGTAGGGATGAACTGGTAGATGGTGTTGTTATTGTATTGATTGTGGTTCTGAATGCTGTAATCGGTTTTATTCAGGAATTCAAGGCTGAAAAGTCATTGGAAGCCTTAAAAAAAATGACAACTCCAACAACCAAAGTCATTAGACAAGGTCATATACGTGAGATTGATGCTCGGGACCTGGTTCCTGGAGATATTGTGGTTCTGGAAGAGGGAGATAAGATACCCGCAGACCTAAGGCTAATCGAGGAAATTGAGCTTGAAGTGGATGCAGCTGCACTCACAGGGGAAAGTACACCTGAAGCCAAGGATGTTGAAGTAATCAATAAGGATAATATTTCTGTTGCAGATATGGAGAACATGGTATTTATGGGTACAATAGTTGTCAAAGGTAGAGGCAGAGGGATTGTAGTAAGTACAGGAATGCAGACAGAATTCGGTAAAATAGTCAACTTGACAACCGAAGTTGACAAGAGCCTCAGTCCCTTGCAGAAAGAACTCATTCATGTAGGAAAATTCATTGCAAAGAATGTCTTTGTAATATGTGCAATTGTTTTTGTGGGTGGAATCCTCATGAAGAACAATGCAATTGACATGTTTCTTCTAGCCGTAAGTCTCGCAGTAGCAGCAGTACCTGAAGGATTGCCTGCAACAGTGACTATAGCACTTGCTCTGGGTGTACAGAGGATGGCAAAAAAGAATGCTGTTATTCGAAAGCTGAACTCTGTTGAGACATTAGGAAGTACAACAGTTATTTGCAGTGATAAGACTGGAACCCTTACCAAAAATGAGATGACAGTAAAGAAGATTTTTACAGGTAACAAGATTATTGATGTTGAGGGTACAGGATACAAACCTGATGGAAAATTTATTGTCGCGAAAAAAGCATTTAAGGGTAAGGATCTTGAGTTCTTGCTCAGAATAGGTGTGTTATGCAATAATGCAGAACTCACACCTGAATTTAAGATAATTGGGGATCCTACAGAAGGGGCTTTGGTTGTTTCAGGAGAAAAATATGGCTTTAAGCATGAGCAGTTGTCAAAAGAGCATTTGCGCCTTCGTGAGATACCATTTGATTCTAAACGTAAGATGATGAGTACAGTGAATAAGTTTGGCAATGATAATTATCTCTTGGTAAAAGGTGCTCCTGATCAAGTAATTGAGAAATGCACACATATTACAATCAATGGCAAGACTCAGAAATTGACCCCAAAATTGAGGAAAGGGTTGCATAAGGCTAATGATAATATGGCTAGTGATGCACTTCGTGTTCTAGCATTTGCTTACAAGAAAGTCGGAAGTTTCAAAGGACAGAAAGCCAAAGGACTCGAGGCAGGTCTTACCTTTGTGGGTATGCAAGGAATGATTGATCCTCCAAGAGAAGAGGTCCATGATGCAGTAGCCACATGCAAAGAGGCAGGCATCAGGATTTTTGTTATCAGCGGTGACTTTGGTGTAACTACAAAGGCAATTGCCGAGCAGCTTGGCATTGCAGACAAGGATACCAAGGTAATTACAGGTATTGACCTTAACAATATGAAAGATCCTGAATTGCGAAAGGTTCTCCAAGGCAAGGCTATCTTTGCTAGGGTAGATCCTGAGCACAAGATGAGGATTGTTGCCTTGCTTAAGGATATGGGTGAGATTGTCAGTGTTACAGGTGATGGTGTAAATGATGCTCCTGCCATCAAGAAAGCAGATATAGGGGTTGCAATGGGAATAACTGGTACTGATGTCTCAAAAGAGGCAAGTGATATGGTTCTCATGGATGATAGTTTTGCAACCATTGTTTTGGCTGTCAAGGAGGGGAGGGGCATTTATGCAGACATCAAGAAATTCCTCAAGTACATTTTCACAAGTAATCTAGGAGAGATAATGACTGTATTCTTCGGTATGTTCTTAGTATTATTGCTTGATCTTCCAAAGGGAACAATTCTTTTGACTGCCACGCAGATATTGTGGATAAACTTAGGTACTGATATTTTGCCAGCGATAGCTCTCGGGGTTGACACTCCCGCACCTGACATCATGAGAAAGCCACCCAGGGATCCCAAGAAACGAATAATTACTAAAAGAACATTTATGAACTGGTTCTGGTCAGGACTTATTATCGCTGTCGGTACATTGGCAGTCTATGCATTCTATAGCGCTAATCCTATGCATGCAAGAACAATGGCATTCACTACACTTGTTATCTTTCAGATGATGAATGTATTCAACTGCAGGAGTCCAACATTGAGCCTTTTCCAGATAGGTTTCTTCACCAACAAGTTATTGCTTGCAGCTGTAGCATTCTCAGTATTCTTACAGGCAATTGTTGTCCATGTTCCCTTTTTACAGGATCTTTTCAAGACAGTAGGTTTAAGTTGGATGGATTGGCTTGTTGTAGTATTGGTATCCTCATCTGTTGTGATATTTGAAGAGATACGAAAGGCACTTCTTAGAAAACATAACTTGGGAGAGCATCTGCATTAGGAAATTATGCATTTTTCGGATATATTTATAAATTGGCAAGCACATTAATGAACATATAATATAAAAAGGTGATAACATGATGTGCGGATGTAATAAATGCATGATGATGGGTACGATTCTTTTGCTCATTATTGGAGTATTGTTTTTGTTGGTTGATTTGGGTGTCTGGAACTTCTGGGGCATTCAATGGTGGACAGCATTGTTCTTGTTCATGGGACTTGGACATCTAGGCCATGCATGCTGTAAGGACTGTAAAGTTAAGCTAAAGAAATAGATTTTGGATATTTTTTATTTTTTTTTATTAATCTTTTTTTTCTGACTATTTTTGTCTTCTTGGTCTTTCTATTCAAATATTTGACCATATAATGTCCTTGCTTATTATATCCTCTTTTTTTATAATATTCGCGAACTCCTATCCCTGATATGACTACTATCTTTGTCCGATAATATGTCTTTGCAATTGACTCTGCCTCTGCCAATAGTGCTGTTCCATATCCTTTGTGTTGTGCTGTTCCTTTGGTTTGCTTGCCAAGACCTACTGCACTTGAATATACATGTAATTCCCTTATCAATGCAGTTTCTCTAGTAATCTCTTTTCTTAAGAATTCATAGGGAAATCTCATTCTGCAGAATCCCACAATTTTATCACTTGATTCTAAAAAAATGAAAAACTCATTGCCTTTAGATGCCATGTAATGAATTTTATGCAAATTCACATCAGATATGGGTATATGCTTGATTTCATTGCATCTGATGCAATTGCACACAATATTCTTCTTTTTCATTATGGTTTGGATGTATTGTCTAAGATTGGTCCTATCAACTCCTGCTTCAGCCAATTTGCTGGGTATGTCTCTTTGCACTCTCATTATTCTGCAATAAGCTGGAACAACTTTTTTTAATTCAATGATTCGTTTGGCAGCTTCTTTAGTATTAATTGGCTTGAACATCTTCTTTTTCCAGTGAGTATATAGTTTGGTGCCGGGCATGACCATTAATGGATAGATTTTTAGCATGTCTGGTCTGAATCTGGAATCCTCAAATACTTCTTTTAAACCTTGAATATCCTTTTTTTTCTTTTCAATTCCAGGCATGATGTGAAAATTAAGCTTGAATCCCAGATCTTTTAGCTCTTGGATGCTCTTAACTGAGTCCTCGACACTATGTCCTCTCTCAATCTTTTTAAGGGCCTTTTCATGAACAGATTGAATACCTAATTCTACCCGGGTACAGCCCAATTTTAGGAGCTCATTTCCATGTTCCTTATAACCCCAATCTGGTCTGGTTTCAATAGTGAGTCCAACACAACGTATGCTTGTCTTTTCATTGATTAATTGTTCTCTTTGAATGCTTTTTTTGCCTTGGCTCTTAAGAAACAGTGTCTTTTTGTGGATCTCTTGGGTTCTCTTGTCAGATCCAACATTTCCTGGCAGCAGGAAGAACCGCTTGAAATCCATTATAGAAAATTCTTGATTTTTCCAGAATTTTCTAGAAAAATCATTCATAGCCTTAAAGCATAGCCGGACAAACTCTTGTTTATATGAATCTGGTAAGGCAGGAAATGTACCTCCCATTATGATTAATTCTACTTTTTCTGGATTCTGGCCAAGGACGACGTACTGCTCCAATCTATTGAAGACCTGTAAATACGGATCATAGTTGTTCCTGATTGCACGAAGACTGGCTGGTTCATTTCCAGTATAGCTTTGAGGAACTGAGCCAAAAAAACTTTCTGGACCTCCCGGACACATTGCACATTTGCCATGTGGGCAATCATGTGGTTTGGTCATTACAGCTACAACCGCAACTCCACTACCTGTTCTGGTAGGTTTGGTTTGCAGATATTTTCTGATTTTTTTGACATCAGCCTCTGTTGCTTGCATCAGAATCTCAATATCGGTGGGCACGCTCTTTATATTGTGCTTCTTACAAAGCAGCATTTTATGATTGCTTAGTTTCTGCTTGGATAGCTTATCTTTCTTTATGCTTGAAATCAATTCTGCAAAGAAAGCAGTGTTTTTTACCATATTTATACCATATTTATACCAACAATAGCGAAACCTTTTTAAATATTTTTCAATAAATAGGTTTTAAGGGGTATACAATGAAAAAACTATTGCTAATAGGTCCTGTCATATTAATTATACTATTAGTTCTGTCAGGTCTATCTTTGGCCCTTCAAGTCAATATACAGAGTCCGATTCAGGATCAAGCACTATCAGATAATGCATTGATCAAAGTGTCAGTAGATGGCATATACGATGAATTAAGCGTGCTAATAGGTGATACTGTCATAGGAAGTAAAACCAGAGAGCCCTTGCCTGTAGATAATTCATCCAATGCGACCAATACATCAAACACCACTACAGAGTCAGATGTTACAAGATTCGTGTATCTCTTTCCTTTTGATACAACCACTTTTGAAGATGGTGCTTACACGGTTGATGTCCAAGTAACAAAAGATGTTGAGACAATAATATCTCATAGAGCTTTTCAGATACAAAATCAAGAGGGTGTATCTCCGACAAAGGGAGTGGTAGAATCTGATGATTCGTCAGGTGAAGCAGCTGACGCAGTTGACGGAGCGGATACGGGCAGCGCAAACGGTGCAAATGAATCTGAAGAGGATCCATATTCATTTAATCCACTAGTATTCAGAATTGTTGTTGCGCTTATGATTATAATTGTGGTGGTTATACTTTTTGCTAAGTTTGGTAAGAAAAAAAGCAGAAGGGGTATGGAAAATTTGTTAAGCTTAGGAAAACCAAAAAAGCTTCAAAAATCCAAGCAAGCCAAATCAGGTCAATCAGTAAAATCAGCGCAGACAGATATAATGTTAAATTCTAAGGATATTGAGAAGATTGTGGGAAAGGTATCTGAAACTACAGATGTTGATGGATACCTTAATTCCAAATATGCGAACAAAATTGTTGCACAGCAGTCAGTTGTTCAGGCTGAAGAAGTGGTGGCAATAGATACAACAGATACAACTCGCGTGAAGCTTGATGATATCACTGTTGTGGAGCCAGAAGAGAAACCAGATGAGATAGCTCCTGTTAGTACAATGAATAATCGAAATGATGAACAGTCAAAGACAATGGATGACACATTGATAATTGAAGATCATTTGGCAGGAATAATGAATAACTATGCTCATCAGGAAGCTGCAGAAAAAAGAGATGATGAGGTACATTACAATAGAAAGATTGAGAACGCAGACATAAGTGATTTGGACAACGAAAGCTTGATGCAGTTAGAATTATATATTGAGGAAATGAGAAGCACTGGAATGCCAAATGAAATCATTCAAGAGAATCTCAAAGGTTCAGGTTGGCCTGAACATATGATATCTGAAATCATTCATAAATCCCGATGAGGACTATTAGCGATTTCTGAATCCCATAGATTTTGTTATTACAAAAAAAGAATACCTCGTTGTTTACAGCGAGGATAAAGTGTCCTTTTTTTGAAGCAACAACTTCGCTCGCAAGTTAACTCACATTTTTTATTATTTTCATACTTCGTCATTTAGGGCGAAGTTGTTGATTTTGTTAATATCTCTGTCATTAATCGATGTTAAAACGTTTGATTACAATCTTATCTTTTTCAAAACATATCTGATAATCTTCATGCTGGCTGAATTTTGCCATCTTGGTCACAATTTCAGGAAGTAATATACGTGTACCTCGGAAGTCAAGGGACGAAATAATTTCTTGGCAGTGTGCTGGTTCTCCATTAATTTCTGCAAGAATATTTTTTGATCCCTTTTCAATACTCTTGTTTTTCATATCATATGCTCTCTTGTAGAGATGGGCTGCGATCTTGTCAGCAATACTTCCCTTAGTCACTTTTTGAATACCTTGTAATCCTGGACTGATATTTGCTTCAATAACCAAAGGTCCTCTAGCACCACTGAGAAGCACATCAACACCACATATTTCACATCCAAGTACCTTTGCAGTATCCACTGCGATCTTCTTTAGATACTCATCCGGTTCAAAAGGATCTGCTCTTCCACCTGCATGAATATTTGCTCGCTTCTCTTTGATACTTGCAGTTCTTTTCATACCTGCAACGACTTTATCTCCAATGACTATAAGTCGTAAGTCTGAGCTACCTGTCTCAATATATTCTTGGATTATGAATGGTTGATTCAAAGAACTGAGTACATCAAGAATTGAGCTTGCAGCAGCATAGCTTTCTGCGAACATTACCCCTTTTCCTTGGGTTCCTTGAGGAAATTTCATGATAAGAGGATAGTTTGCGTTTTCGAGCAGCTTTCTTGCAGATTCAGGAGTCGGATTGAGCCAAGTTTTAGGTGTTGGAATTCCATGTCTTGCCAAGACAAGTTGTGTAAGTAGCTTGTCGTGGACCACAGTAAATGCTTCAGATGAGAGAGGCATATAACATTGTTTTTCAAGTATGTTCGAGATAGCACACAAGATGTTTGCATACCTAAAAGATCCTTTTAGATAAACACAATCATAGTCTTTCATTGGTCTGTTACTAACCATAACAACTGCTTTTTTTCCTGAAAAATGCACCTCAACCGTACGCAGATCTATCTCATCAACAACATCAAAGTATGATTTCATGGCTTCGCCAGTCCACTGGCTTGAAACAGCACCTAAACTGACAAGTGCAGCCTTAAGTCCATTGCCTTTTTTTGAATCCTTCACTTTTTTTGCCATACAAATTCCTCATTATTGAATTGCTATAATGATGGATCAACCAGAAATCCTTGCTTTAGAATATTCACTCCGATCAGAACAGGATATGTCATGTGTGTCCTGTCTGCAAGCGTGAATTCCGCACGCAATGGCTTTCCCTTGAGCACGATATCTGCCCATACAATAGGCCTAAGCTTAGTACCATGAGCACTTTTTACAAGTTTGGATTTTACAATAGGTCCGAGTTTGAGCTCTGATGCCAACTTGATATCAATTGAGCTCTTGGTGGCTCCAGTATCTATCTTGGCCTGGATTATCATGTTTTCATCTTCAAGCTTGAATTCTACATCCTCAATTATTCCAAGGACTGTTTTTTCTGTAATGTCTTCTTTACTCATATTTTTCACTTGCTCACTTCTTTTTCTTCGGAGATTTCATCTTCTTGGTTATACCTATCTTTTGCCCGCATTCTTGACACTCAAAAATAAAAGAAGGGACACCCTGCCATGTCTTTCTTACATGTTCTGTTGTGGTTTCGCCCTCATGCTGGCAATAGGGGCACTTGTAAATCACTTCCACTCTTAAATCTTTTTCCACGTCTGCTTTGGCTTGTTTAAAACCACAGGAAGGGCATTCGTAATCTTCTGCCTTTTTAATAACTTTACCTGTTTTAGGATTAATTGATTTTCCCATCAATTTGTTGCATTTTGGGCACGGGGGCCTGCATATCCATGCTTTTATGCTTCCGTTGTCCACAACTCTATTTGTAAAGAATAGTAATTCGTCCATAGATTCTGGTTCTTTCATCCCAATTCACCTCAACTGCTTGATTTCAATTGACACTGCTTTTTCAAGCACTCTAATATACCTGGGACAGAGAGTATATTTAAAGTTATGGGTTTTACAGTACTTCTCAATATCCTCTTTCTCCTCTTCAGAATTGTATTTGATGATTACATTAATTCCAGAAGAATGAGGGTTTAGAATATCATACTTTGAAAGATCTTTTAGTATACCGCTTCTTGCTTTTTTGTATGTGTCAAGTCTTTGCTTGAGATGGTCTAATGCCTGGTTAAGCTTCTTAAAATCTAGTCTTGTTTGTTCTGTTTCTATAAATTCAGACACTTCTTTTGAATCTGTGGCTATGAATCCTCCACTGCCTACTTCAATTGGTTTGGATGCTCCAAAACTTCCCAGAATTAGATCTCCAAATTTTGCCTCAGGTGTTCCTATGCTACCTGAAACATCATTTATTAAGAATATATTTTGGTTTTTGCAGGCTTTGGATATAAGGTTCATATCCTGTAGGAATGCATATGCTGGCATGGAATTGATAATCAGAGCAGAATCATTATGATTTCTGAGCAAATCAGGGGATACAAGACCATGATCTGTTTTGAGTTTGGCTGGATCTAGCTTTAATCTGTCTGCAAACTGTCCATAAGTAATCCAACCGCCTTGATCTTGGAAAAGGAGTGTAGTCTTGCCTTGTGCTTTGACATATTTCAATGCAAGCTTGATTGCAGCATTGCCTCTGGATACGAAAATGATGTGCTTTTTTCCAGTAAGATCATGTAGCTTAGCTGTACATTGTTCTTTCATACTGTTATGATTTGTCAAGTGTATTTAAATATATTCTCAAATCATAATCTATTTAACTAATTTCAATATTTTTGATCACTTAGAAAAAGCATTGCTTATCATATCAGATCGCTTGCCAAACTTATCTTTGTTTACTTTCTTTTTTGGTGAGCTCATCTTCTGTTCAACCATCCTTTGTATCTGGGCATCCTGCCAGCCATTTTTCACGAAAACTTTCTGGATCTGTTCAGAATTTTTCCCTTGTTTCATTGACTTCTGGAATACATTGTTTACGTCAGGAGTCATCTTGTTGTGAGGGAACTGCAGATGAAGCATCTCTCTATGGAAATAAAGGAATATTATGCTTCCAACAACAAGTACTGATATCAACATAATGATAAGTCCAGTGAATGAGAATGAGGAAGATTCAATATCTGTAGGCTCTTCGTTGGCAGGATCTCTCCTGTCATATGTTGGTTCAGCAGACATGATTGCATAGTTGCCTCTTCCCTGGAAAAGCATCTTTAAGTTCTGATCTATGACCTCTGCATCTGAAGATTGAAGTTTTCTCCATCCTGTAGCTGTTCCATAGTATGCACTGATTATGTTGTCTGTCTGATCAATTCCTTGGATATCAAAGATCACATATTTTGCATTGGTCTGGATATCACAATCAAATAGTTCAATTGAGTACACTACTTCTCCTGCAGGCATTATTGCAGGAGTTTTGGTCTCCACATAACAAGTAGGTTCTGCATTGGTGGTTTCCACTATGAGTGTCATTCCTTCTACATTGGTAGTAAGAGATTTCTCCAATGGAATGTTTTCAGGTGGAGGATCAGCAGGTGTATTGTACACATCATCATCTAAACCATCCAACTCCCAGTCCAGATCATCTGGATCTAGGTTCCACAGATCATCATCGTCATAGAAGAT
This sequence comes from Nanobdellota archaeon, assembly GCA_018825425.1. Lineage (GTDB taxonomy): Archaea > Nanobdellota > Nanobdellia > Woesearchaeales > JAHJEM01 > JAHJEM01. Next base: position 5,883 of record JAHJEM010000139.1, on the reverse strand, counting down.
ATCTTCACATTCTGGAACTCGGAGGCAGTCATCATCTTCACAATCAAGCAAGCCGTCATCATCGTCATCAAATAGGTTGTCACAGAAGCGTTCGTATTCATAGTCACCAGGGCTGTTGTCATCTCCAGAACCATCATCACCAGCTCCAGATCCCTCGTCGTCTCCGCCATCATCGCCATTTCCTGCATCAGGATTTTCACCACTATCACAGAAGTCAAGACAATCCATATCAAAACAATCTACAAACTCATCTTGGTCATCGTCAATACCATTATCGCAGATCTCTGGTGGAGCTCCTGGCAGTGGATCTCCTCTGCATGCTTCTGCACTTTCGCAGTCGGGATCATCACAATCAATTAGCTGATCTGAATCATCATCAATCTCATTATCGCAGATCTCTGCTCCTGGGATGCAGTTTGGATTTGTTGTGCAGTCTGGATCATCACAGTCAATCAAGTCGTCTGAGTCATCATCAAGTTCATTGTTGCATATTTCTACTGGTGGAGGTCCATAACATGGTTGCCAGGTTATACCTGGATTTGGTACACTAACATGAGCATTTTGGAAGAACAAGTCATCTCCAGTCGCAGGAGTACTGTAGTCTTGTACATATTGTGCCCAATTGAAATCCCTGCTATTCACATTGTCACATGATTTAATGTTGTAAAGCTTGGCAGCCTCAATATGTGAGACTCTTAAACCAAATAGGTCTGTTCCAGTAATATTGGTATTATTGATAAACAAGTTAGGTACCATCCATGCATAGATACCTGTCTTGCAGTCTTCAATGTTCATATCTTTGATCTTTGGATCATGTAACGTCCATCCTTGGTGGCCTGCGGATTCCCATCTGCCTTTAACATAAACACCAACCTCAAAATTCTTGAGATGACAATTCCTAACCTCTGCATAGTCTCCCAGTTGGAATGCATAAGTATCTGCACCCGCTATTAGGGTTGAGCCTGCACAATCAAAGACTCTTTGTACCCCGACGACAATTTTATTCTCAAGCGTATAGGTTCCTGGGCACATCTTAACCGGTTCATAGATTGGCTCTGTTACATCATCATAACACTCATCACTGCAGGAATCAAAATTGTATTTGCATTCGTTGTCTGATCCTGGTGGATTGCAGTCCAAGAACCCGCGATTGTAATCATAGTCAAGACAAGTATATTTACCCATATCGTTTCCGTCACATTCTTCTCCCACAGCATATTCAGCCTTATTGTTTCCACAATATGGACAATCCCACTTCTCAAAACCACTAACAACACAATCTGTATGTATCCTTCCAATATAATTTCTTGCTCCGGTAACAGCACCACTTGGTGCATTCTCACACTTGATATCCCTGTCATAATATCCTGGATTGTTCTTGCAGATGAAATTATCATAAAGCCGGAGATTGGTTGTTCCTGACCTTACTCTGATAGCAGAACCTGAGGTCTCATTGACGCTATTGTTCCTGACCAGGGTATTATCTGATCCACTCACCGTTATTCCAGAATTAAGACCATTGGTTGCACCAGATGATCTTAGAATGCTGTTATGCTCGATTACATTATCGTCTGAATCAGAACTGATCGCAATACCTGTCTGTATCTTTTTGATGCTGTTGTGGCTGATCAGATTGCTCGAAGACCGTACCAGTCCGATACCTGCGCCATGGCACTCTCCTCTAATATCATTTGAAATTATATCATTGTTGTCTGAATCCATCAGAGATACCATTGAAGCAGACATATAATCGCAGGAGTATGTGTTGCTGTAGACTAAGCTGTCAGTTATATGATACAAATGAATTGAAGCAGCAGCGTCATTCATCCTAAAAGTATTGTTACTAATGTTTATTCCATCTGCGCTGTCTCCATCAAACCGCACTCTTGTCTCCAAGAATATATTCTCTTTTATTATTGTATCATCCGAATTAGAAAAAACAATATTTCCATCAACTATGACACATGCCTTGACTTCCAACCGTTTCTTTGAGGACTGGAAATATGGGTTTCTTAAAGTGGCTCCACTGCAATCCACAGTGATGTCATCATTTGCTATTGTCATTGTCCTATCAATGGTATAGTCCCCAGGACACAAATTCACATCATCGCTGATTATGTATTGGTTGGCAAAAACCTCTAACTCATCAGGCGTGATACAATCTCCTACAGCCTTACCATAAAGATTCAATTGACCATCAGGTTGCATTGCGGCGTAAAAGCTTGAGAAAATTGCAATCATTATGAAAAGCAGCACCATATACTGCTTTGGATCAATCTGCTTTGCCATACCTACAATTCTGAGGTTTAGGATTTATAAAAGTTTCCCATTCCTTGGGAAGAGATGGTTTCTCGGGCTATTTTTTGTCCGAATCACTAGAAAACGCTTTGTCCATGAAATCAGCCCTGTGTTTTTCAATTGTCTGATATGGTGTTTTCTGGTATTTATTTGGTACATTTCTATATGTATGGATAACTTTTTTCACTTCTTCAGGTTTCCATCCATTGTGTGCTAATACATTATGTACTTTTTCTGGTTTGGCACCACTTTTTATGCTTCTATGTACTGTTTCGTGCACTTCTGGTGTTATCATATTCGGATTAGCCTGTTTGTGATTATGTTCTCTATTCAAATATAGAAAGCCAATAGTTCCTCCAAGAACAACAACTCCTGCTATCACGAATATTATTATCCAGACAGACATTCCACCACCTGTTTCCACTTCAGTCGGGTCTTCGTCTACAGGATCATCTGGTTCTTCTTCATCAGGAATAATGACAGCATAGTCACCAATTCCTTGGTACACGACAGATACTTCAGTTGAAACTCCATGGGTATACACATCGTCCAAATCAATGCTATTCCATGTGGCTCCTTGTTTGTGAAAGATAAGGGGTTCCTTAGAATTGGCAGTCACAGTGAAAATTATCTTCTGGGCCTCAGTCTCTATGTCACAATTGATGAAATGAATACTGTAAAGTGCATCACCTTTTGGTAGATTGGTTATTGCCTTTTCTTCTAGTGTACAGATTGGGAATTTATTTGTTGTTTCCACATCAATCGTTATACCTGGCAGATTAGTCTCTATTGTCTTGAAGACAGGATCTTCTGGAGGAGGGCTTGATTGGTTGGACTGGTTGCTCTGATTGTTTGGTTGAGACTGGTTTGTCTGGTTGGTTTGATTGAAGTCATAGCAGTTTGGAACCAATAGGCAATCATCATCATCGCAGTCAGTATCTCCATCAGCATCGTCGTCTATTCCATTCACACATGAAAGTTCATAGTCAGGAGGATCAATGCATATACTCTCGTTTTCACAATCAGAATCATCACAATCTGTGTCTCCATCGTCATCATCGTCCTCATCATTGTCACAAATCTCAAGTCCTGTATCACATATGCTTAGATCAGCACAGTCAGAATCATCGCAGTCAGTGTCTCCATCGTCATCATCGTCCTCATCATTGTCACAGATCTCAGAATCTTGACAATATTGACTTGAGCTGCAGTCAGAGTCATCACAGTCTTCATCTCCGTCATCGTCATCATCTAATCCATTATTGCATATCTCGTCATCCATGCATGCAGGATAATCTGCACAATCAGTGTCATAGCAGTCAGAATAACCGTCTCCATCATCGTCATATGCATTGTTGCATATCTCGTCAGGGACACAAGCAGGATTTGAGGTACAGTCTGAATCATAGCAATCAATATATGAATCTAGATCATCATCAATTCCATTGGTACAGATCTCGACCAGTACTTCGGTCTGGCATTGGCTGTTGCATCCATCTCCATTTACGACATTGTTATCGTCGCATTCTTCTCCTGCATCAATACGTCCATTACCACACGCTTCGGTCCTGCAGTAAGCATCGCATCCGTCCCCATTATCATGATTGCCATCATCGCATTGTTCGCTTCCTTCAACTACTGTGTTTCCACAAGATGCAGGACAAGGAGAATATGTAACGCCATCGCAAGCACCATTACCATTGTAGAGCACTGAAAAAGTGTTTCCAGACCCTGTTACGACTGTACCTGTTCCATGACAGAATACATCGTTCATGTAATTGCACACAAAATTATTACTGAAGGTTATATCCGGTCCCAAACTCCACAAGTCAACACCATATCCTTGTGATCTGCCCCCTCCTGTAATATGATTGTCAATAATATCCACATTTTCTGAATGAGGTCCTAAATATATTCCTTGACTTCTGCATCCTGTTATCTCATTGTCAGTAACCTCAGAATTCGTGACATATCCTGCAAGATATATTGCTTTGTACTGTTCACCATTTATTGTATTACCTGAGATTTCTGCATTATCAAAGTGTTGTCCTCCGATTGCGCTCGCTTCAATTCCAGGATAATGACCACTTCCATAACCATTGTTCCTAAGACGATTATTTGTAACCACATGATCATTGCCTTTGATAATTATGCCGTGCTGAGGATTATCATGGATGTAATTGTCATCTATTGTGGTGCCATGGACATTGGAGCTCTCGATTGTCAAGGTATAATGATCAATATCATACAATTCATTACCAGTGATTATTACACCTGAAGAATCCACTGATCCTGAGAGTCTGATAGCATAACCATCGTGGTCATAGATCTTATTATCAGTTATCTCACAATCATTGCATTCATGAATGTTGATTCCAGTCCCGAACTTGTTTATCTTGCAATTCTTCACAGTTATCTCACTGTTTGTGATATCAACACCTGTAGACCTGTAATCAATACCTTGAATCTGCTTGTTGTTGCAGTCTAAGATTAGACCTGCTGTTGCAATCCGTATACCATGACCATCACAACCAGTAAGATCATAGTCCATGACATGATTAGAAGTCAAATAATCCCCGCACTGACAATCAGTCCCCCCACCACAGTTTGCTGCATATGAGAAAGGTATTATGAGCAATAATATTGTAAGCAGCCAAACTCGAGGGTTCATAGTGTATTTTGCATATTCGGGCTTTATAAATATTTCTAGGAATATGGAGGTTGTGATGCTGCTACATACATCATTTTCAGATATACCTGTCTAGGACAACCTTTTTAAACATAACAAACATATCATCATTTGGTGATTGCATGAAATGGTTATTAATTCTGGCTGTGTTATTGGTAGCCTGTTCTGGGCCTGATATACCAACCGAGCCTACAAATCATGTTCAACAAATACCTGAGGAAATACCACCGGAGGTGGAAGCAATGAAACTAGAATCAAATTTTGAACACAATTCAGATATGCCAAGAGAACTCACTTGCCAAGGAGAGGATTTGAGTCCTCATCTTAAATGGAGTGGGGTGCCAAAAGAGACCAAGAGTTTTGCTCTACGAATATTCGATCCAGATGCTCCAGGTGATGGTTGGGTACACTGGCAAGTCTACAACATTCCACGGGCAAGCACTGGATTTGAGAAAGGAACCTATGAAGGAAGCCAAGTTCCAAACGATTTTGGAAAAGAAGACTATGGTGGTCCCTGCCCTCCAAGCGGAAAACACAAATATGTCCATACACTCTACGCATTGGACGTGGAAGAGCTCGAGGATGTTACCAAGGACAACTTCTTAGAAAAGATAGGTGCTCACACCATTGATAAGGCAGAATTGATTGGATTGTATGAGAAAAGCTAAGGTTGAAGCTCTCCCTTTAGTAGCTTGTCAAATACAGTAAAGAAGTGTTGTTCTAGTTTCCCCTTTCTTTGGACCATACGTATAAAACCATCTCTGACTTCATCAATTCTGTGACCCTTTGGACCGTTCTGATCCTCAGCAGGAAGTTTATCTTTACTCTCTTTTGCTCCAGCAACAATAAGTTCTATCCAATGTTGTTGATCATTTAATTCCCTATTGGTCTGTTGA
>JAHJEM010000138.1 GCA_018825425.1 Nanobdellota archaeon | reverse complement strand
CTGTCATTAGATATGCCAGGTAATCTTTGATATCATCTGTGTCTATCTCAGAATGGGCCTTTTTGGTATAAATAAGCAGGTCTTTATTGTAAAATGTATAGTTTCTGATGGTTTTCGGACTTTTGCCCTGGATACTGAGTTCTGTCTTTAGCTTCTTTTGTACAAATCGGGCGCTCTCTTCATTGAATTGTGCCATTTTTCCTATCCAGTACTTTCCTTTTGTGCATTCCAGTACACACATCTCGAACTCGCTTTTACATTGTCGGACGGGCGAAGCGCTTAGATTGTCATATTCCAAGCCGTTAGGCTCCTGATGCCACATTATGCCATCGCCGAGCCTGTCCGACAATGTATATTGGGCGACAGCTAGTATATATTTGTTTCGTTCTCAGAAAATAATTTGTTTTCACAAAGGTGCATAAGTCTGCACAGCTTTTCTTACGCCTTGCTCTAATGCTAGCATGGTTCCGTAGGATTCCACATGGTGCTCAGTAGATTTTAGTCCATCATTCTCTACAACAAATAGATGGCCTACATTCCCTAGAAATTCGTGGGGGATGCGAGTATCATCTGGCTTTAGTGGAATTCTCAAAGGTACAGGTGCTACAAGCCTGTTTCCCCGAAGTCCACCCTTTAAGAGTATTTCCAATGACAAATCGTGATCTCGATAATCAGTTGTGTCATATCCTCTGCCTGGCTCAAGATTGAAAGGCAAGGTTACAAGTTGGACCTGAGGCATTCCAGGTACGTCTGCGATATAGTTTACAAGAACTCCAAATTCTCGTGTGCGCATCCAGGAACCGCTTCGAAAGAGTTGCTTTACTACGCCTTCAAATGGCGTTCCATATCCTGGCGTTGCCATCTTGGCTTCTACGCCAATCAATTTATCAGAAGTGGCTACAATCTCCGCAAGTCTGCCAAGTGGTGCTGTAAAATATGAAGCATTTGGGTGTCTATATCCAACCCTTGGAGATTGGTTAATGCTGGGGTCAATAATCCTGGGAATCTTAACATTATCAACAGGCAGTTTATCGTAATTTGTGGGTTCTTTTGGACCTTGGACTTCTGCATACTCAAATGAGTATATTCTTTTAGTAGGGCCATTATTGACAGGTGCAGGTTTTGGTTTGGGAATTGCTTCGGGATTCTCTCTCATTTTACTACGGGTCAGTAGCACACATATTTAAAGTTTACTCCAAATTATGATAGAATGAGGGTTGTGAAAATGGGAAAAGCAGGTTGCCCCACTTCTCCCGAATTCACATGGGTTGTTGTTGACATATTTAAGCATTAAAACTTTTAAGCATTGATTGAAATTTATGCTTTCTTTATTTTTCCCTTTTTCTTCGTTGATTTTTTCTTTGCCTTCTTGGGCTTTAGGTATGGAAAGAGTCCATCAAAGTAAGTGGTGATTACTGCATAGAGTCTTTCCAATTCCTGCTTGCCCTCCTCTGTAAGAAAATAAACCTTTCTGCGTCCGTATCTCTTGAATTTGACCATGTGGAATTTACGCAATTTCTTCATTGTTGGATATATTGTTCCTGGTGTCAATTGACTGCCTTTTCGCTTGCCTATACGTACAGCTAGATCTTCTCCAGATAGCTCTTTCTGGCTTAATTCATGTAATATTAGAAAGGATAGGAAGCCCTTGAATTCAATCTGAACAGCTTCTTTTGCCATAATCTATGCTTAGTCACAGGTGTTTATATACTTATTGGTTGCCCAATATATAGATTAAGAAATAAGTTGAGTATACTATATGTTGTAATGGCTATTTGTTGATTGGTCAATATATAGATTATCCTATAGATTGAATATACAATATATTAGTTATAATGTGTATTGATTGATAGATATATTGATTGTCCAATAAGTAATTGTATTCTTAATAATATATTTCCAAATAGTTAATAAAACTTTTAAGCAAAGATTAAACGTTTTATATTAAGAAATTGGACAAAATTTATTGATTTGTATGAAAAATTTCCCTGACAATTGTTTCACTGATTGGAATGATTTTTTGTTTTGCTTGCATCTGCCTGAAATCATGATCCAGGAAAAAATGCGTGTTTCCGTCGACAATTTGTTTGAGAACAGGCACACCTTTTGCAATGATGTTTCCAAGGTATGCATCAACCATATCTTCTGTGAATCCTAGACGTTGTGAAATCATCTTTCTGGTTATTCGATCTGGAGAAGAATACAAGACAATGAAAATCTCTTGTTCTCTGTGAGTGAGATTAATCTTGTTTGCAGGTAATTTACCTGAAGATCTTGCCATAGACATCTCAATTGCATCCATTCTTTCCACAAGCTTGTCAATCTTGTTTTCAATCTGGGCCAAGTATTCGTAATTTTGCTGTATTTCGTCAGTATTTTGGTTTATTGTGTCTAAGTGCATATCAAATTCATCGCGCATAGCTTGACAAGCATGTTTAAGATCAGAACGTACTGTATTGACTTGTTGCTTTATATTTATGTCTTTAAGCACCTATACACCCCCAGGCAATGATGCCCTTAGGTCATTTAAATATATTGTTATTCTGCAAAGTATAGGTTTAGCTAATTTCACTCATACACGACGTACAAACATTAAATTTAAATACTTGAGTTTTTATTGGCTGAATATGACTAAATCACAGCTTGCAATCATTCTTTCCAAGCTCAAAGTCTTTACAAAACCTAATGTGAATTATGAGCAATACCCTACAGACTCGGAAGTTGCTGCAAGCATACTTTGGGCAGCCAGGATGAACAAGGATATTACTGGAAAAGTAGTGGCGGATTTGGGCTGCGGAACAGGCATTCTTGGTATTGGTGCGCTTATTCTTCGGGCAAAACGAGTGGTGTTTGTTGATAAGGATGAGGCTGTGCTCAAGATTGCAGAAGATAATTTGAGACAGATTGAGGACCATATCCAGGAAAGTATTGATGACGCTGAGTTTGTGAACTATGAGATCACAGATTTTTTCAGTCCTGTAGATGTTGTGATAATGAATCCACCTTTTGGGACCAGGAATCCTGGTGCAGATAAGGTTTTTCTGGAAAGAGCCATGAAGATAAGCAGAGTTGTATATTCTATTCACAAGGCTTCCACTAAAGAGCATATTAGGGGATTTATTGAACGAAATAACTTTAGGATTAAGTATGAAAAAGAGTTTGAGATGCCTATAAAGAATGCTATGAAACACCATACTAAGAAGCTTGAAAGGATTTCTGTGATATGTTTTGGGATTGAAAAGTTAACCTAGTTAATGCAATGCAAGTTAATGCAGTGATATGATTTAAGAAACTTTAAAAACAATGCTGTTCTCTGCACAAAAATGAATGTAAGCACACCGATTACAGTCCTACGAGACTCGTTCAGTACAATAGATCCTGTGATAAATCAGATAGTAATTACTATATTGATCCTTCTTATTGGGTTTATTGCAGGTAAACTTATTGGGCGGCTCATTCAGGTGGGGCTAAAAGAGATCCAATTGGATAAGCAGATCAAGAGGTTGATACGATTTGACTTACAGCTGTCAAAGTGGGTTGGAAGTCTTGTATCTTACGCAATATATGCTGCTTCAATAATAATCGCCCTTGCAAGATTGAAGCTCATGGGCTATGTTATGTATGTCTTGCTTATTGTGATTTTAGTGGTATTTGTTATGTCCATATTGGGTTTTGTCAAGGATTTTCTGCCCAATGTACTTGCAGGCATATACCTCAAAAAACGCGGCTTTTTCAAACCAGGGGACAAGATTCTCTTGCCGAATATCAAGGGTAAGATTGTATCTATAAATTGGCTAGAAACTGAGATTTATACCAATGGTAAAGATAAGGTCTTCATACCGAACAGTGTGTTCTCTAAGCAAGAGTTCTTTGTTAAGAAATAGGGGATTTCATGGTTTTAAATGCTGTATGTTCTATATGTGCTTCTTGATTTATTAAGATTAGAATACAGCACTATAAAATAATGCCAAAACACGGGGGTGTAAGAGAGGGTGGGTGTGAGGTGATTGTAAGAATTACCCCCCCATGTTTTGAGCATTGAACGTGAACATTGGTGGCACTAATAACCAATAAGCTCACACTACTGTAAAGTAGTACTAATATATAAATATTTTGTTTTTTAGGACTATAGAGGAGTGACACGTAATCTATTAATCCAAAAATTTTAGAAAACTCGAATAAAAACTCGAGTATATGGGCTTAAACCCCGTCTATACCCTTTCTAAATGTATCTAAGAATTTCTCAAAATCATCGATCTTAATACATGCACCACACGCATTATCATGACCTCCTCCATATCCATCAACACCATCTAATGCTTTTTCAATGAGTGGAGGTAGTACAATATCTGAGCTTCTAATACTACATTTCATCTCACCACCCTTTTCGCGCGCCAAAAGAATGACTTTTTCAGGGTATTTATAGAGTAATTCATTGCTGAGATCAGAGGTAAAGGAGGTCTTCAGATCCTTGTATGTGAAATACAATAGTTTATCCTCAGTAGGCTTAATTGAGCCTATAAGGGATTGATAAATCTTATCCAAAAACTCATATCGCTTGTATATTAATCTTCCTCTGGCAGTACTCTGCTCCATTATCTCATCAGGAGTCTCAATTCTACAAAGCACTCTTATTGCCTTGTTGATTTCAGAAGAGGTTCCTTTAAGATTAAAGGATATGATCCGAACCAGCTTACCAATTTTTGAGTTAAACAGAGCCTTTTCAGGAGCAGTTGTTTTGGCATCTAGATATGTGGGATATTTTTCCACAAAAGCTGCCTTTAGGTCATCTACTAAGCACCAATCTCCTACAGTGCCTGCCATTGCAAGCCAAAGATCTTGATTGACGACTTTGTATGCCCAATAGGATGTTGGCCAGTTGTTTTTATCATCATTTAGCCGAGGATTGTAGTATTCAACAGGACTCCTTTTTTGTGGAGGATGATGATCAAGCCAGACCACTTTCAAATTGTTCTCCTTTGCCTTGTCTAAAAACTCTTGTGCAACATCTGGTTTGTCCAAGATAAATATTTTGTCAGGACCGAACTCCTCTACTTTTCGAAAGAAGGTAGCATCTAGTTTTGGAGTGCTCTTCACAACCACCCCTTTTCCTCGCTTAACAAAACGATATAATAGAAGAAATGAGCACAATCCGTCAGGATCATCATCAAAAAAAAAGATAGGCTTCTCACTTGTTGTAAGTTCTTCTCGAAACCTAGTCAATTCCTCTGTTGTTATCATGCGCCGCAACCACCCTCAACAGGTGCAGCAGGAGCATCGCTTACAATGACATCATCACAAGCATCTGGTGCTTCTTGGTCAAATGCAGCACATAATGCCTGTTTGTAGCCTTCAGCGTTCCTAGATCCGCCATATGTCTTCCCATCAATAAAGACTGAAGGACTTCCTCGAACACCTAGTTTATTGCCGATCTCCAAATCAGGAGCAGCAAACTGTATCTTCTTGTCTTCAAAGCAAGTTTGGACACTTTCAGTATCAATACCGAGGTCTTCTGCTACCTGTTGCCAGCAAGTATCT
>JAHJEM010000137.1 GCA_018825425.1 Nanobdellota archaeon | reverse complement strand
TATTACAAATAAGTCCTCGTCTTCAGAAGTAATTTCTAGCTCTTCTTCACTGATCAATAGCTCATCAATCTTTTCTCCTGCTCTTAATCCAACAGTCTCAATCTTAATATCTTCGGGTTTCTTTCCAATAGTGGGCGCATATTCATTGATAATCACTTCTGCAAGGTCTTTAACCTTGCACCCTTGCATTTTCAGAACAAAAATCTCTCTACCTTTTGCTTTATGGGCTGCACGGAGTACAAGATCAATTGCTTGAGGTATTGAGATGAAGAATCGTCTCATATCTCCATGAGTTAGAGTGACTGGACCACCATTCTCTATTTGATTCTTGAATAGAGGGATGACTGATCCGTTTGAGTTTAGAACATTTCCAAACCTTACACATGAGAAGATGGTGTCTTTATTTCCTGAAATGTTAGCATTGAGCATTAGTTTTTCAGCCAGAAGCTTGCTTGCACCCATTGTGTTGATTGGATTCACTGCCTTATCTGTACTGATAAAAATGACCTTTCTTACGCCTTCTTCTATTGCTGCTTCGATAACATTCTGAGTTCCGAGGATATTAGTCTTAACAGCTTCAAAAGGGTTGTATTCACAAGAAGGGACGTGTTTTAGAGCCGCTGCATGAAATACGATGTCACATCCTGCAAAAGCCTTTCTTAATCTATCTTTCTCTCGGACATCACCCACAAGGTATCGAACATTCTTATGATTTTTCAACAAGTGCTGCATATGGAATATTTCTGTTTCCCGATTGTCGAATATTCTCACTTGACGAGGTTCATATTTTAGGAGTTGTACAACTACTTCAGATCCTATTGATCCTATTCCACCTGTAACAATGATATCTTTTCCTTTGAAAAATTCTTTCAATTCACTCATTTTATAGTGAAATCCTCATCTTTTTTTAAACTTTGTCCATCAAAGAATTCTTTGACACTATTTGCCAAAAATTCTCTATCCTCTTGACTCATATCCACGTAGAAAGGAAGGCTGAGCACCTGTTGGCTTAGTCTCTCTGTCTCTGGCAAGTCTCCTTTGCTAGATCCTTTTTTCTGATAGTATGTGGTGAGGTGGACTGGAGGAAAATATGCTTTGCTCATGATTCCTTTATTTTCAAGATGTTTCTGTAAACTATTTCTTATTTCCTTGCTTGAAAGCATAATTGTGTAGAGTTGATAGACATGATTCTGTCCTTTAGGTGGTATAGAGCAAGTGATGTCATTAATGCCTGCCAGTTCTTTGTTAAGAAATTCTGCAAGTTCTTGACGTGCCTTGATCATCTTCTCAATTTTTTTGAATTGGCTTAATCCCAATGCAGCACACATGGTTGGCATACGGAAATTATATCCCAATTCCAAATAGTCACTTTCTTCAATACTTGAAAAATAGTCCGTATTCTCATTTTCAAGTCGTCCATGTGATCGCAACAATTTCATTTTTTCATACCAATTCTTGTTATCTGTAAGAACTGCACCGCCTTCGCCTGTTGAAATGATCTTACTCTGGCAGAAGCTTAGCATTCCTGCAGCACCTATGGTTCCTGCAAGATTTCCATCGATAGTGGCACCCATTGTCTCGGCAGCATCCTCAAGCAATAAAATTTCCTTTTTCTTGCATAGTTCTTTTATTTGTTCTGTGTCTTTTGCAATGCATCCTGCGTAATGTACTATCATGACTGCTTTTGTCTTATCTGTTATCCTTTTTTCAACATCAACTGCATCCAATCCAAATGTCTCTTTTTCAATCTCAGCAAAGACAGGTTTTGCACCTGCAAGAAGTACTGAATTTACAGTAGACGTGAATGTGAATGATGGAACAATGACCTCGCCGTCTTTTACATCACATGCCAACAGCATTACATGGAGTGCAGATGTTCCTGAATTAAAAGTGAGAGCATACCTTTTGCTGTGCATTTCAGCAAGTTTTGATTCGAATTCTTTGATCTCTGGTCCGTCTGCCCAAAAACTTCCGCGTCTAATAACCTTGCTTACGGCTTCGATATCTTCCTGGTCAGAATGAATTCTGAAAAGAGGGATTTTCCATTTGGATGCAGGATCATTTTTTCCTGGTTTGTTTCTTGGGTTTTCATGATCTTGATTGCTCTTGGATAGTTGTTTCTTGACAATAGCAGGGGTTCCTGCTGCTAGGACATTGTCTGGAATATCTCTGATAACTGCTGATCCTCCTCCAATGATGGTGTTAGATCCTATGGTTAGATACTGGTTGATTGCACTTCCAATACCAACCCAGGTATTATTCTTGACATGCACGCCACCTCCCAAATTTGCACCTGGACTTACATGAACATTATCTTCAATGACACAGTCGTGGTCAATTGTTGCTCCAGTGTTGATTATGACATTCTTTCCCAGTATTACATTTGTGCATATGATTGCTCCTGCACAGATGGTTGTTCCTTCACCTATTTTTGCGTTTTTGGCAATCTCTGCACTAGGATGAATTGCTGCAATTACTTTTGCGCCGAATTCAAGAGCTTTTTGAGCCAGCGTTTCTCTTATCTTATTGTCTCCAATACCAAACGCCACACCTGTAATTGATTTCTCCTTCATTAATCTTTCAAGATCCTCAAATCCTCCGAGAACAGGCAGTCCATTGAATTCTGTTCCTTGCTTATTTACATCATCATCAACAAAACAGACTACTTTGACGTCAGAGTCATAGCTAAGAATATCTTGAATCACCGTTCCATGTCCGCTTGCTCCGATTATTGCAATGTTCATTTTTTATGTCAGTATGTTATTTGTTTATTCAGTAATTTATAATTAATTTCAACTTCTTCAAGTACTTTTGCAATTTTCTTGCTTGCTGTTCCGTCACCATAAGGGTTTTTGCATGTTTGAACTTCTTTTTTGAAATCATGGCTAAGCGCTTTTTGGATTCCTTCAACTATTTTCTCTTTTTTATGGGGAACATCAATTGTGTTGGCGGCTCTTTCTCTACCGTCCTGTCTTGCTCCGATATTGACGACAGGGATATTAAATGAGGGGGCTTCAATTATTGCACTTGAACTATTGCCAACAAGTGCGGATGCGTGTTTGAGAAGTCCAAGATACAGCTTGTGATTGAGGCTGGCAAATGTCTTCACAAATGATAATGACTCATATTCTTTGATTGTGTCAATCATTCTTCTGCCGCCTGCGTCTGAGTTAGGATATATTATAATTGTATTTTTCTTAAGTTCTTTTATTGCTTCTAGAGTCTCTTTCATCTGTTTTTCTGCAAATTTGTCTTCTACAGGATGCTGTACAACAAGCAGAGTTTTTTGATCAAGTGGAATGCCAAGCTCTTTTTCGATTTCTTCTTTTGTGCAGATCTTTTGGTTAACTACACTATCTAGTCCTGGTGCACCAACAACATGGATCCGAAAATTATCTTCTCCAAGTTTCTTGATTCTCTCTGCGCTTTTTTTGCTTGAAGCAAAGTGAATATGTGCGAGTTTTGTCATGGCATGCCTTGCACTTTCATCATATGTTCTGCTTTTCTCTCCTCCATGAAGGTGCGCAATGCAATATTTGTTGTAGAAGCCTGCAACTGCGGCACCAAACATCTCATATCTATCACAAGGAACCAGGAATATGTCTGGTTTGATGTCACTAAGCGCATCAGTCACGCCTTCAATTGCAATTCCAATGCTTTTTGCCATGGCTTCTCTGGAATCCTCAATTGATGCACAAGGAACTTTCCTGTCAATCTTGAATCCGTCTTTTTCAATTTCAGTATATGTGTTACCAAATTCTTCAAGCAAGTGCATTCCAGTAACTATGATTGATAGTTCGAGCTTGTCGCTATCTTGAATTGCCTTCAGTACGGGCTTGAGTATACCATACTCTGCTCGAGTTCCAGTGATGACACATATTTTTTTCATAGTTAATCCCTTATTTCAATTATCTATTATTACTTTTCGAAATCAATTTTCTCAGTTGTTATGAATTCCTCTGGTTTGATATCTTGGCTTGCTATGCCTTTTTCAAGCATGAGATCCCAGTATCGTGGATGCAAGCCACCTTCAGGTCTAAGGATATCAATATTATTTTCTGTAAGTTTTTCTCCCTTATTGATATGTTTGGTTGCAATCATACTCTTTCTTACTTGTGGACCAATAACCAGTTCAGAATCATTAGGTTTTTTCTCACCATCACCCAGGATTATCTTGATGGTCTTTGCAAGTCCATGCTCAGCGTATTCGCTAGAGAAATCAATACCTTGTTCTTTCATGGCCTTAACTGCCTCTT
>JAHJEM010000011.1 GCA_018825425.1 Nanobdellota archaeon | reverse complement strand
GGTTGCCATAGTTGCAATCCTTGCAATGAGTATTGCAATACCAAACAATCCCCAGAATCGTTGGGCAGCAACAGTTGTTCCGACATATGACCCTGATCCTTATCTAGAGAGAAGTACTATTCCAGATCCGAATACTGATAGTGTGCGATCAGCGATGGGAAGCGCATCACAAAATACAGTTGGACGAGCAGGAGCTGCTTTAAGAGACTATTATGTCCATACTACCCAGGGTCAAATATTAATGAGTAAAGTACCTCAAGTTATTGGTGAAGGTTGCATGGGGGCCTGTGGTCCAAATAGTCAAATTTGTGAACCTTGTGGGTGTAATTCTTGTCCTGCTCCAGATGGATATGGGCCTTGTGTCTGCGGGTCAGATGAAGAGGAGTGGGGTGGTTCTCCCGTAACATTTAAGCTACCGCCGGGTTGGATTTATAGTGAGGACTCAGGGTTCCAGATTCCTGACAGAGATCCTGGTGAATAGTTATTTTTTTTTCTTTTTTTTTAGAATTAGTTTATTTTCCAATCAATTCAACAAACAACGCTGAACTCCATGCCTGACACAAACAGCCTTCGCTCCTTAACTCCTTTGCACTACTAACTTCTGCACCGTGCCCGATCAATCCAGAAAACATTGTTTCTTTAGAACTTGCGTCTATTATCTTATCAATGTATTCTTTGAATGTGCTTGGGCTGACTTCTTTCATGCATATTGCTGCGAGATTATTAATCCAGAACCAAGAATCACCTCGATGATAGCTCCGGTTATTCATTCCTGTGTATTCCCAGCAGAACAAATAATGTTCTTTTTCAATTGTTGCAAGGCCACCCCATTCCAGCCATAGTTTTGGAAGAGCCCACTTGAATACGTGCTTCCATTCTCTCTTGGAAAGAAGATCTGGATACACATAGTGTGCTATGAAGATGTTTGGCCGGCATGTCCAGTCTGGATTGCCATCTTGATATCCATCTGCAAGTCTTTTTCCATCAAAGAAGAGTTCTTTGACTTTCTTGTGCATCTTTAACTCCATTTCTTCGTATTCTTTGGCTTTTTCTCTTTTTAAGAGACGGTTGATATGGGCTGCGAGTTGAAGTCCGCAAAGGTGAAGCGCCTGTATCTCGATTCTTGCACCTTCTCTTAGATCATCTTGACCGCCTGTTGTATCCATCCAGGTCTCTTTAGGTTTATTGATGATGAGATTATCATTGACATAGTGTTCATTCAGGAGTCCAAGGCTCTTGTCAAGAGTGTCTGAAATCTTGTTTAGCTCTTCAGGCGTGAAATACTCACTAAGCGTATTATTTTCTTCTAAAGCAAATATTAGATCCTGGAATCGTTTGAACAACCAGCCCACACCATCTGCACTTCCGAGCTCTGAGTGAGGATGCCTGTTTGGTATTCTTCCATCAGGAAGAATTGTGTCAAGGTATTTCATAAGAATCTCTTTCATTGTCTCAAACTTGCCTGTTTTCAGAAGGTAGATGCAACTGATTAGTTCATCCCGGGACCAGAATTGGTAAAACCACGGTCTTCCCGCCAGGATTCCAAATACTTGCCGATTTGGATTGAGGGTCAGACTCTGGATACTATGCAATGCACAATTGTATGCCATATTTTCTCGAGGTATTTTTGGAATATATCTTTTTACAAGCCTGTCTTTAAGTGTGTCTACATTCTTTTGGAGTTTCATTGCTGAAACTTTGGCAACAGTCTTATTGTTTGAGAAACCAATTGAGAGTTTGGAATATGCACCTGGTTTGATTCGGAGTGCCTCGTACACAAAAAGATCGGATTTGGTCCCTCTTTTTTTGTCAAACTCATAATTCTTTTGCTTCCATGTGTTAACAGGCTCAAAATCAATCCCTCCAAGGATTGCAAGGTAGTGTTTTTCAGGAGTGCCTTGTAGCGTGTCATCATTGTACTTGCAATACTCAACAATTATGAATTCTTCGTCTTGAGAGATGTTGTATATTCTTCCTCTCTCATCATACTCGTGAATGTTTCTGAAGTCTAGTTCAATGGTCAAGGTGCCTTTTATCTCGCTTAGTTCAATGATAAGGCCTTCATCAGTAAGGCAGAACGCCTCTTTTCCTGATTTTCCTTCACGCTTGACCTCGAAGAAATTGTTGGTGAGATTATCTCCTGGTGTTTCCAGATAGATGGAGTCAATCACCTTGAAGTATTCCCATTTATGTGGATCAAATACAAATAAGCCTTGATAAGCACTGAAATTATTGTTAGGTCCTACTAGAAAATAGTCTCCTTTCTTGTTTGTCAGAAGACAACCTGCCTCACCCTCTTCTTCCTTGGACATCTGTCCAAGGTTATGTTTAATATGCATTGTTCTTGTTAAGCATTCCTAGTTTAAATAGTTTGTTGAGAAAGGGGAAGAGGGTGTTGAGTTGAATAGCAACAACCCTTTTTTCAAGAACAATCCACGCATCCGCGTGGAATAGTACCTGATCCTTTGGATCAGGGCAGGTTCACGCGCTTTAGCGCGTGGTAAGGCCCGAGCCTTAACGGCTCGGTTCTATGCCAGTTGAGAGACTGGTCAGTTCTTGATAATAATATTAATATCGCAAATTAATAACAAATGAAAAAACAATTAGAAAAAACTAACTCAAATCCAACTCAGAATGATCTCCAACATTGAGCTTTTTAGGGCTTCTTTCAACCTTTGCACCCTCGCCAATGATTGAATGTGTGCACACTACGTTTTTGAGTTCTGCATCTGCGCTTATCATGCTGTCTGCAAGGACACTGCGTTCAATCTTGGTACCTGATGCAATGCTTACATAAGGACCAATAATGCTGTCCTTTACAACAACTCCTTCTTCGATTGCACAAGGTGGAATGATGACGCTGTTCTCAATCGTGGCATTTTTACCGCCAGTTATTGGATCAAGTTTCTTCTTTTTGAGAGCATCCTCTCGTTTTTGAAGCATAACTCTGGAAGTCTCTAGGGTTGTCTCTGGTTTTCCGCAATCATACCAGCCTTCAACCTCGACTACTTTTAACTTCTGTCCCTTTTCAACCATCATCTGGAAAGCATCTGTCAAATAGTATTCTCCTTTAGTCTTCATGTTCTTGTCATAAAGCTCTTTTATGCACTCAAACATCACTTTAGGATTCTTGATATAATAAAGTCCGATGTTAGCAAGCTTGCTTACAGGCTCGGTAGGTTTTTCAACAATCTTGGTCAGTATTCCATTCTTATCTGTGACCATGACTCCAAACCGTTGATAATCCTCAACCTCTTTTGCCCAGAGGATACCATCCTCTCTCAAATCCGTAAGGATGCTCATGTCACAATCAAACAGGGTGTCGACAAATATGATCAGGATAGGTTCATCATCTGCTACATCCTTGAACATGTTGATGGCCCCCGCTGTACCATCCTTGACCTTCTGTTCAATAAAGACTGCATTGAAATCATAATTCTTGTTGATGTATGCCTCAACCTGCTCTTTCAAATGGCCTGTTGCAAAATAGATGCCCGTGGGTTTGAGTTTCATCACCTCATCAAGAATATAGCTCATCATAGGCCTTCCTGCTATGTGGAGCAAAGGCTTTGCTTTGGTGTGGGTATGTGGTCTCATCCGAGATCCTTTTCCTGCCAATGGTATGATTACTTTCATGATTATTCCTCTTGTATTTGCTTTCTTTCAGAAGCAATTAAGTCTTTTTAAAGGTTCGCTTCGGTAATAAGCTCTCTTTGCATATCTTCCGGAACCAGATGTAGGTTATGGTTAGCATACTGCTGCAGTATCTCTGGTTTATTAATATGAACATATTTTCCACTCAAGTCAGCAACATGTCTGCTTCTAAGTCCTGTCTGCCAGAATTGATCTTGTGCCTGAGCAATGATCTCATTTGTACCTCTTGGAAGATACTTGAG
Organism: Nanobdellota archaeon; assembly: GCA_018825425.1. Classification (GTDB taxonomy): domain Archaea; phylum Nanobdellota; class Nanobdellia; order Woesearchaeales; family JAHJEM01; genus JAHJEM01. The sequence continues at coordinate 4,537 of JAHJEM010000011.1, read as the reverse complement.
GCTTTCTTGTGGCAGGGTCTCAATCAACATATCAATCCTATCAGCAAGATCTCTCTTGCTCACCTTTTTATCATTTGCAGGATTCTCTTTGCCAGCTTGTTTGTCAGGTATTATCTTGCCGCCTTTTTCAAGATAGACTGCGAGTGCAACCATCTGAGTCGGATAGAATACAGCAAGCTCTCCTGCTTTCTGGTGAATAAGTTTTGGTGCATCACGATATGTATATCCTTGTTCTTTCAGATCCTTGACTGCAATTGGTTCTCCAAATGCAACATGGACCCGTCCTCCTCTCTGGACCAGCCTATGGACTCTTGAATGAGCATAATCAATGGCATTGGCACCAGCTTTAACCACAGGATTATCGCTTCTTGCCATCTCTTGCAAGAAACCAAATAATTGGTCCTCAACTAGCCGTTCGTACGATATGAAAACAGGAGTGAAATATCTCTCTGATCCATTGTTGTTTGGAAGAGTCATAGGTAGCTTAAATGGGATGAGAGAATAATTGGTGAATAATCCTGTGTAGCTACGTCCAACCTTGCGAACAGGCTTGCCGCCTTCAGGCGGTTTGATCTTGGTCTCACCTGCGAATGGGAGAAAATCAAGTCCTTGTCTGAAAATTTCAGGAACTATTGCTTCATAAATTGCTGTACTCATATGTTTATCAATAAACAAGGTTGATTCACCGCCGATTTTCCTGATTGGTCTGGCCATAGCTTGCCCTGTGTGAATCATCAGATTCTCAAGGTCAACCCTCATTCTGCCCTTTCCTGGCTCATATTGTCTGTCTTTCAAATTAAGGGTTTTTTGGGCCAGATCTTTGGCAAAATTAAGCCAGACATTTTCATCATATATTGTGGTGTCATCACGGAATACAAATAGTGCTCCGCAGTCTCGTAGCATGCCATCACTCATAGGTGTGGAAAGGTTATAACCTGCTTGTATAATTGCAGCGATGCCTGCAATAGCAAGGCGGGTCTGGACTATCTGAAAATCCCACATGCTGCTATGATTCGGAAAATGAACCATGCTTGCCTTCTCTCCTCTTCTCTCATGTGCTGCCTTAAGTTCAAGAATGGCTTCCAATCCCTCTACATTAATCTCTGAAAATACCATTCTAGCATCCAACCTGCCGTAAACTACATGAGGATTATTCCTATGTAGCTTTAGATGAGGTTCAACAAACGGGAAATATGCCTTGACTCGCTCATCAAAATCAGCAAGCTTTTCACCGCTATCATCAAATAATGCAGGATACTCGTTTCTCATAAGCAAGCGAAATGGATGGGATTTTATAAACCTTAGGGCACAAATATTGCGTTTTCTCAGCAATTGAGACGAGAAAAGAAGGAATATATAAATGGATTTCAAGAATTAACTTTATAAAGGCACTATATCTTCCAAGGGACAATGGGCCCGTAGCTTAGTCTGGTGGAGTGCTCGTTTGGCTTAATTGCCAAGGCAAAACTGATAACACCAGTCAGCGATCGAGTGAAGAAAGAAATGAACGTTCTTTCTCTCGAAGTCCCGAGTTCAAATCTCGGCGGGCCCATACCCTTTTATTGCATGGAAACCTTTATTATAGCCTGTCTGCTGTAAAACTTGGCCTAATAGAGTGTTTGCTTTTTTACTTTCTGATACAGTCATATTTACACTGTACAAATCATTCCAACCATATTTGCTTCTTTTCTGAATATACCAATGTGGCTTAAATCCATGTTTTCTTAAGATGAAAAGGGCATCTTCTGATAATTTTTTAGATATTGTGTTGAAGTACAATCTTTTTTTTAGGTAGCCATCAGATAACATTAAACCAAGTAAAAAACCATTCAAAAAATCACTAGAGTGCTTCTTTTTTACTAAGCATACACTGAGGGTTTTATTGTTAGAAAATGACAGGTATGTTGAAACATAATTGTATATGAATTTTGAGTTATACCGAATGAGCGCCCTGTTCCGAATCTCATATGCAACACTTGTTTTCTTTCCAAATAAATCAAATATTACTTTTTGGATGTAAGTAATCAGGTTAGTGTCTTTACTATTGCAGCATATCTTTATTCTGTAGCCTTTGTCATAGTATTGTGTTCCATCTCCTGCCCAAATTCCAGCATAAAGTCCTGCTAATAGTTTGCTGTCTGATTTGGTCTCATATACTATGTTCTGCGTCTTTACAAGTATGTTATTTCTTAGAAGATATTTTTTTACGGTATTAGGAGAAACATTTTCCTTGCGACCAATATCTCTCATGGAATTGCCTTTTTGATACAACCTGCAAAAATTGTTGATTTTCTTGTCGGAAAGCATATGATAATATGAGTCCTGGTTGTTTAAATAGTCTACGCGAACATGTCCAGTGAGTTAATCAATGCTCTTTTATCCTTCCAATATTTCTAGAATCAGATCCAACAACTCAGGATAAAGATTTGGATTCAATATTTGGGTGTGAAGATTGCTGTTCAATGTGTCTGTGCATGTACCATTGATGACATAGTTCTTTGCGCCTTCAAGTTTAGCGCTATCCTCAAAGACAATTCCATCTCCTTGCACCCCATCCATATCACATCCTGTGCTTCGGATGGCATAGATGTCTCCAACAAGCTCTTTTGAATTGAGTTTGTTCAAGAAAACACTTCCTGCTTCCAGGTCTTCACATTCTCTTTTTGATCCAACTATGCTGCAGAGTTGTGATGTTCTTCCTGACACTCCTTTGTTTGGTGTGTTAATCAGGATTATTTTGGCAGTATCCAAATCTCCAAATAATGAAAGATATTCCCTAACAACAAGTCCACCCATACTGTGAGCAACTATGTTGACTTTATCTGCTTGGGTTTTCTGTTTTAAGGATTGAATGGCTTCACGCAATCTTATTGCATAGTTTTCGATTCTCTCTTCTTTTTGCACAGAAACATCCATTCCAACAATATCATAATTGGTGACATAGTAATAGCTTGCTCTAACAGTTATAGGGGTATTACTCCTGCCCCAATCTTCTGATTCTGAATTCAGATCAAGTTCTCCTCCATTGATAAAGAAATCCATATTTTCCTGGAGTTCAGCAAATGAGTTCATGCTGAGTTGAGGACTTGTTCCCTTGTTGAAACTATGTCCATGCAAGAAGATAATTGGATGTGGCGGTATGCAACCCTCATCACAACAAGGCCTGCAATCACCAAGAGCGCAGCAAACAGGATGGTTCTCAGGAAGAGATATATTTTCTGGACTGATATTTATTTCTGGATGTATTGGTTGTGTAAGATTAATCTTTGAAAGTTTTTTTATGACTGTGTGATTAGCGAAATCGCAGTCTTCAAGATAATCTTCGAACGGTTCAGTATCAATTCTTAATCCACCAGTTAAAGATTCATTTGAAATGTTCATTTCTGAAATCATCTGTTTGGTAATATTAATCAAAGATTCATTCTTGGAGTTGTTGATTAGATACTGTTCCAGGTTGATAAGCGCATCATACCTTAATTTTTCTGAAAAGTCTTTGCTCTCTTGTCCAAGGTTTGACTCTTCCAGATCAATATATATTGCTTGAAAATTATCGCATGAATAGATCTCATATTTGAATGATTCATTGAGTTTGAGGTCTAATAACATGTTTCCAAACAATGTGTAGAAGTCCGCATTCAGACGTTTCTCTTCTAAATTTGATGCTAGGTTCTTGAATATTTCTGTATTTCTTTTTAGATTATCATTCAATAAATATTCTGAGGTATCAGCATCCAAAAGCGTAATACTTTCCAATATTTTTTGAGCGATTGTCTCAAGATTCTCAAGTCGAAGATTCAATTTCAAGAGTTCTTGACTTGTCTTGCTGGCTTGGTTAATTAGATTTACGTTTTCAAGTTGCAATTCTTCTAGAATACTGATATCTTGATTCAATTTTGCAATATTATTTATTATGTCTTTGACCTTGGCTGTCTGTTCAGGCCAATCCATTTTTTCAAGTTCTGAGTACTTCTCTTTTTTCCAAGAATTAAGCAGAGATTTGGAATTCTCTTCAATTCTGTTAAGATCTGTTTTGATTCTGGTTAATTCTTGTTTCAGATCATTTTTTTCTTTAGATATGCTTAATAACTGTATCTGTTGTTCTGCCTCTGTTACTTTTGCTTTTGCAGAACTGATTTGTGAGAGCAATACACCCAGATTTTCCTCTGCAAGCGTCTTTGAAATAAGATCTTCTTCAGATAGATAGTAATTCACTGTGACAATGCTTGTCCTGTACCTTCTTGGACTGCTTGTGAGACAGACAGTGCTCTTGATATTGCTGCACAGGGCTTTAAAACTGTAAATCTTTTGACCCTGACCAAATTCAGGTGTTATGATCTCAAACTCGTTGAATATCTCTTCACCATGCTTCATTGTTATATTATCTGACCACACCTGTGTGTTTTCACTGATATCCATCAAGTAAAATGTGCATAAGCTGTCGCATTGCTGGAAATTTTCATTAGCAATTGTGAAATTCAGTTTGATGGCTTGATTATTTTGGGCTTGGATTGATCTAGTAATAGGTGATATTTGTGGG
>JAHJEM010000136.1 GCA_018825425.1 Nanobdellota archaeon | reverse complement strand
CTCACATTGACTGTCCAGGTGATAATTGAACTCAGATCTTGTGCATCCTTTACTTCAAGACGGATCTCATGAGATCCTGAATCATAATAGTTAGGTGTAAACATGAACTCTTGACCAATGTCCTTGTAATCATTGTCAACATACCAAGAATAAGCAAGATTTGCACCATCAGCCTCTGCGTAGAAACGCTTGAACATCCCTTCTTGCAAAACAATATGCTCTTGTTCTGGCTCAAAAATCAATATTTTAGGTCTGACCTTGACAACAAGCGTGATTAATTTTGATGATATGCACGTTCCTTGAACAGCTACAAATGCTAAGGTGTGTTCCCCTTTATGCTTTTTTTCAGGTGTAAAATTAATTATGCCTGTTCTAGAATTCAAACCAATATTTGTAATTGTAGAATTGACATAAGCAACACTGTAAATTACACCATCAGGCCCGAGATCACGCAAGAGCGTATCCCCTTCTCTTAAGGACAAGTCATTGAGATCAATTCTGAGTGGAGGACATTCAGCACCAACCGGAGTACAAATTAATAAGAACACCAGCAAAATATATGCATAATCCCACCTCATATATCATATTCTGCACTCACAGTATTATAAATGTTACTACTAAGAACAAAAAAAGATAAAAAATTAGAATCTACTAATCCAAAACAGTTCTAGGAATAGCATAGGCACCCTTGCTTGGACCACCATCTAGAATCTGATGGTCAAGAAACGCTATTGCGTACGGAACTGAGCCAGAAATATATTGCAATAATTGATCTTTCACTTCTCCATCAGGAATCTCTTTATCCCATACAGACAGAGTAACAGTTACTGCTTGGCGTGCGGATCTACTTTTTTCTTCCACACTTTGACTAGACAATGCAAATGCTGCATCTAACGCAGGACCAGGTAACAACAATTCATATTTGAAATGCACTGGCACTGGGTCCCCCGCATCAGGATTAGGCATCATAACTTCACCTTGATATATTGTTTCAGTTGATTTCTCAATTGTTACACGCTCCAGGTAAGGTTCGCCTTGGGAAAGTCTACTGGCAAGATCTGCCTTTATCAAGGAACCTTCGGCACTTTCCTTGCCAAAGCTTCTATCAACTGATGCATATAACATATCAACCGCAGCGTCAAATTCTTTTGGATCTATCATATCTATTACTCCTCCACAAGGGATTGGGAATTGAACAGGAATTTATATTATTATCGAATTCAGTATGTATTTAAAGAACACGAAAGTCTAGTTAAAAGTCTCCAACATGCCGCTGATGTTGAATATTTGGGTTCGCACAAATGGTTGAAGATTAATATCAGTTGAGATATCGTCTAGCTCATTCAATAGTTTGTTGACAAGAATTGAGTCATCATTTCCAGAGTTACTTAGTGCGTTTATCATTTCACCAATTTTACTCTTAATACTCTTTGGCACTCCTGTGTCATTCCTTAGCTCATCCAGAGCATAGATTACATTGGTGAATTCTTCAGTCATTTTTTTTCATATCTGCCATTACTTCGTCTTGCAGACCCTTCACCTTCTCTTTGATTTGAGATTCTTGTTTCTCAATGCTCTTCATCCTTATGCCTAGTCGCTCGGTTTTGTCCTTTGCTTCCTTTAACAAAGCAGTTTTGGACTTCTTTATCATTACATTTCCCACAATCTTATATGCTGCGTCAGTAGTTTTCAATTCAGTTGAAGCTGATTCAGCTTCGAGAAGTTGTGATTGGACCTGCTGTTTTTGCGCCAACAAATTCTGGAGTGTGTGCTCCATCATCTGCAATTGCCCAATCTTGGTTTCTGTTGTCATTTTAGTTTTTTGATCTTGCTAAATATTTTTTGGATGTTAGATATCGAATGTTTTGCTTTATCGATATCTTTTCTTGATTTTCCTGTGATGAAAAATTTTAACTTCTCACCTTCTTTTTTGACATCAATAGTTGGATTATTGTTCTTGAACTTCAATTCTTCTTGCAGAAACAAATCTTTATCTCCAATTGAAGTGAACTGTTCTTTCATCTGGCTATTACTTTGGTTGCGGTCTCTCTGCTCTTGAACAAGATTTTAGATCCGCAGTATATACATCTTACCTTTTTCTTGATATAATTAACATCAATTGTTTTGTTGCACATAAAGCATTTGTAAGCACTCATTTTTTTCCTCCCACGGTATAAGCGCGGCCTGAGAATTTAGCTTTGCATTTGCTGCAGCCCCAAATCCCTAAAGCAACCCTTTTTACTTTCTCATATTTGCAGTAAGGACATTTATGTAGCTTTCTCTGCTCTTGTTCTATTGCAGCGACTTTCATTCTGAGCTTTCGACCATACCTTGGTCCAAATCTCTTCTGAGAACCTAGCTTCTGTTTTTCTGCCATTTTTACTCTTCTCGGAACAATATTCCCTTTATAAATCTAACGGAGATTTTGCTCCATTTGGTGTTTTTAATGAATATGGGGCCGCCCGGATACAGAACGCCAACTCACGCTAGGCGTCGTGCCACGGGTAAGACATTGCCAAATCATAGATTTGACAGGGTTTTGACACAATCAAAACCATCCTCACTAACGTTCGGAGTCTTACGCATATCGACTCATATGAACCACATATTAATTTATATGGGGCCGCCCGGATTCGAACCGGGGTCATCTGGTCCCAAACCAGAAAGGATGGTTCTTGCAGTGAATTCAGGAATAATCCTGTTTTTCGCTGGACCAAGCTACCCCACGGCCCCTTGGTCTTGCTGGAGTTAATGGCTGTTTTTAAAGGTTGTGGAGACTATTCTAGAATGTGCTATCACGTTTTTAGTTCCGGTGCTTATCACCTTTGGTGATAAGCATGTATGTCCTTAACTATGAAAAGAGAGTGTGGATTGTTAAACAACGAATAAAAGGAATATCTCCTTCTAAAATAGCTCTTGCTCAAAGAAT
>JAHJEM010000135.1 GCA_018825425.1 Nanobdellota archaeon | reverse complement strand
TTGGTCTCCTTGACGTTCTGTCCACCCGATTACATCTATAATATGCTCGCCCTCTGCCTTCTTTGTAGGATGCGCATGATCTGCAGCATTCTTAATAAGAGGCATGATAACATTTTCAAGATAATCAACATGAGTCATAATCGGTTCACTTCTTGTATTTGGGACCCACACTCCTTTTTCAAAACCATAATCTAGTGAGGGCATTAGCCATACGTGTGAGTCAATAAACCATTCAGGTCCTTGATAATCAGGAGCATAAATTCTGTTCAATCCGAATAGCAGATGTTTAGCTGCACCTTCAAGTTTATTGACCATAGACTGTTGCTCCGGAGACAAAGGCGCGATGCTTTCAAGAAGTTGCACATATGGCATGTTCTCAATAAGGCAATTTGCTTGATGAACAACGTTTTGGGAATTGCTATCTTGCACAGTCTCTGGATCAATATCTAATGATTGAATTCGACTTTCTTGGGTATTTAGTATGTCTTGGCCCAATAGACAGAGGTACAAAATGGAATTCTTTTGAGATAGATTATCAAGAAGAGTATCAAAGTCTTTATAATCCTTAACTAAGCGAAGTCTTGCATCATTCATAGCACTAACTGCATTGTTTAGAGCGTGATTGTCATGTCCCCAAAAATACCGTTGTTTAATATGGTGCCATGTAGGGTATGCATTCCATACTTTATCAATATCCTGATCTGTAAATTGAACAGTTGTCATCACTTTCCAGTATTAACCTTTAATTTATAAAACATTTGCACAGGAATATAGCCAAAATATTTATAAACCCGGACCACAAAGATATACCCTATGCATACCCATCCGGATAAGAACGTTCCTGCTAGTAATGTTTTGGTTAAACATAAGGGTCTTTTTGATTTTGACGGATTCTACCGGACTATGAGGGCCTGGTTTGAGAAATACCGTTATGAATTCAATGAGAAGAAGATCAAGGAAAAGCCTTATGGAGCTGGGTCATGGGAGATTGAGCCCAAATGGAATGCAATCCGGAAAGTTGATGAATATGTGCAGTACTTTATTTACATTGAAGGTCATCTTTGGGATGCAAAGCCAATTGAAAAGGTTGTAAACGGAGAGAAGCGCCGTATGTTTGATGCAAGAATGACATTTAATATCAAAGGAACTGTCACCTTAGATTATACAGGAATATTCAAAGGAAGCCCATTTTTGGAGTTTATGGGAATGTGGTTTCGGAAATTAAGACATCGAGAATTGGATCTGCAATACATTGAGGTGCTTGAGTATGAAGTGTTCAAGCTCCAGACAGAGATGAAAAGATTCCTCGACCATATGACTGCAGAGACTGCATACTTCTACTATCCAAAGATCACAGAAGGAGAGTGGATAAAAGACATCAGATAAAATGCCTGAAATATACATACTTGTGGAAGGGAAGCTCATCGAGTACTCAGGGCTAATGGATGTCCGAGGATTTAACAAGATGCTGGACACCTTTTTTAAGGAAAAGCTCTATGATAAGCGTGAGCAGAAGAACTATGAGGAAGTATTTGAGGACGGAAAACAGATCACAATAGAGATGTTTCCATACAAGAAAATAAGCGATAACATCATGTTTGAGATCAGGCTATTTATGATATTCCAACGATTGAAAGAGATTGAGATAGAGAAGAGCGGAAGAAAAGTCAAGCTTCTTCGTGGTAAAGTCATGATAAGCATGGATGGATATGTTATAAGCGATTATGAAAACAAATGGGACAAGACCCCTTTCTGGTATTTTTTGAGAGTAATATTCGATAAATATTTCTATAGGAATTACATTAGCGATGCAAGAAAAGAATTCTTGACCGAGTGCACTTTGCTAGAAGATGAGATCAATAGCTTCTTGAACATGTTCAGATACATTGGTGAATTGAAACAGACCGCACCTTGGTATCCGGATAAGCCGCCATTGCATGATAGGGAGTAGAGAGTTGAACTATGATCAGTCATGCTCACTTCCATAATAATTTGTTGCGGCAATATTTCCTAATTCCACTACTGCGCCTTCCAGACCTTTTAATGTCTTAAGTTCTCTGGAATAGTTAGGATTACGTGTAGGAATTCCTTCATAGAATTTTGCAAGTCCGCTTAGAAGAGTAAATGCTTCAATCATGTCCATAGCGTACGCCATTGGCTTCTCAATATCTATTCCCCTTAATGGCGGCCTATTTCTTAAGTATAATTCGCCGTTAACCATGTTGGCCATTACAAACTTTTTATCCTCATTCAACCATCCTGTTCTTGCAAAGTAAGTAATTGCTGGCCAGCTATGTTTTTGGTGTTGGCTTTTAAGTGCATTTGTTGTAATATAGAGTAGATTAGTCTCGTCCTTGCCGCATCCTGGCAAATACATCTCAATCTTCTGGATAAATGCTTCATTAACATCTGGGACAAAAAGGGAATTATCATCTCCCTCCCTTAGAGGTCTCCATTCTTCCTTTACTTCGCACAATTCTGTTAAAAAATCATATATTTCGGATGTCATACCTTTCAAATACGAAATCTTTTTATTTAAGACTTGGCTCCGGGATTTTTACGAATACCGTTTAGATTAGCATTAAAAAATGAAAAAAGTAAAACTCGACAAAAAGGACAAGAGAATTCTTTATGAATTGGATCTTAATGCAAGGCAGCCGTACTCCCTGATTGCCAAGAAGGTTGGATTGAGTCAAGAAGTGGTGAGATACAGAATTGAGAGGTTACAGAAGAACAAGGTATTGCGAGGTTTTCTTACAGTGTTTGGGCCTGCACAGATGGGTTATAGTTATCACAAGATATATATTGCATTCCAGAACATATCAATTGCTAAGGAAAAGGCATTGACTAAATTCTTGCGAGAACATGATTCAGTAATCTACCTTGCAAGCCTTGACGGCGGGTATGATTTGGCTTTTTCAGTAAAAGTTAAAGACATGCTTGAATTAGATAAGTTGGTTTCCCAACTTGATACAGACTACGGATCTTATCTTAATAAGAGAGATGTTTTCTCATACATGTATGTGTATTATTTTCCTAGAGAGTATCTTGCACAGGATCAGAATGATGTTCGAAGGAGTAAGATCTTCGGGGCAATTGCAGCTCCAAAGAACATTGATGAGACTGATGATAAGATATGCAGGTTGCTCTCTTCTGATGCAAGAATGCCAGCAATCAAGATTGCCGCAAAGATAGGATTATCTGCAGATGCAATAATCAAGCGAATCAAGAAGTTGGAAGAATCAGGTGCAATCAGATGCTACATCACAATCCTTAACAATGAAGTATTGGATCAATTTCATTACAAGGTTCTGCTCACACTCAAGAAATTAGCAGAGGACAAAGAGAAGACATTTATAGAGTACTGCAGGAGGCATCCGAATGTATTCTTCTTTGTAAAGACACTAGGTCCTTGGAATTATGAACTTGATATGGAACTAAAGGATTCAGATGAACTCAGAAAGATAATGCGAGAAATGAAAGCCAAGTTCTCGGATGTGGTCATGGACTATCAAGCATTGATTGTTTACAAGATCCACAAGTATAATATTTTGGGGCAGGATCATCTGGATGCATAATACTCCAAGTTCTTAAAATGAAAACGCCACGGCCCGGCATTCTCAGAAAGGTGAAATATTGACCGACTATGAATAGACGACCTTTGTCGAATGTATAAATACTTGCTATTCTTATGTTATACTAAGTATATATAGTTTTTGGTGAAAAATGGTAAAGATCCAAGAAGTGAAGGAGAGGTATAGCATCAGTCTGCCTTCGATGATAACGAAATTAAAGGGCTGGAAGAAAGGCGATGATCTTTATTTTACCGTAGACATGAAGACAGGCCAGGTGACTGTTTACCGGGTGGAAGACATCATTGAAGATTAACTTTTGCGCCTGGAAAAGCCTTAATTAATCAGCTGTTAATGTCATCACTCTTCGATAGGTTTATTAATTCAGTCCGATTTCACATGGAACATGGGACTTGAAGATGCACTACCTTTGGCAGCTGCAACATTTTCGGGGTTGGCAATAGCATTAGCTTATCGTGCTGAATTTCGTAGGAGGGATCAATTCAGGAATTATCTTGAAGCATACTTGACATCAGATACTGCCGAAGAATCTCGAGCAGCAGATGAGAGACTTGGAGATTTTGGGATGCTCACAAGAGTTCATTGGGATGAAGATGCTTTGAAATATCAAAATGGCGATGGTAAACCTATGAATTTAACACCATTGAAAACTGTCCCATTAAATTTTCATTGGGGATGGGGTTGGGGAAGCACCCTTGAGCAAGGTCTACGCACCCACATACTAGAGGAAGGAGTCAAGATTGGAGCGGATGCTTATTTCTTATCAAACATGGTGAGTGGTCATGGAAATCCAATGTATGCATTGACTTATTTTAAGTGCCAGAAATAAGTTATTTTGCAGGAAATCTTTCTTCGAGAAGCTTATGTAACGAGACTTCATCCACTCCAACATCTTTAGCAACTAAGTCTCCAAAACTATGACCTGCTCTTCCAGGAGAAACCTTGTATGTAAGAACAGGACTCCCATCTGGGATTTCGACCCCGACCTGAAGATTATGTGCATAAGGATATTCCGCTCCTTCAATTTCTTCAGAAACATTATGCATGTGGGTAGCAAAAACAGCTCTTGGTCCGAACCTGTATAATTGCTTTAATGCAGTCAGGGACTGCTTGCTTCCCTGACCTGGGTCAGTGCCACCGCAAGGTTCATCAAGTAATACAAGACTATCTGAGGTTGCATTCTCAAATATGTATCTCAATTGTTGTAGTTCTTGACGATATCTGCCTCTTCTTCTTGTGATATCATCCTTAGGGATAAAATGCGTAAAAACTTCATCCATAGGGGCTAAAGTTCCTTCAGGTGCAGGAATCTGATACCCATTCTGGCCGAGTAGAACAAGCAAACCAACGGCTCTTAAATAAACTGATTTCCCTCCGTCATTGGGACCAGTAACTACATAAAGTCTTTTCTCAGCATCAAAATAAACATCATTTGGAACAGACTTGAAACCATTACCTCCTTCCTCTTGAAGAATCAACAAGGGGTTGTGTAATCCTGTAACATCAACAACATTACCTTCATATTTTGGAAAACTGTGTGGTATCCCAAATTTGTCAAGTCTTTCTGTGAAATGATGAGCACCAAGATAAAATTCCAATTCACCAATAAGGGAAGCTACGGTTAATATGTCTTGGAGATTTCTTTCCATATAATCATCGACCATATCAAAGAGCATTTTTGTGTAAAACGGAGTAAGTTTCCCCAATGA
>JAHJEM010000134.1 GCA_018825425.1 Nanobdellota archaeon | reverse complement strand
TATTATAGTCCGAAAACATGGAAAAAATCTCGTCTTGTTCCCAGACAGGTTATTGAACACGATGATTGACTTTATCCAGTGTCTTCGAGCAGACCCAAATGTTGAGAAAAAACCTAGTGTTCGAGCAACTCTTGGCGTGTTTGAACGTGCGCAAGCAAATGCACTTCTAAGAAACGCGTCGCAAGTCAGTCTTAAGGATGTCCAAGACGTTCTGATATCTGTGCTTAGCCACAGAATCCGACTTAAACCATCTGTCAAGTATATGACCAAGCCAGAAGAATATATTGAACGGGAGTTTGGCAAGTATTGTGATAGAGAGGTGCCCGGGTGACACCCAATCAGAGCTAGAAGAAACCCACCGGCTTGTAGGTGATTTTTCAAGCATTGATGAGTTAGATGGGAAGCTCTCCAGGAATAGTGAAGAAGATAAGCTTATGCACTCTGTTATGGAAGGCGACAAGGAAACTATTGAAGATGGTAAACTTATAACAGATTCAATCAATTATGGCCTGGGAAGTTTCACTCCTGATATATTATTTGAGAGTCTTGTTAACGAGTATCAGTTGACAAAGAGAATTGTGGGCGAGTCAATCATCAGGGAGCTGACAGGATATGATCCAAATTTTATTGAGAAAAACCTTGCACTTCCTGAATTCAAGAAACAACTTAAAGAAAAGATCACTCAAACAGTTGAGAAACTGAAAGAGAAGGGTTTGGTTAACAAAGAAGGACTTATTACTAAGAAAGGATTGCGGCTTTCTTCTCTAATTTTATATACTGAGGAACTTGATAACCTTGTACCAAAGGGTTTTGGAGAAAAGGCAGATCATAAGAAGTCAGAGTACGGTGACAAGACAGATTATGAGGCTTACAAACATCAGAGATATAGAGATATTGCAATAAGGCAAAGCGTCAAAACAGCCATCCGAAGAAAACACGATACTATTCAGACAAATGATTTCAAAGTCTTTCAAAGAAAAAAAAAGGGAAAGATCTCAATCATCTATGCTATGGACAGTTCTGGAAGTATGAAAGGTGACAAGATTGATACTGCAAAAAAAGCAGGCATCGCGTTGGCATTCAAGGCAATTAATGAAAAGAATCGCGTAGGGTTAATTATTTTTGATTCCGAGGTTCGCAAAATCATTCCACCGACAAGAGATTTCCTGGAAATTCTAGAGGAATTGACCAAGGTACGCGCAGGTTTTCAGACAGATATAAAAAAAGTAATCGAAAAAGCAATTGAGACCTTTCCAAAAGGAAATGAAACCAAGCACCTGGTACTGTTAACCGATGCTCTACCTACAAAAGGAGACAATCCTGAAAAAGAGACTCTTAAAGCAGTTTCTAGCGCACGCAATCAAAAAATTACATTGTCGCTTATTGGAATAAATCTTGATGATAAAGGAATGGATCTTGCCAGAAAAATTACAGAGATAGGAGATGGAAAGCTCTACCTAGTCAAAGATATAAAAGAATTGGATAAAATAATATTGGAAGACTACTATTCCATCAAATGACGCTTATTTTTTCCTTGCAGTCTTCATCTTTGCTGTCTTTCTCTTGACAGGTTCGCGTTTGACTGCATTTTTCTTAAGAGGTTTTGTTTTGACAGCTTTTTTGACAAGCTTCCTCTTGATAGGTCTCTTTTTAGCAACTTTGCGTTTGGTTGACTTCTTTGTTACAGAAGCAGTCTTTCTCTTTATGGTTGGCGCAACCTTGGTAACCTTTCTTTTGATTGTGGCCTTTTTTCTAGATGTTAATGAAGATCCGCCACTGGACACAATATTTGTCAACTTCTTATGGATCTGCTTGAGTTTTGGCTTGTGATAAAGACCTTTAAGTCCATTGACTCTTCGTACAACTGTTTTGTACATGTCTCCTTTGTAATATCTTGCACCAATCTTGTTAGCAAGATACTTGTCTTGTATACAATGGTTGACCCAAGCATAAAAATCATTCCTTTCATCATTGACATGATGGCGGAAGGTGTCATCATGCATTGAGCTCAATTCATGGGCTAGGTCTTCTAGATTTCGGAGTATATTTCCGTTTTGAACATAGAACTTGTTTTCCTCTGGTACATCGCTAAGATACATCACTTCAGACATTGTTTTCACCTTCATTCACGTTATAACTATGTAATATAAACCATTTTCGTATACTAGTATATAAATATTTCGTTTAAATAGGGGGTTTTAGACGGTGAAGAACTGAATAAGTGGAAAATGTTAAATATTGCCGCATCTGATAGCATAAATATGAAAATACAGATTATCGTCATGGCACTGGTGGTTTTTCTAACCAGTTGCGCGTCCGGACCCAAAGAAATCAACTATGGAGACACAGGAGATGGTTATGTTCTCTTCAATGATTTAGTGAGTAATCCTGACGATTATAATCTTAAGAAAATATGTGTCAAAGGAATCTATTTATCTGGTTTTGAATCAAGTACTCTTGGAGAATCAACTTATGAAAGAGATGGCTACTTGTATTTACAAGAACCAACTATCTGGATAGGATCAAGAGACCTTGTGACAGAGAAGTGCACTGAACCAGAAGTCCGTAATTCATATTCTTTTTGTCAAGCAGATGTCTGCGGTGTTTTTGAGTATGGAGAACGATATGGACACCTAGGCGGATATGCGTATCAGATAAGGCATTGATCCTTAAGTATACTCTGGATTTCTTGAACAGAATTGGCTTTCATTAATCTAACTCTTAACTGTCGCCCACCATGCAATCCTTTGGTAAAATAGGCTGCTTGTTGTTTTATGTATTGGAAATGGATACGATCATAATCTTTTGCATACTCAACATATTTTGAAAAGAGACAAAGTCGTTCTTTATCAGTAAGCTTGAGTTCTTTACCAGTTTCCAAGTAGTGATTGATTTCCTTGAATATGGCAGGGTTTCCAAGAGGTGCACGTCCAAGCATTATGTAATCACACCCAGTCTTGTCAAACATCTTCTTTGCACTTGGTCCATCTATTACATTTCCATTTCCAATAACTGTAATCTTAAGTATCTCTTTAAGTTGGCGTATGAAATCCATTGCAGGTTTTCCACCAAAAGCTTGTTCTTCGGTTCTCGGGTGAAGTGCAACTGCGCTTGCTCCTGCTTTTTCAGCGATTTTTGCAAGTTTGATGCATGTGATGTGTTGCTTGTCAACACCAAGCCTGAGTTTTACAGTGACTGGCTTTTTTACTGCTGAGACAACTGAACGAATAATTTCTTCTGCGAGATCAAGGTTTGACATCAAGGCACAACCCGCACCGATTTTTACGATCTTTCCTGCAGGACAGCACATGTTTATATCGATAACATCCGCTCTTGGTTCAACAATCTTTGCAGCTTTGGCAAAGGTCTTAGGATCATTTCCAAACAATTGGAATCCAATAGGACGTTCCTTTTCTGAGTATTCAAGTAGAAATTTTGTGGATTCAGATGCATTTGCCAACGCATCTGCATTGATCATCTCGCTGTATACCATTGCAGCGCCGTTTTCGCGACATAATAGGCGAAATGCAGGGTCGTTTATCCCTGCAAGAGGTGCAAGTATGATTTTAGACTTTAGTTTTGGGAACATGGAACTCTCAAGAATTTGGCACTAAATAAATGTTTCGACAAAAAATTGAATAAAAAAATTAAGCTGACGTTGTAGAGCACCAAGGTGCATTACTAGTACACATGCAATTGCAACACTCAGTATATGTTCCTGTAAGACAGGTACAACTTCCGTGCTCACAAGTTATGGAACAGCTTTTCAGGCAATCATTCTCTTTGGCTGTTTGATATGCCTGACCAGCATTATCTGTTGATTTAACAGATGTACACGCTGTTAACAATACTCCGAAAAGCACCAATACTATTATTAGTTGTTTCATTTTATCACCCGTAATTACCACACTCTGCCATTGGACGTGAACTCTTACACCTACACCAATCTGCTCGACCAGCTCCTTCTTCTGGGCAGGAAGTTCCATCCGAGCATGTTACTTGACAGCCCGTCATACCGAGCATTGCAGTTTGTGCCTGTCCAACATAATTCTCTTGTGGCGTTATACTCTTGATGTCAACTGCATTGCCACCACGTGGACTAATTCCTATAACTAATCCGACAATTGCAACTACTGCCACCATTGCAGTCAATCCCATATAGAAATTATAATTCGTTTTCATAATAACACCTCATATGTTAACTTTTTGAGAAAGAACTATATAAATATTATGTTTGCTACACGTATTCCACAGAATTTCTTGCAGGTCTGCTATCATATAATAGAAGTCTGTCCCGTTTCAAAGGCTCATTGTTTTCATCATAGATAGGTACGATTTCAAGATCCCCTGCATATCTTTGCAAGAATCCTCCAGCACTTCTTAGATCTGAAGGATCAATGGCTTCAGCAGTGAAATGCTGTCTTTTGCGCTTCAGTTTAACAAGCCTTCCTGCATATTTTTCTTGTTCCCTGTCTAATCTACCTTCTTCATCTCTGAATCGAGGCCTCCAGATAGTGGAAGACATCTCAAATTCATCGTCCCACAAGTGGCATTTTGTCTTAACAATGTCCAACTCGCCGCCAGCATTGCGACCTAATATTAATCCAATTGACTGGAGAGAAGAATAAAGGTCTCCGTGTTGGGCTTGAAGATCCCTGTAAACACCGAGTGTTGTGAAGAAATGATGATCATATACATAGTGGTTTGCTGCACCGATCACCTGCTCTCGCCATTGGGCTTGGTCAGCTATCTGATGCACCCTATCAGTTGAGAGTGCTGCTAGTGCTTTTTCGAGTTTTGGTGTCCTGCCTTTGAGCCTACCAACACTTCCGTTGAAACGCATTGCCTGGACATATGCAGATTTTGGGTCTCGTTTTGCCAGTCTTCTGACTAGACTTAATCTTTTTCTCTGAAGTTCAGACATTCCACCATCTAACTCCCTTAATTCTTGTCTTACTAGTCTTTCAATATCAGCTTCAGCACCCATTTTAGATTCTAGAAATACTTATAGGCTTAAAAATTTTTTTCATGCAAAAGTAAC
>JAHJEM010000133.1 GCA_018825425.1 Nanobdellota archaeon | reverse complement strand
ATTACTTTTGGTAATAATGATGAAAAGTGATGTTAAAATCCTAAAATTGATGCTTGATCATAAAGAAGAGCGGTTTACAATTAGGCAGATCTCTCAAAGATTAAAGATAAATTATCGGATTGCTCACGAGCAAGTGGGAATTCTTGAAAAAGAAGGATTACTGATGGTTGTTCGGGTTGGAAAAGCGAGACTCTGTGAATTATCCAACAAGTTTAATCACAGGGTGTTTGAGGCAGAAGCTTCTAGAAGAGATAATTTGTTAATGAACAAAGATATTCGTGTGCTTCATAAGAGATTATCAGAACTTAATTTTAATTTTATTGCATTAGTATTTGGGTCTTATGCCAAAGGAACTGCAAAAAAACATTCTGATATTGATATTTTAACTATTGGAGGTGATGAAAAAGAGTTGAAAAGAACAATATCTCTTTTGCCAAACGCAATTCATCTAACAGCAGTTGAAGAATCTGATTTTGTCACAATGGCAAAAAGCAGGGAATTTAGTGTTGTAAGCGAAGCTATTAAAAATAATGTCATACTCTTGGGAATAGAGGATTATTATAGGTTGTTGTCAAATGCTCGATAAGAAAAGGATTAAGGAAGCTGAATTGAATGTTAGATCATATCTTCAAGAAGGATTACTGAAGAAAACTGATCAAAATGAGCAAATATTGAATGTATTTCTTCAGAACGGAAAAGAAAGCTTAAAAGTGGCTGATGAGATATATTCTCAGAACCTTTCTGACCTCTGGGTCATTGTTTGCTCGTATTACGCAATGTATTACTATGCTAACGCAGCATTGCTTAATTTTGGATACAAGGTTGGAGAGAAGATTGTCCACAAGGTGACTTCTGATGCTTTGATTGTGTATATTCGCAAGAAACTGACGGAATCTTTGCTAGAAGAATATGAGGAAATGAGAGAAGAAGCATTGAATCTTGCAGGTGCACGCGCAGATCAGCTAGTGGAATCATTTGATTATGAAAGAAACAAGAGGAGCTTTATCCAATACAAGACAATCGAGACTGAGAAAAGAAAAAAAGCAACAACCTCTCTTAAGCGAGCAAAAGAATTTACAGCAGAAATCGAGAAATTAATGTTGTAGTATGATCTTTCATTTGCTAAAATGTATGCATTTTGTAGCAGTGATTCGAGTTGCCTTGACATTCACGTCAGAACAAACTTCAAATAAAAAATAACATTTTTTACCACTTAACAGTAGTATAAATGCCCCGTGCGGGATTCGAACCCACGTCCTCAGATCGAAAATCTGAGATGATTGGCCGGACTACACCAACAGGGCAAAAGCATGTTTTTTGCCAGCCACATGTGGGGCTGAGCACTTTTTTGTGCGAAGGCCACACGCGTTTGGTGCAGCTTTTTGCAAAAGATGCCTGTTGACTACACCAACAGGGCATGTTTCTTTAGAGACTGTAATTTATTTATAAAGGTTGTTGTGATTTCTGCTGTGAAAAGAGTGTTTGGGTTAAGAATAACAATAACAGGCCTCGCCCTTAGGGCGAGGTATTACCTGGCTTGAAAGCCAGGGCTTTAACCTGTTCCAAAGGAACAGGCCTATTCCACGCGTGAGCGTGGCCCTAACCGCGCCTTGGCGCGGATATTGTCGCTAATAAATTCCAATTTCTACTTCAAATTCAATAAACAAAATTTACTGCCTCTTAATCGGTCGTCTATGGTAAACCCCGTTTGCACAGTAGAACTCTTTCTGGAACTGTTCGATCCCTCGGTCAGTTACTAGGATTCTTCCACTCTTTTTTTGCCTTCTTCCCATGTGTCCAAGATTGGCGTGGTATCTTGCGATTCCTTTTGTTGTTTGCAGCCTTTCAGCCACAGCACCCATTTCATTCCAAGATGTCCTAGTAGGTTGTCCTTCAAAATACTCTCCCAATTGAGTGGCATCTTCTTCAGAGAATACTCTTCTTTGGCCGTCGAAGTGTGTGCCCAATCCAACTGCATTTATGCTGCCGTAGAGTCTACTGCGGGTAACCTTCAACCGATCCAACATCTGCTGAATTCCTATATGGTATTCAGGCGCCTGCAATTGGATATCAAGATTTTTTGCATCAATGACTTGGAAGTCTAGCGGTGCAAAATTAGTAGGCAATGCATTTCCAATAGCTGCTTGCAATTTAATCATCGCATCACCCGCATTCATATTCTGGACTTGGTAACCAACAAATCCTTTGTAATCAAACCGTTGGACCTTTAACCCAGAATCTGATAATGCGTCATCAACAACTTTACCTAATCCTTGCTTTGCTTGCTTCTCTGAAATTGGTAGCAGAACCATTGGCTGAGTGTCAATAAGGACATAAGCTTTGGCTGTCAATTCTATCAGGACATCAGGTACATCTTTGCGCCGTTCATCAATATGCTCTCGAACTCTTGCTGGAAATGATTCTCTATCCATGTTAGAGGGTGCAAGCATGTATGACAATGTCTGTTGCAATGTAGGGCGCCTTCGTATTTCTCTCCAACCACGATCCAACTTTTCAAAGCCGCGACTTTGCCGTTCAAGCTCCCTTGATACAGCAGTATCTTTTGCTGTCCTCTCAGCGGCATAAGCACTGCTGATTCTACCTCTAGTACTGGCCTCTATCTTCTCGAGTCTTGTTTTCAAATCCATAAGTAACACCTCACTTATACAATTTCATGAATGCTTGCTGAAACATGATGACTTCATCTGCCAGCTCTTTTGGTTCAGTGTATACGGTTCCTAGCAACTCCTTTCCGATAAGTCCTGAGCAGTACATTGCTTTGCCTCTGGCAGTGGACACTGCCTCTGCCCAAGCATCAACTGCATTGTTGAACACGATCACACCAGTGTCATCCTCGTACTTACTCAATTTCCTAGGATCCTTAAGGTCTTCGTCATTGAACCGTAAGGTCCTAGACTTTCTGGTAGGCACTTGACCTTTTCCCTGATCATCAACAGGACTACTTGTCTTCCCGTCGTATGGCTCTTGTCTCTTCTTAGGTTTTCCACTTTTCCTTCTTTGACTTCCCATACCAGGACCTCCTACAGGCGGAGCATATCCTTCTCCAGAAGAACCATCAACCATAGTCCCTCTTTGTGTGACTACCTCTCCGCTCAAGATCTGTTCCAGCAAGTCATCTTGTTCACACAACTCCTTAAATATCTTGGTCAAAGAAGTATAGAAGCTTTTTCGGACAGCAGGGTCAACAGCTGCTTTGTAAGTTGCTACAGCTTGTTCAAGTTGGGCATTGTATGTCCGCAGGGCTTCAAAAAAGGTTTGTGATTTATCGTCATCAGCAAGTGCCTCTCTTCCAGCTGCAGGGCTCAACCAATCGGCCCTTACTTGTCCTGAAAGTACACCTGCAGACCAGGATTCGCTTTCAAGAACATCGGTATACTGCTTTCCAAAACTATCAATCAAAGTCTGGATTCCTTGCTTCAATCTGATCTCGCCAGTTGTCTGGCTTGGTCGTGCATAAATCTCAATTGCAATAGGTCCGTATTTTGTCGGAATCTCTTCAGTAACAACAGGTGTTCCCATATACTCCTCAGGTTCAACAACATATTCTCCTCTGTTATCTTTCACAGTTATGTTTGAGGTTCCATCTCTAAGAGGATCCCTGAACCATGAACCGAATTTCTTGGTGAGCAAAGCTGGTTTGAGCTGAGCCAAAACAGCATCATTTATCCCTTCTACGATTACAGTTGTTCCTTGTGTTGATCTGAAGTCTGTCAAGCGCGGATCCTCTGTCTCTGTGACAAAACTGCCTCTGTAAGATGATTTGCCACCTTGCATCATATGTTCACATGTCCATGCGACTGTTGGATTGTCTCCATGTTTTGAGATGAATGTGACTTTATTACCTAATGCTCCCCAGAAAAGTGCACCGATGGCTTTTTCTCCTTGTTGATCTGCATCATCTACCTTTCCTGAGTTTCCAATTGATTCCCAAAGCCGTAGAATACTCCTTTTGTGCAAGTCATCCTTGACTAGATCTTCTGCCTTTCTGCCGACAAGATATGCTTCTTCAGGTGGTAGGAACATACCTAGGCCATCGTCTTCAAATGTAGCTACGTGCTTCCCGCTACTTTTTCGGGTTATGGTATATGTTATATTTGGTGCTTTGGCGTCGAGGGCATTTGTGATGGGTTCTTTGGAAGCACCAGCAGGACCTTTGTATTGTGTTTGCAATTGTCTGAGCAAATTGTGCCAAGTTGCTTCGTCTCTTGGCGGACTCATGGTTGTAGCAGTTCCGCTTGCTGCTAATATTTCGTCAAGTTTTTTTGCCATTTTGTTTACCTCGTTTAAGTGTCAATTTTTATTTTCTATCATCCTCTTCATCTTCAGGTGGGTTCATCTCTAACCACTCTTCGTAGTATTTCTCATCCCTTAACATCTGCCTTGTTTCCATTGCAGTCATTCCAAAGATGTGGAACTGAGGAGCACATAGTGTTCTTAAAAGAGCCCTTCCGCTCACGCCTTTGTTCCTGAAGTATTCTACGTGATCGCCAAGCGATGCGAGTAGTGCCCTCATTAGATGTGCACGTTCTAAAGGGTCATCGGATTCATATCCTTCAAGTGTACTCAAGAGTTCCTGCAATTCTTCTGGTACTTTAGTATCCAGACCTTGGCTTGCCAGGTAGATGCTGTTTGTTATGTCTGCAACAGATCCCACGTCTGTTGATTGATCAACCAGTATGCCATATTGTATGATTGGTTTGAGTATGGTTTTCGCATCAGCTGCACCTACGTAAAGAAATGCCATTGCACCCAGCATTTCTTCTGGACTTGCAATACTCCTATGGCCTTTCCACCCATTCAATGTGCTTGGACTTTTACTCAACCT
>JAHJEM010000132.1 GCA_018825425.1 Nanobdellota archaeon | reverse complement strand
GACTTTCGACGCTAACGCATCAACAGTCTTGTCGTGCGCGCCAACGATTCGAACCCCCGATCTACAGCTTAGAAGGCTTTAGCGAAAAGATGGTATCAACCAGTCTTTAGTCGCCCTATCCAGGCTAGGCTATGGGCCCATTAGCTTTCTGTATTTATAATCTGCTTATAAATGTTTTTGGAAAGCTTTCTCTTAATTCATTTGGATGTGTTGAGACAAAAATACTATCTAAAAAAAATCTATTACTAATTTAGCCCAAAATATACTATGTTACAATACCTAAATATTTATAAATAGTTAATATAATAGTAATATTGTCGACGGTTGTCGAGGAAACACACATATTACTATTTCAGTAATATAATAACATTTATATATTACAATTAATTACCTAGTTTAGTAATGGTTGGGATTGCCTCGAAATACCTAAGCGAAAACTTTATATAATACATTACTAAAAAATATAAGTATTAGTAATTTATTAGTACTGAAGCATGGTTGCTTTGGATTACGGGGACAAAATTTATGCCAAAAATAATAGTGAACAACGGCCAGTACAAAGTTACCATTCCTAAAGAATTAGCCGAAAGCCATGGCTGGAACAAAAGCACCAGAATACGGTTTTGCGAAGACAGGGAGGGAAACGTCTTCATAAAAGTCATTGATAAAGTGAAAAAGTAAGACTTCTCAATTACCCCCGACAACAATTCTTAGTCCCTCAGCACCCGGATTCTGGTGTCCGGCCAAGGCTAACACTTCCCTAATCGATCACTAAATCTCGTCAAGAATTCTAAGTGCATTTTCCTGATTAACTCTGTTGGCATAATCAGTTTCTGCAACATCAAATGAAACCTTCAATGGTAATCCAGGAGTTCTACTAAGATACTTTAGAAGCTGTAGTGTTTCTTGATGAAAACCTTGCCCTGGCCTCAATGTTGATCCCTCTTCCAAAAGACGTCCACCAACTCTATGAGTGTGTGGCTTCCAAATTGGAGAAACAGAATCTTGAACCTGCACATCTGAAAGGCTTCCAAATATGTTTGTAGCAAGTTCTTGAAGAGAGACCCATTTAATCCTCTCCACAATATCAACAGCATGTTCAACAGAAGGAATAGTATCAGCGCACACAGGATCCAACGAGCCTATCAAAGTCTGAATATGTTTTGTCATCTCAGCAGGATGCGTAGCATAATAATTAAGAGTCTCTCTAGCAATAAGATAATGTCCAGGATCAAAACACAGTTTAACATTTGGAGGAGTTAGATCAATAAAATCCTCAATTGATCTTGGGGTGACAAGGTTAGGTTCAACCCTGAGTTGCCTTCCATCTGTTGTATGATCTCCAAAGATTGGAAGCGGCATATTCTCATATGAAAATTCCACGTCAGGAAAAGCTTGTGCAAGAAGCTTCACATTGACAATGAAATCCTGATATCTTGATTTCTTTTCTGCACCCCATTCGAAAAGACGGAAGTTCTCCTCTGTCTGATAATCTTGTAGAAAATCTGCCGCAGTGTAATCCTCAAAAGGCATATAGTATATCGTGTTCGGATGAAGGGTTATTTGACGCATCTGTGCTTGTTGTGCAATCTGAACCAGACCAGCCATATACTCTACAGAGTCATCACAAGTCATATGAAATTCAGGCGCAGCTTTTCTACAGGCAAAGGGAAGATGAAGACTCGAATTCTGCCACATATTTTCGCCAATTGACTGCTTTACATGATCCAACATTTCTCCAAATTTGGCATTCAACTGAGGAAACACATTCCAATCATTAGGACCAACATATATCTGGACACCGATAGCACAACCCTTATCTTGAACAGGGAAAAGCACCCTTTTCACCTCTTCAATCTCTGCATCATGATGGCTAAGATTTCCAGTTGCAATACCGATGGGCACATAAGGCACCTGAATGACCAGACTCATAATATCATGGAAATATGAGGCTTATAAAAGGCTTGCGCAACACATTTTTAAAGAAACAAGGGTTTTTGGAGCACACATGATACATATTATTGGAGCAGGTCCTGCTGGTCTGTACTTAGGATGGAAGCTCAAGGAACTTAATCCAAATCTAGAAGTAACCATCTACGAAGAG
This sequence comes from Nanobdellota archaeon, assembly GCA_018825425.1. Taxonomy (GTDB): domain Archaea; phylum Nanobdellota; class Nanobdellia; order Woesearchaeales; family JAHJEM01; genus JAHJEM01. The sequence continues at coordinate 2,503 of JAHJEM010000132.1, read as the reverse complement.
CACGAAAAGATTGGTGAACCCATCCAGTGCACAGGTCTTGTAACGTCAAAGATTAATGACTATGTCAAGATTCCGAAATCTGTTATTGCAAACAAGATATCCAAAGCTAAAATCTTTGCTCCTAATGGTACATTTGTCGAGATAAACCTAAGTGATCCTGATCTGGTTATCCATCGCAACAAGTTTGACCAGCATCTGGCAAAAAAGGCAACAAAAGCAGGGTGTGATATCAAGAAAGGTTCAGGTCTTACCAGAATCGAGAAAGGAATACTTGTTTTCAAGAAAACAAAAGTAATCCTTAAACCTGGAGACATTGTTGTCGGTTCTGATGGCCCAAAATCATTGGTTGCTGAGCACTTAGGAGTTAAACATGATCTCTTGTCAGGTATCCAAGCAATAATGAAGATCAAGAATTCAAGCATAATCAAATTCTATCCTTATATTGGAGAGTATGCATGGGTTGTCCCAGAAGACAAAGGCACTGCAAGAGTAGGTGTTGTAGCACGTGAAGATTGCAAGAAGATATTTGATGAGTTTGTATCTGGATTCAAAGGACAGACAGTAGATATCCAAGCAGGAACTATACCAATGCACAAACCAAGCCTAAGAATCCATAAGACAGTGGATGGCGTTGCATGGTTCATTGTTGGTGACGCTGCAGGCCAGGTTAAGAATACCACAGGCGGAGGTATAATCCCTGGATTACGTTCAGCTGAGAAACTGGCTCGGGCAATTGTGTCCAAAGAATACTGGACCTATGTCATCACCTGCCAAATCCAACCAGATCTAGTGGCCCATCAGCTCATGAACAGGGCATTTTCAAAGTTCTCAGACAAGGACTGGAATGAACTCATTGATGAATTCAAGAGCAAGGAACTAAAGGAAGTGCTTGCAAATACTGATCGAGAGAATGCTCTCTCTATGATCTTCAAAATTCTCTCTAAAAAACCAAGGTTTATCAAGTATGGAGAAAAGGCTTTTTGAGCATTTTTGGTAGTTTTTTTCCGCAACCCTTTTAAAACCCTCTTTGATTCTCTCCTCTATGAAAATACTCGTAACAGGCGGATCTGGTTTTATCGGAAGCCATGTAGTAGATAAGCTGCTAGAAGCAGGGCACAATATTGCTGTTGTTGATGATCTATCCAACGGCAGACCTGAGAATCTAGAACATATCAAGGACAAGATAACCATCCACAAAGTGAGCATAAGATCTGAAGAGCTTGATTCTGTCTTTGAAAAAGAGAAGCCAGAAGTTGTCTATCATCTCGCAGCACATATTGATGTGCGAAAAAGTGTTGAGGATCCAGAGTATGATGCGAATATCAATGTTCTTGGAAGTATCAATATGATGCAGTGCGCTAAGAAACATGGTGTCAAGAAGATTATCTATTCAAGCACAGGCGGTGCCATCTACGGTGACACCAAGAACATCCCATCTCCAGAAACAGAGAGCCCAGATGCTATCTGCCCTTATGGTGTGTCAAAATATTGTGTCGAGCGATATCTTTACCTTTACAAATACTTGCATAAAATTGACTATACGGTTCTTAGATATGCAAATGTCTATGGTCCTAGACAGGATCCTCTTGGAGAAGCAGGAGTTGTTGCAATATTCATCGGAAATACTCTCCAAGGAAAAGACTGTAGGATAAATGGCGACGGAAAACAGACCAGAGACTATGTCTTTGTCGGAGATGTTGCTCGCGCCAACCTGATGGCACTCACAGCTAAGACAGAGCACAACATATTCAATATTGCAACAGGAAAGGAGACAGACGTAAATGAGCTTTTCTCTTCAATTTCTACTCAGGTTGAAAAACTTTCTGGCAAGAAGACCAAAAGTTTCCATGCGCAAGCTATCCCTGGCGAGGTTCTAAGAAGCTGCCTTGACGTGACACGAGCCAAACAGGATTTGGGTTGGACTCCGCAAGTCTCAATTCAAGAAGGCATAAAGAAGACTGCTGAATTCTTTATGGAACAACAGAAGAAATAGACAATTTTATTTACAATATCTTCATTATCTTCCTAATAATTATCCTAAATCCCAGAGGAATAAACCGTATCCAACCCTGTCCTTTTCCCATACTGTAATCTGTATAACGAATCTTCACTGGAACCTCCATGTAAGACAGATCCTTCTTTCTGATCTCATCCAGTATCTCAGATGCATGTTCCATCTTATCTGCAGTGATATCAATCAGTTTGGCTGCTTTTAGAGATAATGCTCGAAATCCGTTGTGAGCATCAGTCAACCGAACTCCATACATCATCCAATTGAATACAGCCCCTGCTTTAAGAGCCAATGCTTTCAAGGGAGGTGTGTTGCTTCCTTTTGATAAGAATCTTGATCCCAATGTTACATCCACTTGACCCATAATGACGGGCCGAATTATTTTCTTGATATCCTCAACCCTGTGCTGTCCATCTGCATCAAAAGTCACAATGACCTTGGCATGTTGTTTGACTGCATACTCAATTCCTGTACGAAGTGCAGCACCTTGTC
>JAHJEM010000131.1 GCA_018825425.1 Nanobdellota archaeon | reverse complement strand
ACTCCAAAAATCAAGAAAAAGATAAGTATTTTCTGTGATGTCGAAGAAGAGGCAGTAATTACAGGCTTGGATGTAGATAGTGTATATAAGATTCCTATAGTTTTTGATGATGAGGGTGTTGGGAGGATCGTGAGTAAAATACTCGATGTCAAAAGGAGAAACGGAAACGTTGCTGAATGGAAAAAGCTTATAGAGAATTGGGAAAATGCTAAAAGGACGATTACAATTGCTATGTGTGGTAAGTATACTGATCTAGAAGACAGTTATGCCAGTATAAACGAGGCTTTGATGCACTGCGGTGCTCATCTAAATGCAAAGGTCAAGATCAAATTTATTGAAACAACTCATACAGATAAGGTAGCTTCTCAGCTAGAGGGTGTTGATGGTGTTATTGTACCTGGTGGTTTTGGCGGTCGTGGCATAGAAGGCAAGATTGAAGCAGTCAAGGTCTGCCGAGAAAAGAATGTTCCTTTCCTTGGTCTGTGTTATGGTCTGCAAATGGCAGTTATTGAATTTGCAAGAAATGTTTGCGGACTTGAAGGTGCGAACACAACCGAAGTGGACAACAAAACCAAACATCCAGTCATTGCAATTTTAGAAGAGCAAAAGGACATTACGACCAAGGGTGCAACAATGCGTCTTGGTGCATATCCTGCAAAGATTGAAAAGGGTACAAAAGTGCATGCATTGTACAAATCTGATAATGTATCTGAGAGGCACAGGCACAGATATGAAGTCAATCCAAAGTATCACAAGATATTGTCTGACAAGGGACTGGTATTCTCTGGTATGAGTCCGGATAGAAAACTGGTTGAATTCATAGAACTACCTGATCATAAATATTTTATTGGTACTCAGGCACATCCCGAGCTAAAATCTTCCTTGCCAAAACCTGCTCCTTTATTCTATGGTTTTATTAAGGCGTGTTTGGAAAAATAGCAATTGTAGCTTTTGGAAGTTGTTTTAAGAATTTAAAAGAATAAAAAGATAAAAAGAATAATAAAAAAAATTAAAAATCCTATAATGCTATTTCGCTTGTTTCAATAACGTCGAACAATTCTGCAGGCGCTTTGTATTCTGTCTTCAATCGGTCTTCATAGACTTTCTCTTGGCACAACAATACTCCTTTGCCGCATACTCCTTTTCCAACCCTGTAAGTCTTGTAAAAGCTTACGATTAAGGTGTCAGTTTCAAAGGCAACAACCCAGGTTCGCTTAAGGCTAATTCCATTGGAACTGCCTCTTGCTTGTCCGGGTGCCTGTGCTTGTGGCTCAGGCTGCGCTTCGGGTGCAGCGGGTTCAGGTTCTTCTGGCACTTCTGGTTCCTCTGGCTCCTCAGGAGGAGTTACTGGTCCACCGCCACAACCGCCTTCGTTCGGGTCTTTTTCATAGTGCTCATTTCTGGCACTAACGCTTGAAACAAGTAATACAGTCAATATAAGTATATATAATATTTGTACTACTTTCTTCATATTTTTTACCCCCATATGATGACAACATGTAGGGCTCTTAAGTATATAAATGTTACTATTATATGGTGGTAATTAGTATATTGTTATCAGAGAACAGGCTAAAAGCCTTTTTTTTAACAAGGCTATTACAAAAAGAATGAAAACTTGATTTGGATGTGTAGCCGGTTAATCTAGGACCTTCTGGACAGTCATTCCTGAGTGCTCAGGCTTTCCTTCTGGGCTAACAACATTTTCGATGACTGCTGTATCAAACATCTCTTTGATTATCTTGTGGCCCAATCCTTGGTTTCCACCTTCATTATCGTCTATCCTAGCATCATTGATCTGGAAAGATGCGGGATCATAGTAGCTGTCATTGGTGTACATGCCAAGTATCATTATTCGCCTTTCTAAAGGGCCTTCTGGACCTGGAATCTCGTATCGAGTAATATTCATAGATACATAGACTGGCTTGTCAGGCGAGAAGTTATTTCCATATTGACCTGCATTGAACAACATATCATTCATACCTAACATTATCTTTATGACCAATTCTTCTGGAGGTTTGGCCATACCTGTTTTCTTGAGCATATCCACGAGCTCTGATTCGAATTTGTCCACATATTCCCCCATATGTTCCCTATCACTTGGAACCTCTGCTATAAGCATGTATGTCTCCTTAGGGTGTCCAAGTTTATCTACTTTTTCAGAAAAAACATCATGAACCAGTACACTTCCGTCCTGATATTGGGATGCTTGCATTGGAATCATCTCTAATATATCTCTTCAATAAAAGTGTACAGGTATTGAAATATTTAAATCCTATGGCAGAAAATGGCAATTTTGAAAATTTTGGACAGAAATGATTTGTTTTTGGCAAATTTGAGCCAAATTTGTACGCATATCTTATTCACCTTTCAAAGCAAGGTTCATAAAAATCACATTGTCCAATTGACCATTTGCATAATCCACTCTTCTTCTGAGGATAGTCATCAAGTTTCTTTGATGTGGTGTTCTCATGAACATATTTGATCTCCTTTATGGCATGGTCAACCATGTTCTCAGTTGCCTCTATGGTTTTTTCTCCATGCCTTAGAAAGACCAAGCCTACTTGATCAGGAATCTTTCCATGTTGGTGCTTGTAAAGCAAGGCATATATTGCCAATTGCAGGAAATATTCGTCACTAATGTCATCTCGTTTTGAAGTCTTATAGTCAAGAACAGTTATCTTTCCGTCCTGCTCATGGATTGCATCAATAAATCCTTGGACAGCATAACCATTATGGACATATTTTCGTTCTCTAATTGGAGTCAGGACTTTGAATGCTTCATTAGGAGTCTTGCCTGTTGCAATCTCTTTTTCCATTTTCTTTAGAAAATCTTCAAGCCAGTTTGAGACCATGATAGCAAGATCACTAAAGTGCAATTCCTCATCAGTTATAGCCATCTTCTTCAATTGTTCACCTGCACTGAGCCATCTGGTTTTGAGAAGCGCTGATGCGCGCGTACGTAGGATTGTCTTGTACTCTTTCTCATCAATTATGCCATTATCAAAAAAATCTTCGAGTACAGAATGCGCAACACTGCCCTTGACCAAGTGGATACTTGGTTTGGTTGGCCTCTGCTCAATATAATGATAGAAATACTTTCTAGGGCATTGCCTGAATGTGTTTATAGAACTTGGAGATTGAACACGGTGAATATTAGGTATACCTAATTCGTATCCTATTTCTTTATCTGTCTTAGATTCTGTCTTTCCCATCTCATCACCTATATTGATTGGCAAGGCGCGAGATATATAAAGGTTTTGTTTGAATATAGTGTTTATTTTCTAGAATAATGAATGTATTTCAGTGACAATATTGCTAACTTTCCAAGCCAGACCACGCTATCGCGTGGAAAAAGGGCCTGGCTTTGCCAGGACAAAATCAGAGCAAAGCAAAAGCTTTGCTCTGGCCTTGTCTCGGCGCAAAGCGCCGATTATAGCTGTCCTAAGGACAGTCTGACTTGGAAAGGAGAGATGTCCTTGTTAGAAACAATATCAATAGGATGATTTGAATTTTAAAACATAGAACATAAAAAAAGAAAAAAAAGAATAAGAAAAAAATATAATAGTTAACTAATCCCCAAGTCCTCTAAAAAGCGGCAGACCATTGTCACCTACAGGCACATAATAAACTGATTCGTGATTCTGTAGATTCTGGATCCAATACCAATAAAGATATCTTTCACTGAGACTTGCTGCAATGACTTCGTTTGCATCGCTAATACCTTTGGCCTCAATTACCTTTCTCTGCCTTTCTAACTCCTCTTTCTGGATTACGAATTCCATTCGTTCTGCTTCTTGCTTGGCACCTATTTTAGCTTCGATTCGTTCTACAACCGTATCTGGCAGATCAATATTACGAATCAAGAATGCAGTTATAACAATACCATATTCACTGAATCCACTCTCAAGGCTTTTTACAATTTCCAATTGGATTGCTTCTCGATTACCTGTATAAAGATCTTCAGCTTTGTAATTGGCAATTACATCTCGTACTCGGGATCTAATCCGATTGTTCATCCATATCTCCCAGACCTTAAGTTTTGAATAAACATTGTCTGCTTTTGCTGGATCTATCCTATACTGGACAGCTAGATCAAACACTACTTCAAGTCCTTCATTTGTGAGGGCTTTAATGCTATCAGGACCAGCCATTTCAATACTCTTCTCATACACTGGCATCTTTACGACATCAGTTATGAATGGGGCAACTATGTGTAGACCTGCATCTAGCTCATTTTGTGAGACCTTACCCAATACCTTGACCACACCAACCTCTGTCTGGTCTATAATAACAATAGATTTTGCCAAAAGGATTACTACAAGTACTACAATAAAAATCCACCAAGTAGGAATCTTCCTTCCTGGATTTATTTCTCTAGAAAATCGTGTCTTTTGCATATCTACCACCTCAGAATCATGGATATTCTATTCAGATATATAGTTTGTGGTTGGGACGAGCAAAATGCAAAAATTTCAATTAAATATAATCGCCATTGAGCCTGCCATTTGATGACGGTGCTCGTCTATGGTGTAAAAACATCTCCCAACAACCCATAACGCAGTCATGAAGTCCATCATGGTCCTCAACACAGACAGTACCATCTGCCATTCGCTGTGCTTCGCGAACATCATTGGTTGTCAAGACCACACCATATTGTTGTTCAGCTGCTTGCTTATACAAGGGAATTGCTTCCAAAAGATCTAAACTCATTTTATTTCATCGAAGTGAAACATGTATTTAAAGATTATTGTACTTCATCATATATTATCATATATCATCATACCTTTTGTAATTAGAGTGATTCATAGGTTTTCTTAAGAAGCAGAGCGTCTTCTTCAATATTTGGACTTTCACACACTACCACACCACAGGCTTTGTAGTCTTTTAAGGCTCTCATCAAATCAGGATAATTGAAATCAGATTGTTCAAGCACAAGATGATTCCGCTCTCCCTTATCAGAATAAGCTATCCCAGATACGTGTGCATGCATATTTTGGAGAGCATGCTTTCCAAGACCCTTTTCAACTTCATGCAAGATATCTGAAAACTCTTCATATGTATTCACCTTGCCTCCAGATCTTGCATGCAAATGTGAAAAATCAATGCAAGGCTGGACCTGATCAAACTCAGCGCTCAACTTGATCAATTCCTTATATGATCCAAACTGTGTAGACTTGCCTGTTGTCTCAGGCCTAACCCAGATATCATTCTCATCTTGTTCAAGAGCTTCAATAACATGAGATATTCCTTTCTTAATCTTTTTATACACAGTATCCTCATCAATTTTCATGTAGAACCCTGCATGAAATGTAAAGCTCCAAGCACCAGCCTCTCTTGCAACACGAGCAGTGTCAAGTATGCGTTTTATACTGTCCTCAATCTTCTGGACTTCCAAAGAATTTAGGTTAACATAATATGGTGCATGAGCTGTCAGCAAGATCTTATGCATCTCATTCTCATCTCTGATATCCCTTGCCTTTTCCAAGGACATGTTTACTCCACGAACAAATTCTAACTCCATTGCATCAAGTTCCAATTCTTTGACTCGTGCAATTCCAAGAACACTATCTCTGACCTTACATGAAAGAGGGATTCCTGCAGTTCCAAAAAGCAATCTGTCTGGCTTGATTCTGGCAGGTATCACTCCAAAGCACCCTTGATTTTTTTTGTCCACTCTTCAATTTCCCCATCCTCATACGTGCCGCCCGGCCAAGTACTCAGACCATCACCGTTTATCCGAGGGATTACATGAAAGTGAACATGAGGAACGACCTGACCTGCTGCTTCATGGACATTCAATCCCAAATTGAGGCCGTCAGCACCAGTTCCTTTTTTCACCATGGTCGCGACTTTTTTGAGGGTAGTTGCAAGATCGTTAATCGATTCATCATCAAGGTCCATATAGACTTCGGCATGCTTTTTTGGAATGACAAGCGTATGGCCTTTGCTTATTGGACCAATCGATAGAAATGCAAGTGTGTTTTCATCTTCAAATATTTTTGCACAAGGGATTTCTCCTCTTATGATTTTGCAGAATATACAATCCATTATAATCACCTCTGCAGAAGGTAATAATTGCAGGTATAAAAAAGTTTTGTGAAGTCAAGTATTGTGATAATGGAACAACTTAGGGAAAACTTTATAAATAATTATTATTAGGATTGGTTATATGCAAAAAAGGGTGGGCGTAATTAATACTAGGTTCGGTCAAATCACTATAGAATACATGGTTCTGATTTGTCTCATAATTGTTATATTACTGCCAGCCATAATAATCTATCATGATCAGATCACATCAAACAAAGAAGATGAGCAAGCCATGGCAAACGCTGCAGTAACAGCTATAGGAGATGAAATTAATACCATGGTGCAGATGGGATCAGGATGGAAAACACTAGACGTGGCCATCCCATCAAACGCTGTAGAACTCGTGGCCCCTGGTCAGGGAGAGATAATCATTCGTTTCTCAGATGGATCTGAAGTAGTGCATTTTCTACCCAAAGGAACCTATGTATTCAACCAAGATTTTGGTTTTGATCTAACACCTGGTGCGAGCAATAAAATCAAGGTAACAAATAATGGCAATTATTTCTGCATAGCAAAACCAAAGAATGATTGTGTGGAGAATGCATGCATTGATGAAGATGGAGACGGTTTCTTTAAAAATTGTGGAGATACTCCAGAGGATTTTGACTGTGACGATACCAATCCATTTGCAAGACCAGATCAAGAGGATGAAGGATCTATTGATTGTCAGCATGGCGGAGCATATAGCACCTGCTGTGATGGTGTAGATAATGACTGCGATGGAGAGATTGATGAAGACTGGGATGAAGACCAAGATAGATGGTATCCAATTACAGAAGAAAATGAGTGTTCAAATAGAATATTTGATGACAGTTCGTATCAAGAGGGAACGTGTTTAAACCAACATGGGCTAGCAGCATGCTTTGACTGCGAAGATGATCCTGCACTGGACGGAAGCATAATCCATCCAAGAGCAAATCCAAATTCAGAACAATGTGATGAAGTAGATACTGATTGTGATCATGATGGCTATTATTCTGGTGGAAATTCTGTATTTGAAGCAGGAGGATTTCCTACTGGAGGTCACAGATATATTAGCAGAAGCTGCAAAGATTTGTTTCAATCAGATTCAGCATGTTATGTTGAGGTGAATGTGCAGTGTATAGATGGATCCCCTTATTTTTGGGATATTGAGAATTGTAAGCACATTCATGGTGATTATAATGATGAAGAAAGCCCTGCAGAAGGAAATTGCCATGATGGTGTTGATAATGATTGCGATGGTCTTAAAGATGATCAAGATGATGGATGTATTGCAAAGAGTTTCTTTCTCACATTTGATACTAGTTTTCATGCAGATGAATGCGGAGGCGAATGTGTGCCTGAAGCCACAACATTTGTGGACCTAGTTGCTGGAAAAGGAATCAAGAATGGCGGAGTTTTTACAAAAGCCATGAAAGTCCGAGACGGAGGAGCAACAGTAGCAGACCTTCATTATCAGGGAGTAGACAATGTTTTCCTGAATAAAGGAACAGTGTATTTCTTTGTAAAGGATACAACTACTGGTGCAGAACGATGGACTGATAACAAAGAATACATACTCTTTGAGATGAAAGCAGCCGGTGTTGAAAACTATGTACACATATTCAAGGCTGACAACCAAGAAATAAAGATTAAAATGGATAACCCAGGTCCTCCCACCCAAGGGTCTTTGGGAGATACCTCACTGTGGGGCAAAGATATTTTTCACCTAATCGCATTTACTTGGGATGTGGATTTGGACAATTACAAACTCATTGTTGATGATAGCTCTGTGGATATCGAGGGTAGTGGTTGGCCAATTGAAGACTTAACAGAGATTTATTTAGGATCACAAAGCCAATATGTTTCATTGGAAGCTGGCGAAGGATTGATGTTTGACAACCTTTCAATCTATGCTTCAGCACTGGATGCAAATGATATTAAAGAGTTACATGAAGAAGCATGCCATAGGACAACACCTTGCACAACAAGGTATGGTGATTGGGATGCAGGAGGGGAAACCTGCTGGGATTCAGGAGACTATGATTATCTTAATACCATCCTAAATGAAGACTTCCCTTATGTAGGAGAACCATGTATGGATGTAAATGAAGATTGTATGTATACACAAGCAGATAAGGATATGTATGCTAGTATGATGGAATGTGTTGCATATATTTGGTCAGGTAACCGTTGTATTCAAGAGGGCGCAACCAATTGCCTTTACAAAATAGGTACAGGCTATCTGGCATTTCCAGCATTATGTGAAGATGCTGACTTTGATGATGATGGCCTTTTTCATCAAGATTTTTGTGACGGGACACACCAATGTTTTCCTCCTTGCATAGATGACAGATTATGTAGCCCAGACACTGGTAAATGCTACCAAGAAGGAACAGGCAGTCCAATCTATGCCAAAGGAGGAGGAGAAGAGGAGGGTGGAACCACACCAGGTGGGGGCGGCAATTAAGAAATTATTTTTTCAAGGATATTATTATATCAAGTAATTAAGAGGGAATTATGGGAAAAATCAGGGGACAGGTAAGTGTTGAACATCTTCTATTGGTGACTTTAGCCATTCTAATAATAGTCCCTGCAGCAGTAGTCTACCAGAATTATGTGTTAACAAATCCAGAAAAGGATCAAGCAGAAGCAGCCAAGGTTGTCAATGATGTAACAGATCAAATCAATAACATGATACGATTAGGAAGTGGATGGCAGACCTTAACTGTGAATGCGCCAAATAGTGCTGTAGAACTCGTAGCCAGAGGAAATGAGATCATAATCAGACATAGCGATGGTTCAGAACAAGTAGCATTTTTGCCTAGAGGAACATCCGCATTTAATCAAGAAGGAGGCATGCCACTAAAACCAGGCATCAATAGAATTAAACTTGTGTATGAAGACGGACAATTTTGTGTAAGCCAGATGCAAGGGGAATGCTCAGACTGCCATGACCTTGATGAAGACGGAGCAGAAGATGTGGAGTGTGGTGGAGAGGACTGCGATGATTCTTTAGAGACTGGAGTGTTCTCAAATCCTGCATGGAATGATGAAGTTTTTGAACATGGTTGCAAGGGACCATTTGGTACAACTTGCTGTGATGGTATTGATAATGATTGTGATACCAAGATAGATGAAGAATGGGATGAGGATCAAGATTCATATATTGATTGTCCAACTGCTTATGCAGATCCATGCGCAGAATATATGACATCATCACAGTATCATCCAGATGTTTGTGATGTGACTAATCCAATAAGCTGCTGTGATGGTTGCGCCATAAGCTGTACTGACTGTTTCTGTAATGAATGCCCTGACCATGCTGACAGGAATCCTGGTGTTCCTGAACGCTGTGATGATATTGACTGGAATTGCAATAATGAGCTTTATGATGTAGATCCAATTGCCTGTAGTAACTATTTCCCTCCTGGAACTGAATGTGCAGAGATGACTGGACTTGTAAGCTGTGATTCAGGTTTCTGGAATCTTGCAGAGTGTACAGACTTTCTAGAATATGAAGAATATGAAGGAGATTTTGGAGGTACGTATGGTGAAACCTGTACAGATGGAATTGACAATGATTGCGATGGTACAACTGATCTAGATGACTCATCCTGCCAGCCATTTACATTATTACTTGATTATGAATTACCCGGACCAGATGCTGCCATATGTGGAGGACTGTATGGATCCGCACCCGATCATTTACCGTCTGGATTTTCAGTTCAAAGTACAGGGATGAAAAATACATTAGGAATGCTAATAGAAGATGAAGAAGTGAGCTTATCTTACACTGCACATAGCGGAACTTTATCTTCCAAGAATTTTTTTATATTCCATTTCTGGGTCAAAGGTCCTACGACACTCTGGAGGGATTCAACCGCATATACTTTCATGCACACATATGCTACTCAACACCAAGATAATTATTTTATGATAACAAAAACAATCCAAAACAAAATTGCTGTGACTTGGGAAACTGATGTGATGGACCAAGCAGTTACATTGACCTCGAACGATCCGGTAACTGATTGGGAAGATGATGAATGGCACATGATAGCAATTGCAGTAGATACTACTGAGGGAGAGGACCCACAACGTGTAGAAATCTATTTAGATGGAGAACTGAATTCGCATTATTCAGGAGATGAAACTTTTCCGCATCTGACCAATAAAATCGTCATTGGTAATGATGCAGATCAAGTAACTGGTGGTGTGGGTTTTACACTAGATGAATTCTCAGGAATGGTCCATCAAGGTACAGTTCCTGCTGCTGACAGAATTTCGAGTATGTATCAGGAGGGTATATATTATGATTACATGTGTGAACCTGATCTTAAGGGAGATATCAATGAAAATTCTTGTCTTGATTTATTGGATGAAGATATAGTTTATCAAGCAAGCCAAGGAGGTCAAAGAGGTAGTTGTATGGATGTAGCACCAGATGAACCTGATTTTTCAATTGATTCATTGGATTTGACATGGTATTACAATAATGTTGATAGCTGTTTGGAAAATGAGGTATGCTATCCTCGAGATCATTGTATTGATACTAGACGATGCAAAAGCCCATATTTCACCTTTATGCCAGACTGTAATTATTGTTGTGATGAGCATGGGCAATGCTGTGTACTTCCAAATCCATATTGCTGGTCAGATGGTATCTGTCGCGATGAGGAACAAGGCAGCAGTCCTGTAATATTTAAAGAATATCCTCCCCCATTGGAAGGGGATATAAGACCTGGAGGATCACCCATTTTCCTAAAGAAATAAGTAGAATAGATAAAACAAGACTATTCAAATATATAAATTTCTTTCTTTGCAATAACATATTTCTTGAATTTTCCTTTCACATAAGGTGAAAGAGCTGATTCATACTCAATGTCAGTCCCTTCAAACAAAGGATTAAAAGAAGGAAGCACAATAAGTTTTTTTCTTTTGTATTTTCCAACGAGAAAACACTTGAATTTTTCCATGCGAATGCCATCATCCAAAATCATAGCAGGATGTTCATGACCGATGATTATGGTCTTTGATTTCTTTAAAGCTGCATTGTCAAACAGCTTGTTGCCGTGACATATGAAAAACTCATCAATAACTAGATGAGTGCATAGATCCAGACCCCGTTTCTTGGAAATTGGTTCTAATATGGTATCATGATTGCCTTTAACAAGCACAATTTTCTTTACCATGCCTACGATATAGTCGAGAATCTCTAGAGTGTCTTTCCATTCCTGTCTTGATATCTTCCCGAATTCGTGCTTCAGATCTCCGTTTATGATCAAGGTTTCAGGATGGGTCTGATCAATAATATGTTTTATCTCTTCCTTTATCCTATTCTTCTGGGATTTAGGCAGAAATACGCCCCTTTCAATGAACATCTGTTCAATACCTAGATGTAAGTCAGCAATGACTACTGTATTATGCTTTTCTAGCCACAAAGCATGACCCACAATCTGGACTCCTGCTTGAATCTGTTTCATCCTAATACCCCTGACAATTCAGCAAATCCTGCTTTTAGAAATCTCAGGATGATTATTACCAATAGGACCACTACAACAATGAGTATGCTATAGAATATTGCAAATCCAGCAAGAAATGGGTTTGTCCTTTTGACAACTCTGTCTCCCAACTCAGTCTGCATTGGTCCGACCAGCTCATGCGACCCATGATCTGTTATAATATCATCCATAACAAGACAAGCTGAATTGATGTTTAAATATTTTACTAGATAGAAATGAAGCAAGAAAAAAATTAGGTCTTAGCTACTTTCAGAGACTTGATCTTCTCTTTCAAGAATTCAATGGTTCTCTCATTGTTCTGCTCTCCCATGACCTCTCCGCACTCAGGACACTTGAAATTGAATTCAACAGCCTGTTCAAATGCCATTCTAGTGCATGCATTTCTACAGAGATAGAAGTAATTCTCCTCTTCTCTAGAAAGTCTCTCATTGAGCTGATCAACCTTTTCTACCCTGATTTTCTCCATCAAGTAGGGAATCATCTTCTCATTGAAGTCCCAATAGCAGATATACCAGCCTTTGATTCTGTCCTTTCTCCTTATAAAGGTGACTAAATTATGTTCGAACAGCTTGTAGAGAATATGTCTAGTTCTATGGATCTCCTGATCCAATTCTTCAGCTATAATAAACTCTGAAATATGTTTTTTTCCTCTTATATAGAAAATAAATGGTAGAGCCTCATCTCCAACAAGCTCTGTTACAACATTTTCGATTTGTTTTTTTGTGGCCATGTTATATTCCCCTGTTAAGGGTTATAATTGTGTTTTAATACTCAAAGTGAGTATTCTTCGTTTATCCCCCAACAAACGTAGTTCTTTTCTGCCCTCCGGTCCTTTATAAACTTTCTGGTATGAGTGGTGTTTTTTGTATACTGTAAAATGATATTTTACGACTTAAGCATATATAAGTATATACGCCATATACTTAAGTTCAGATTATATACGCTTTCGGAGTGGTTGCGTTATTTTACAGGTACAGGCTCTAATAATACTGGTGAACCAAGTACTTAAATCTTTCGGTTATTTACTACCAATAAGTAGTATTTGCATTTATTCGGGTTTGACAGGACAATAGCAAAATTTAAATACCAGGCAGAGCCAACATATCCACATGAAACCAATCTCAGAGATATTTTCCAAGAGCGTTAACCTTCTGAAGCAACACAAAAAATTGTTGATCCCTTTCTGGGCCTTATCAATGCTATTCTATGTATTATTTGCAATATTCCTATATGGATCAGGATTATATCCTGCTATGAACGAATATTATGGCCATGTTGAGGCTTTTAATGTGATCCAAGCAGAGCACCTTTCAGAAGAGATAGGTATGGAAGATAACAAGATAATGACTGATTTTCTATCATTCATGGGTACAAAGAGATCTGGGCAAGATGAAGAGTTCAAAAGGTATCTTGAAGAACAGAATTATGAATATGATGCATTT
>JAHJEM010000130.1 GCA_018825425.1 Nanobdellota archaeon | reverse complement strand
GGTCGGTTCACCGCCACTGATCTGGAGAATTTCAGCTTCACCCCCTTCTGATTCAACGTAAAAATCCAGCATTTCAGATATCCTGTTTAAGCTTAGAAATTTGCCTTTGCCACCATTTGCATAGCAAACAGGACACTTTAAATTGCAGTTATTGGTAATTTCAATTAGTGCAATGCATGTGTGCTGGTCGTGATTTGGACATAAACCGCAATCAAAAGGACAACCTTTGTTAATTTTGGTTTGTGTCGTTGAAATGGTGCCTGGCTTATCGTATTTCCTGCGATCCAAGTAATATTCAGCATCCTCTTCCAGAAGTTCTTCTTGAATTCCGTGCTTTTTACAGTATTTCTCTAAGAAGATTGATTTATTCTTAATAATTATTTTTGCAGGAACTCGTTCTGAACATTGTGGGCAGATACTTGTTGTGGATTCATGATAAGTGCTATTTCTATCCATACACCTGCTGACTATTCTATCTGGTTTAAATACATTGCCTTTCGCAAAAATCTAGATATATTTTGTCAAGAAATTAACATGTTGGTTTGTAATAAAATCTTCTGGTGTTTTACTGGTTGTTTTTTTCTAGTTTTCTTACTCTGCCTGTTTTTCCATTAATTTCTATTACTTCTCCGTCGTGGAGTTGTGAGATGAAATCTGCTTGAATCAGGCAAGGGATATCCTGTTCTCTTGCGATAACAGCTGAATGTGATAGGACTCCTCCGTTTTCAGCTATTACTCCAATAGCGTTCTTAAAAAGAATGGAAATGTTTGGTGATAGGGTCTTTGAGACTATTATTGAGCCATCTTTGCATTTTTCATAGTCAGAAAGTGAGTTAATGTTCACAACAGGTCCGGATACTGTCTTTTTTGAGGCCACATTCATTGCCTGGAATGTTGTTGATTCTACTGCACTATCTTTTGGTTCATAATATTTACCCTTAAAGTATACAAGTTTTGCAGGTAGATCTGTATACTTATCAAAAATGGCTTTTCGTTGTTTAGAGATGCGAGTAAGATATTTACTTCGCTCCAATTCTCTGGTTGTAAGAAAAAAGACATACTCGCCTAGACCTGTCTGTTTTCCAAATTGCTGAAGTGCAAGTCTCTGGATATCCAGATATCGTGCACACAAGTATTTTGCATTCTCTCTCCACTTCAAGGCATAATTCCTTGGTGATTCAGGAAAACCGTACTTTTGGATGTCTTTGGTATCCTCTCTGAATCTTGGTTTGGATATATCATATGGCCATAATGAGTAGAATCCAAATGATTTCTGAATGGTTTTAAAATCGCCTTGCTTCACTAAATGATTAATTTTTTCTGATTCGCAATCTGATATTGAATCTGATTTTCTTAATTTTATCTTGAGATTATATGATAAGGAGGCCATATTTGAGTAGATAAGTGATTCCACTGCAAGATCAAGACATTCATTGGCTGTTTTTATTAGATCTTTCATATTTGTCTTATTGTTGAGACTGTGTTGATTCTGATATGATAACGTTTGTTCTTTGAAATCCTCAAATTTCTTTATGTATTCATTTGCCATGAATCCGAGTTCAATCTTTCTTTTTACCTGGTGGATTGCATCGAATGGTGCTGATAACGATAACAGCAGATTCTGAAAGTTAGGTTTTCGTTTTATGATGAACATATTATTCAGAATCTCGAAGGATTTTTCAGGACCAACATTATTGAGGTATCTATTCTCGATATTCTTTACAAAATACATCTGTCCATTCACAAATATCACATACGTAGACTTGGTTGGTATGCTCGCAAAGCCAAGATCAGAATATATTGTCCAATATGGGCCACTCGGAGAAAACACCCTTTCAAAGAATTCTTGAGTCATATGTTTTAGAGCCTGAATTGAGTTCTCATTCTTGCTCAAAAGTAAAGGTGTATTATCAGACTTAGAATGCTCATCTATAAACAAGGATGTGTTTGAGGCGTCAAGTTTTAAAGACATTATCTCAAATTCCATGGTTATCCTCTTGGTTCAAAGTGTTTTTGAGTTATTGACACTGTAAATTCCTCTGTGCACGATCCTGTGCCTCTGAATTTTCCAGTTTTACCAATCATTTCGCTTGGGAGCATTTTAACACTCACAGAGATTGGGCATTGCATACGCCTTTTCGCATTGTTGTCTTTGTAATAGCAGTTTTCAACTGGTTCTATCTCGAGTAACAATACATTTTCAAAGAATATAGAG
>JAHJEM010000129.1 GCA_018825425.1 Nanobdellota archaeon | reverse complement strand
GACCTGGTCCGCTAAGTATATTCTTTGGAAAACGCCGTCATAAAATCAGAAATAGAAGGTTGGATAAGCGTTATAAAAAGATAAAAAACGGAAGCCATCCTTTGAGGACATGGACCAAGAGAGGGTTGATTACACTTGCTGGCTTAATAATTTCAGGGAATGGGATTCTCTATTCGAATCATAAATGGCATTATATCGATAATTTCATCGGTGAAACATACTTACAGAAAGATGCTGAAGGGTGGTTTCCACAAACAGGGAATCTCTGGGACAGGTATTATGCTGAGCGGACCATGTGGGGACTGTTAAATGGGGATTCACAGATTACCGTCATTTCAGATGGCCCAACAACTCTTAGAGAACGAGCCTTGGAATCAAATGCAGAAAACAAATTCTTTCTTCCTATCAAAAAAATTGCACAAGGGCTCCCGAGCGGAATGCTGATCGGCCAGTTTCCAGATACGACTGAAAAAGACGTGATTGTATATGATGTACATGAGGATACTATACTAACGATTTCAACAGCTCATAAGCATTACAAGCTCGAGGAATTTCCAGATCACTTGCTTAGAATCGAGGTTTTCAATGAAGATATGGATTATTACAATCACTCAGGCCTTGACTGGCCGGCGATTGGGAAGGCCGCTTGGACTGATATATGGGCGAGAAAGTATGTACGAGGAGGAAGTACAATAATCCAGCAAATCGCAAAGTTTCACCTGCCCAGGAATGGAGGAAATTACGAGAAGACATTGTCCAGAAAAATAAAAGAAGCACTGGTCGCACTAGAACTTGAACAAGTATATACCAAGGATGAACTGCTGGCTTTTTACTTAAATGAGATCTGTGACTTTCAGCACGGTATACGTGGATTTGGAGATGCAGCAAAGTTTTACTTCGACAAAGATCCAAGAGACCTGACATTTGCAGAATCAACATTCCTTGCAATAATACCAAAAGCCCCTGGAGAACTGGATCCATACGAAGAAAGTGAACTATCAGAAATCAAGAGAAAACAATCAATTCTTCTGCATCGGATGGTTGAAGAAGGTTTCTTAATAAAAGATCGAGTCTTCACATCCCTTGATTCAGCTGAAGTTATGAACGAGACTAATACCTTCAATTTTAATCATATGAAGGATATAATCCAGTCAGATTATCCTTATGTGCTTGATTATATCAATATGTATATGCAGGAAGGTTTAAGACAGAGAAAGATACCATCTGAAGATTTTGATTTGATAAAACCAGATTCATTTATCAGGAAGTATGGTTCGGCGAGAGTACATACAACCCTTGACCTGCAATTAATGAAAGATCTGAAGAGCTTCGTTGAACAAAGGAAATTTGCAGTAGGTCAGGAATATGCTTTTATTGTGATTTCCCCAGAAGACGGTAAAGTTAAGGCTATATATCAAAGCGGAGACATCGGAAATGAAGCAAGGCTGCTAATCAGGAACACAGAACAAACAGGTTCAAGCTTTGTTAAACCACTGGTTTATGCATTCGCAATGGATCAGAAACCGAGATTATTATATCCTACAGATGAACTCAATGATTTTTTTGTGGATGGTGAAATCTCTCAAAAAGAGGTTGTGGTAGATAGGAATGCTGGGAGAAAAGAATTTAGAACTTTTGTAACATTTCCAAAAATATTTGACAACGGGACTGAATGGTCATTGCAGAATCCCGAGGGAACACTTGGACGTCTGCCTTGGTACGAACACCTGGCCAGATCAAATAACCTGCTCGCAGGAGATTTTATTCGAAAGCTCGGAGATGCAAATTATGCAGAAATAGATAGTTTACTGCATGTTATGGGTAGAGATCCATTCATTCTTTCCGGATATGCAAGATCACTAAGAACCGGTCCAAACATGGTAATAAATGTTATGGAAACACTTGGAGTTGATGTTAAAGGCATCCATTTCGATACATACTCTTGTGTTACAGGTTCAATCGAGCAATCAGTTGTAGTTATGCCATATGGCTTTGCAATATTCAACGATGGTCGAATAATCAAGGATCCGCTGAGCAAGGTATCTCTTGTGATCAATCATATGAACATCCATGGGAAGAATTTCAGCTTTCCGGATGATATTGAATTTGTAAGATTCTTGGATGAAGAAAACTTACCATACATACAAGCGGCTTTACATGGTCGCTTAAGCCAGGAATTTGTTCTGCCAAATCCAAACTCGATGTATGGAAACTTTGCTTTTGGAAAAACAGGCACTACAAGCGATATCATCCCAGTTGGCGATACTGGTGTGTATACAAACGCGGGGTGGTTAAACGTCTTGATGGAGACAGGAGAATGGGGTGATTTAGCACTTACCTGCTTTGCAACCGGAGACACTGCAAGTCAGGAGAATTACGCGATGCAAATGCACTTGCCAATAGTTAAGAAAGCAGTGGGTAAATGGGCTGCAAATGATTCGACAGGGTATTATCAGAGGATTATATCTGAGATGGCACCTGTAAAGATTACAGTATCGACAATAGAACAAGATAAAGTTATGACAAAACCATTAGCTAAAATCACAATAAAACCTCTTATTAGCATTAGAGAGATTGTTGAAGAAGAACTATCTCAAATCCCTGGAAATAAAATTGAAAAAGCACAACCCTCAAGTAAGCAAGCTCTGGATATTGGCTTGATCAAATATGCAGATCTTCATGGCTCCTTAACAAGCAAGAAGGACAATAGCATATACCTATCTGATCAAGCATACAATATTATCTTATCTGCCAGTGAAGGATCATCTTTTTTCTATAAAATGTCAATACAAGAGCTCAAGAAAGGAATATTTATGGACGACGATAAAGCTATCGAAGAAATAATCAGGGACCTGAGCAAAACACAGTCAGTTGCAAATCCCAACATAACAAGAATTCAGAATATGATTAAAAAAGAACTCTCACCATACTTAGAGGACTAGGATCACTTCCTATTGGCCCATTCTATCGCTTCATCTACGTCAGCAGTTGTTAAGTCAAGCCAATTCTTCTTCATCTGGAATATCTTTGCACCTTTGGAATCCCAGAGCAGTAAACCTGAATAAGTCTTGGAAGGCTCTATTATTATCTCAGGCGGCGTAAAGTATGAAGAATAGAGGTTCTCCTTGACTGCTTGGGTGTTTAAGTCATCCAGATCCAGCTTGCCAAGTTTTGCCTTGGTCGCAAGAAGCTTTATCACTCCGAGGACTTCTTCCTGTCCGTCATATTTAACGCAGAAATTGAGGAAGAGATTATCATATTCCTTAGTCTCATCCATCACCTTCTTGAAAACATCAGTCAACTCCATCTCGAGATCAAACCATTTGCCAATTATGAAGACCCGTATCTTATTCTTATGAATGTCCTCGTCAAACAGCAGCTCCCTGAAAAATTTTGTCAGCTCAGAAACCTCTTCTTCAGTCTCGGTAGAGATATTCAAGGTGATGATCGGAATCTCATTTCTTATCTGATACTTAATAAATGTCTTTATCTGCTCCACATTCTTCAAAGCAGCCTGAGCAGGAGTCTTTGAGTTCTTCTCAACCCATCCTTCGAGGCTGCTGCCATTGATCGCTATATGTAAAGGCTTCTTCTTCTGCTTTAGAATGCCTATATCAATTGAAGGAAGCTTAAGTTTCATATCAATAGGGAAAATCAAGCTTAGTTTTTAAAAGTTGTTGTAAAAAAACCTTTTCACTTCATAACAAACTAT
>JAHJEM010000128.1 GCA_018825425.1 Nanobdellota archaeon | reverse complement strand
ATAATCAAGATATTTCAGCAGGTATACTTATCGGAAGCAATATAACTAACCCCCTTCTAGGTATTGGTCTTGGCGCAGTGATATCAACATATACTGTTCCAAATGTTATCACATTCTTTGACCTACCAATAAAGATAGCAACCGCAATGCTCCTACTCTACTTCCTGATTAGACATGAGGATCTGAAGAAAAAGAGTGCTTCCATTCTGATTCTTCTGTTTATCTGCTTCATTATATTAAGGCAGGTATTATTCGGCGTAGATGTAGTCGGTTAAGTCAGGAAAAAAGAAAATTTAGAAATTAATATAATCACTTCTTCTGCCAAGTATAGCTTCTACGCTTCTTGGTCTCACCATAACCACATGCAGAACATCGCTTCTTTCGTACGTGGTACGAATGACCATTGCACCTTCTACAGATTATGTGTGTCTTCTTTCCAGACTTCTTTCCCATAGAAGGTGTTCCTTTTGTCATCTTGAAGTATAATAAATTTATTGCGGACTTATGATTGTGATGGTGTCTCCTCTCACAAACAAGACTCCGAGTTTCCGTTTAGTCTCACCGTCTTTGATTTCTTCTGCTTCTTCAAGGACAATATTGATATGAATATCAAATGCCTTAAGCAATCCAACGTATGTTGTTCCATTCTTGAGTTCCAATAGAACTCTTTTGTTTCTCGCGCGATTGAGCGCATCTAAAGGTCTTGCAGCTTCCATATTGTTATCACCTAAAATAGGTCTAAGAATTTAATAACCCTTTATAAATGTTGTTGTAGAGGGGTAGAAGACTTGTATAGGCAGTATAACAATATAACAACAACTTTTGTTCTAAATCAACATAATTGGATCACATCTCATCAACACAGCCCCTAATTCAGTCTTCTTCCCCCAAAAGCTTTATAAATCAACCACAGTTCTTGTGCCTCCTATGGTAATAATTCAGAGTAAATCAAAGAGAAAGCCAACAGGAGGCAAGTACAAACGTACTGACACCAAAAGGCTTCATCAGAAAGGAAGAACTGCTACACATACCAAGCTAGATGAGACCAAAATCTCTGAGACTAGAATCAAGGGTGGAAACATCAAGCAGAATCTTTTGTCAGTTGACACAATCAATGTCTGGGATCCTAAGACCAAGAAGCATTACAAGGAAAAGATCAAAAGCACTTCTGATAATCCTGCCAATAGACATTTTGCAAGGCGAAGTATCATAACCAAGGGTGCAATTGTTGAGACTGCCAAAGGAAAGGCAAGGATTACAAGCAGACCTGGACAAGATACTGTTGTTAATGCTGTTCTGATTGCATAAATTTTTATACAACCTTTTTCTCTTTTCATTATGACTTTGTATTTCATAACTGGAAATTCTAATAAGCTAGCCGAAGCAAAGACAATAATTTCAGATATTGAAGGACTTGATATTGATCTTCCTGAAATACAAGAGATTGATCCAGAGAAGATAATCAAAGAAAAACTAACTGAGGCCTGCAAAGTCAGGCAAGGAGAATTCTTTTGCGAGGATACAAGCATCTATCTTGATTGCTTGAACGGGTTTCCTGGCCCGCTCATCAAGTGGATGTTAAAAACTCTCGGAACACAAGGTATTTACGATCTTGTAAGCAAATATCCTAATCATAAAATCACTGCCAAAACAATTATCGGCTACACTAATGGCAAAGAGACCAAATTCTTTTCAGGAGAAGTAAAAGGAACTCTTGTCAAACCACGAGGCGAGACCAATTTCGGATGGGACCCTATCTTTCTTCCAGATGGATATGACAAAACCTTTGCAGAGATGGAATCTGCCCAGAAGAACATGATAAGCATGAGGAGAAAATCATTGGAAAAACTAAATGAGTATCTTGACTCAAAGCCTTAAATCTTATACATAAATTTTTATATATGCTCCATTCTTTTTATATCATGGATCACGAGAAATACATGAAAGAAGCCCTAAAAGAGGCAGAGAAAGCTCACAAAAAAGGCAATTGGCCTATTGGTTGCGTAATTGTTCTCGACGACAAGATCATTGCAAGAGGCCATAATGAGATATATTCTACTGGTAACAAGCTAGCTCATGCAGAGATGATTGCACTCAACAAAATTGCAAAGAAGATTTTTGACAAGCGCAAAGAAGCGATTCTATACACTACTTACGAACCTTGCCCTATGTGTTTTGGAGCCATTGTCATGGCAAGATTAAATACATTGGTATATGGAACATGTGTTGATGAGTCAGGTTATGCCAATTACATGAAGAACCTACCACCCCTATTCAAACAACAACGTTTTGAAGTAAAAGTGGTTTCAGGAGTTCTAGCAGAAGAATGCAAACAGATGTTCTTAAAGCATAAAATTGTAACGTAGACTTTGTCTCTCAAATAATCAGCTCGCCCTACTCCACCCTCAAGGGTGGAGAATCAACAGACTCGGAATATTGGAGACAAAGTCTCCGGAACTCTTAAATCGAGCAGGCTACGAGCCTACACATCCCATCTAGAGGAAGGAACTATGGCTCATTTCAAGAGTATAGAAAAGGTTATAAATTCTGATATTTGTCTATTTCTTTATGGGAAACTCCATAAGGGAAATATTTGCAAAGATTGTTGGTCTATACCCCCAACCACCAAATAATGATTTTGCATGCTCTAGGATTTTGAATATGGCAGGCTTTAAGGATATAACAATAACATCAATAGGAGATAAAGAGAGAGTAGATGCCCAACACATACAGAATATTGCTGTCAAATGGGAAAACCATTGGCAGGATAAGACAATGTCCATGTGTATGTATTTGGATGACTATTTGTTTCTCCTCAGTTTGTATAACCTTAGACCCAAGGTAGAGTTCCAGAATAACCAGAGTAAATCAGGAGAAGGTATGGAGTATGTAGCGACTCTAACTGCCTCACGTTATGGAGAGAACTTTGTGTTTGTTACAATGGGTAATGATTACGATGGTGTGAAAGGAGAGATTAAAGCACTTTGTGAAAAATATGGAATAAAGCCTAAGAAATAATGTACCAAAAAATCTTCAATAAATTCTATGATTCTTATGGTCCCCAAGGCTGGTGGCCCATCTCTGGAAAGAATCGAACAGGAAAAGCAGAGGATAGGCCTTTGCATGTTCCTAAGCACCATAATGGACCTCCAAAGACAGAAAATGATATTCTTGAGATAATGCTTGGTGCAATTCTGACCCAAAATACCAATTGGAAGAATGTGGAAAAAGCAATTGAGAATCTAAGCAAAAATAACCTGATAAATCAAGAAAAACTCCAGCAGATTCCACAGAACGCACTTGCTGAATTCATCCGCAGTGCAGGTTATTACAATCAGAAGGCAAAATCAATTAAGAATCAGATACATTTCCTAGAAGACAATCCAATAGAAGATCTCAAGAGCAAAAAACTAGAGGATTTAAGAAAAATTCTGCTTGATATCAAGGGAATCGGCCCAGAAACCGCTGATTCTATCCTGCTTTATGCTTTCCAGAAGCCTAGTTTTGTTGTGGATGCATACACCAAGAGAATCTTTTCACGTATCGGTATAATCATAGCAGACGACTCCTATGATCAGGTTAAACAAGCGTTTGAAACTGGTTTGAAGCAGGATGTCACGCTTTTCAAAGAATACCACGCATTAATCGTTGAACATGGAAAAAACGTGTGCAAGACGCATCCAACCTGCGAAACTTGCATTCTTGCTCATGATTGTGCTTTTGCTCGGAAACATTTAAATACAAAAACAAAGTAAGAAGGTAATAAAGAGGTGTACTATGCTTACAGGACTACTAATTTTGATCGGATTTTGTATTCTTCTAGTCTTAGCAGTTGTTTTAAAGGCTCTCAAAATATTTCTCAAAGTGGTGATGTATGCTGGAATCGCCTTTGGCCTGTTCTTGCTTGTGACTGGAATCATGGTTTTCCAGGATGCAGATGATTTCAAGGCAAAATTTCCCAACAGCCCAAAGAAATTCCTCCTGGTCAATGATGGAATTATCCTCGCAGGAATGGGTTCTCAAGGAACCACACCACCCACCGTGCTTGAAGCATATGATTTGGGCTTTCTACAGGAAGACTATGCTAAAGGCAGACTTGATCTGATGCTTGTAACAGATTACAAGCTTATAATATTTGACATGAGCAATTTTGATTCTGTCCAAGAACTCACCTTAAATGAGATTAACATAACACTAAATAGGTCAGAGATTGAACTTGCATTGATTAACAATTCTGCGGTCGAAATCCTGAGCAGAAAGATGTATGAACCTCTTGAAGAGGATGTCAAGGAACAGATCAGTTTTGAACAGTTCAAAGAAGGCATGTGGGGTAAGATGCAATCCAATGAACAAATCAAGGTCACACTATTTGCCATGATGATCCAAAAAGTCGCAGGTATAGACATGATGCCGTTCCTTGTTACTGGTATGCGAAAAGGAACCATTCTGATATATCCTAAAACTTTCATGTTCAAGGCAATCCAATATGTGCCTGAAGGCGTAATGAAAAACGCAATGGAGAGTAGAGAATAATGGGATTAATGGACTTTCTAAAAAGGAAAGATGGGCCTCTGCCTGATCCTTTTGCAGGGGACAATCTTCCAGGCGGCCCTCCACAAGGCGCACCATTTGGTCAGGATCCAAATCATCCTGGCAGTCCACCTGCAGAATGGGGTTTGCCCAATCACGATCCTGGATTACCACCACCAGGACAAGGTCCTGAGATGGGACTACCTAGCATGGGTCCACCTCCTGGTTTTGGAGGACCACCTGCTGAGTCAGCAGATTCTCATCCAGGTTTTGAATCAAGACCTCATCAACCTTTTCAATCTTCTCAACCACCTATCACTGCTTCGCTACAGGGTCAAGATACTGCAGATAGCAAAGATGTTAAACTAATTCTGGCTAAGCTTGAGACCATACAAGCTGAACTTGACAGTGTAAGTCAGAGAGTGCAACACATTGAACGGATAGCCATGTCTAGTGATAATAAACCTGAGAAAAAGTATCAGTGGTAGATCAAGATTTATTGCATTGGTACCCAGTCCATTTCTTGCATAAGATGATTTGTTAACTGCTCTAGACTGCCACCTTCTCCATTTAGAGGAATGTCTGGTGGGATGATTATTGGATTTCCCACATCCACAATGATTTTAGATTTTCGCTGACGAGGATTCTCGTAAAAGATTCTCAATGGAAGATAAGGTACAGATTTTTCAATTTGAGTCTGCAGGTCCAATATGCCACGAAGCACAGTTTTCACAGGCTGGAATTTCTCCCCAGGCTTTCTTGTGGTTTCAGGGTGGACCACAAGGAGTTCATCATGCTGCAATAGGCCCAGTTGAATTTTATATACAAGATTCCTTCTTACTTTTCCCTCTTGAGTCTGGACAAGTTGCATCCCTCTAATCGTACCATCTTTCAACGTCTGTTTCGCAAGGTGAGGTCTGCTCAGATATGTCGGGCCAAAGGCAAACCACATCATTCCATCAAGATAAACTTTTGGAATCCTAGCTATCGTACTTACCTTGACTTTTTTTGTGTCTTTCGGACGATCAATAAATATTCCTCTATACAAACTTAAAATTCTTGGAAGTTCACCTTTCATGAGATAATTTCCTAGTCTTCCCAATACGTTCTGAAGAATTGCACCTTCCAATAGAAGATCCTGATATTCCTGGTGCTTAGGAAGAAGAAAAAAAGCTTGGTCCCCCATAGCTTCAAGCCTGTCAAGATTACGGTACTCTATGTCATAGAATGATTCCATTACCTTTGTAGTCAATTTTACAGATACACGATGGAATCCATCATGATTATTCATGTATTGGTATGGATTTATGATGTCAACAGCCATGTATGAGCGAAATATCTCACTGGTTTTAAAATATTGCACAAAGCTTTTAAATAAAACAACCCTTTGTGAACACATGAAGAAAAAACAAAGGCCAAAATTCAGAAACAAATTAGGATTACTTCACACGTCAGTGTTCTTAGCTATATTAATCTTTGATCAGATCACAAAACTTGCCTTTTTGACATATCCTGGAAAAGATTTTGGTTGGATTGCATTTCATCTAGTAAAAAATACTGGCGCAAGCTTTGGAATGCTTAAGGCTTTTGGATTCTTTCTTGCCCTTCTTTCAATAATGGCGTTGGTTGTGATTGCTTGGTATTACGTTAGAAGTAATAGCAGAGTACAACTATTCTTGACTATCATTGGAGCGGGAGTGCTGGGAAACCTTCTAAATAGAATCACCTATGGTTATGTCATTGACTTTGTTGATCTGAAATGGTGGCCTGTCTTCAATGTAGCAGACTCTGCAATTGTTGTTGGAGTGATCGGACTTGCCATCTATATGACCTTGAAGAAATAGGCATTTATCCAAAATCACCTAATTATCTGACGATTAATATCTGCTTCTACATGCTCAATCGGCTTGAACTCTGGATCCTCATAATAGACCTCAAAGTTTGTAAGGATCTGATTTGCCTTGATAGGTTCTTCACCTGGTAGAGTAAGCAAAGTACTCACTGTCCTTTGATGTGGGATGTAGTGTATCGTATAATAGATTAGCAGCAGGTTGACTATGCTGATTATCGCAAAGATCATATCAAGCGACCAGATAAATAGAAATGCAGCATTAAGTAATGCGACGCTAAAGAATGTGATTGCAGTCCCCTGTGACTGTTTCTCAATTATGAACCAGACGTCAAGAATTCCAAGCACGAGAACCACCAAGAATTCCAGGTGTACCATATGAAATGATATATAGACCACTGCAATCAGATTTATGAACATCAGTACAATGATTAGTAAGTAATCTGAAGCTTTCATAATAGAAGGGATACTTATGAGGCATTTAAGGGTTTCGATGGCAATATTTGAACAGATCAATAACAAAAATCAACAACTTCGCCCTAAAGGACGAAGTATGTTGGTACATAAAAAAGCATAAGGGCACATTGAAGCGAAGTTGTTGCTTCTAAAAAAGGAAACCTATCCCTGATGTAAACATCGAGGTACAGTGCGAATGGAACATTCACATGTACATGCGAACTGGGTTCGCATTGTATGCTTTTTTAGTAATCAGAAATAATTCACTCAGAATTCATCTGTATCCTGTAACTTATCAAGATAACCTTTCCTTTTCAGCCATTGGGCCTGAATTGGTTTGTACTTGAAGATAATATCTCCTCTATCATCTCCACCAAATTCCCATGGTTCGACTAAAACAATATCGTTCTCTCTAACCCAAAGCCGTCTTTTCAATCTTCCTGGAATGCGGCAATTACGAGTGTTACCATCAAGACATCGGACCTTGCATCTACTGCCTCCTAGACGCATTTCTAGCAATCCTATGGTCTGTTTCCCCCGTGGAAGTTTTACTCTCCGAATCTCTTCTTGAATCTGTTCTTCTCTTGCTGCTTCTTCCTTTTCTTTTCGTCCCATCACCACTTCAAAACAACAGTCGCTTTATATATGTTGCGAAAAAATAACCACAATCTCCCCGACAAAAACATTTAAAAAGCCAGTTATCTCATTAAGTTCATCTTGAAGAAAAAAGAGCCGTGGGAATTGGAACTTCCTGGAAATAAAGTTAAAACAAAAGAAGCAAGTCTTACCAAAAGAGTCATTGCAGCACTTTTTGATGTAATTGTCCTTGCGTTTGTAATTTTAAATCCATTTTCAGGTGTACTAGGTGCATATTTTTCAGGTTCTTTTAATGATGCTGTCTCTTTAGCTGAATCAAGCCTTCCAAATCAGATAGGCTTCATCATGTTCATAATAATGATCCTGTTCTTTGTGTATTTCACCCTATTCCAATATTATTACAAGCAGACTATTGGTATGATGATAATGAGAATCCAGGTACATGGAGACATTACTTTTGGTAAGTGCATGATCCGAAGCCTAATTGGCATTCCAACCTTTCCATTTTACATATTATGGTTTATTGAACCCTTGCTTATTGCATTGAACCGAAAGGCACTACTTGAACAGTTAACTAATACAACAACAATCGAGAGACGTCAATAACGGAAACTTTGCCTCTCAATCTATATACTCGGGCTATCCCCACGCTAAAGCGGGGGGTAACGGCAATTTGTGCAGAGAGCACAAATTTCCGGAACTCTCAAATATCAAATTTGAGAGTATTACGCCCTCGTAATATTGGAGACAAAGTTTCTGGAATTATGAAGTCGAGTGGATCGAGTCTGTATCTGCTGGCTAAAGCCAGCAGTTTTAGCCTCGACTTCATAATAAGAAAGCTTATAAATTGAAAATCCATAATCAATAAAAAATGGCAAAAAAAACTGCTCCGGAAAACAGACCTAAAACTATCTATGGTATATTAATACTAATTTCCTTGTTTTTGATTAGTTCATGCACTGCATCAATACTAAGCATTTCAAACACTTTCTCTCCAGAAATAATTGAAGGAAATGTTGTCCAGATTCCAATTACAGGAGTGATTACCGGAACAAAAGCAGGATCCATGTTCCAGAATGAAGGAGCATACTCAACTGAGATAATTGAAAAACTAGAAAAAGCAAAGAATAGCAAGAAAGTTAAGGGTGTGATACTAGAAATAAACAGTCCTGGTGGTAGCCCAGTTGCAAGTGATGAGATATCTCAAGCAGTAAAAGAACTTGGAAAACCAAGTGTTGCATGGATTCGCGAGGTTGGAGCTAGTGGTGCTTATTGGATTGCAACCAGCTCAGATCACATAATCGCTAACAGGATGTCAATCACAGGATCAATTGGAGTGTATGGCTCATACCTCGAATTCCCCGACCTTCTAAATAGGTATAATATTTCATATAAAAGACTTGTATCTGGAAAATATAAGGATGCAGGAG
The DNA here is from genome assembly GCA_018825425.1 of Nanobdellota archaeon. Classification (GTDB taxonomy): domain Archaea; phylum Nanobdellota; class Nanobdellia; order Woesearchaeales; family JAHJEM01; genus JAHJEM01. The sequence goes on along the minus strand of JAHJEM010000128.1, from coordinate 6,512 downwards.
TCCCATTTCGGGAATTGGAAGATGAAGAGGAAGAGATCATCCAAGGAAAGCTTGATACACTTCATGATTTCTTCATCGAAGAAGTGGCTCTTAACCGAGAACTTGAGGAAGAAACAGTCAGGGATGCGGCCACAGGCATGTTCTATCTAGGAAGCGAAGCTATTGAAATGGGGCTCATTGATGAGCTTGGCGGCAAGAAAGAAGCAATTCGTTATCTAGAGCAACAAATCGGCACTAATGTTACAATCTATGTTTATGAAAGAGAACCTTCATTTATTGATTTTTTGGCAGAACTTGTAAATGAGCACGCATACAATATGGGTCGAGGCATGAGCTCATACATCCGTGAAGCCAATACTTTTAGGGTTATAACTTAAGTAAAATGAGCCGAATAGTAAAAAAGCTGCATAAGGAGATAAAAAAGGTAGCAGATAGCAAAAAGAAATGTATTATCTGCAAGAAACCCGCAACTCACAGAATACGCGGACACATCACCAGCACCTATTGCAGGGACTGTGCAAAGGAGCATTTCAAATTTCTTCACTATTTGGACAAGCTTTAAAAACTCTCCATTCCTTCTCTAATCCATGAAAGTAGTATACGTTGACGTGAATTATCTTGTAAACATCAAGTTTCCAAAAGAATTTATAGATGATCTTCCAGAAACAATTGGCTTGTTTACCACAGCGCAGTATCTTAACCAGTTAGATCATATGAAAACCCAGCTGGAGGATGCAGGTAAACATGTTAAGCTCTTTAAGGCCAAGCACACTGAGGTTCCTGGCCAGATTCTTGGATGCAATATCCAAGAGTTCACAGGAGTACAAGCGATACTATATGTTGGAGATGGAAGCTTCCATCCAAAAGCTCTTGCTATGAAGAATGACATCCCTATTTTCTCATATAATCCCTTGAGCAAGAAGTATGAACATATTACCGTAAAGCCAAGAACAGGTCTGATACAAGCATTTAATACTGCAAAAAGTATTGGTGTTCTTATTACAACCAAACCCGGCCAACAAAAGATTGAGCAAGCATTAGAATTGGGAAAACGGTTTCCACAAAAGAACTTCTATTTCTTAATCGCAAACGAGATCAACAATCTAGAGAACTTTCCATTCATTGACTTCTATGTAAACACTGCGTGTCCAAGGATTGCAACAGATGACTTGGATAAGCCAAGCATGAATCTTGAAGAATTACCTGCTTAGATTTTCCAATTTATACCTTGACCGACACAGTATACCTATAGACAATAACATTTTAATACTCTAGCCACCTACCTCATCCTATGAACAATAAAATACTTCTAAATACGGGCTTGTTTGCCAGACGAGGAAGTGATGTCAACGAAGCAATCAAGAAAGTCAGTGAACATGATGTTGATGGGATTGAAATCGGCACCTCTTTCTTGGATGTTCTGGTAAATTTTAAGCTAAGTCAGGACGGATTCAAGATAATCAAAAAATATAAGTATCTCGCATTACATGCACCTGTTAATTTTTTCTATCGAAATGATCGGTACACTGCAGAAGTCATTGACAAATTAAAGCAGGTTGCAAGCTTGCTAGATGCAAAATACATTGTTTTTCATACACACTCCATTCAAGACTTTCAGATTTTCAAGGAGTGCAAGCTTGATTGTTGTCTTGAAAATGATAGGGATGTGCATAAAGTCAATGCCGATCAGATGAAAAAGATTCTTGATGAGAATCCTAATTTCAAGTTCGTGCTTGATACAGCACACGCGATGTCTCACTCTGAAGATGAGGTAAAGAACCTGGTCAAGCTACTTAAGGACAAGATTGTTGCAGTGCATCTAAGTGCACGCGTTGATGATATGGATCATATCCCATTACATCTTGCCCAAGAAAAATTGGAGCAATTAGAACCTATAAAGGCATTGGATTGTCCGGTAGTACTTGAGTGTTGGCACAGTTATCAGGATAAGGTTGAAGAAGAAATAAAGTTTGTTAGGAAGTGGCTTGACTCCTGATGTATTCATCGATTATATAGTATAGTTGTCTTCCACATTTTTTGTTTTCTTCAGTATCAAATGCGACTTTTTGACATATCTTTCGGGTATCTGTGTTCTCAACGTATTGAATTCTTGCAATAGGGTCAGAACTCTTGCATAGCGTATCCAACTCATCCTCAGTATACATCTCATAATTTGCCATTTCTTCCTTGCAATATTTCAAGAAGTCATCATCATATTGGTCATCATCAATAACCATATCCTTTAGCTTGTCAAAGTCGATATTTGGAGCCCAGATGAATGCAAAAGCAATTCCCAACCAGATGAATACTATGAGTAACATGATGCTTAGAATCTGAAAGTTTGGACCTTTTTTTTCTTCTGGTTTGATATCATAATCATGAGATAATACTTCATTCTCCAAGAGTTCAACATCTTGGTCTATATCTCTATCACTTAATCGTCCCACAGTCAGAAGACTATTTGGTCTGGCGTTACCATACATCTTCTCTGCACTAGCAATTGCTTTTTCAATATCTTCTATACGATATCCTAAGCGCAGAAGACCTTTTCGAATCTCTTCAGGAGTTCTCTTTCTCTTAAGATCATCTAAGACTATATCTCTTAATTCAGGCATATCAGAAATATTGCTTTAGTACGTTTTTAAAGGTTTCGTATAACGTACTCATCCAGACTTATCAACCCACAATAGAACGTATCAACCCGCAATTATCTACTAGCATCAGCTTGTCTTTCCAATTCAAGCTTCTTGGAAATAGCTACGGATGTAGGAGCCAGATTGTATGCTGCAATGATCTCTTCAGCAAGACAAGATTCAATCTTTTTCTTAGAATTAAATGATTTCTGGTAAGCTCCTTGAGTCATATACTTCATAACTTGATCGACTCTTCGTTGAGGTGCCATCTCAATTGCTTTAGGATATCTTGCACCACCATATTCAATTGTGATAATTTCTTCTCTTGGTGCAGCATTCTCAAGAGCAGCAACAAATACTTCAATAGGATTATGTTTTGTTCTTGACTCAACTAATTTCAGCGTATTCTCAACAATCTTATACGCAGTGATTGCCTTTCCAGTAAGTAGAGAAGATGATATTTTGTGCTTTTTGGCCTTATGGCCAGGAATCATCACTTTATTGATCAATCTCTCCATTATGAAGAGCTTGCTCTTATGAAACTTGTTTCCTGCATATCGGGCACCAGTCTTGGGAACAATCACAGGATTCACGTTGATATAATTCTTTAATCCAGGATCATGTACCTTGATTTCAGAACAGTCCCATTTATTGAATGCTAATACTTTCATGAACTTTCTGGAAAAACCAGTCATTTATAAAGCTTGCTGTGCTATAGGCCTTGATATGGTCCTTTTGGCCCAAAATACCCTATTCTGGATGAGTTTTGGAAAAACTTTAAATACAATTGAATATGCAGATAGCATATTAAAACATATTAAAAACATGTGGGGTGGTATTAAATGAGAGATCGTTGGTCTTCTAGAATGGTATTTCTATTTGCAGCCATAGGTTCTGCAGTAGGATTAGGAAATCTTTGGAGATTCCCATATCTGACTTACAAATATGGTGGTGGTGCATTCATCATACCTTACTTAATCGCGCTTATCGTAATTGGATTGCCGTTGCTATGGCTTGAATTCGCACTGGGGCAGAAGCTTCAGAAAGGAGCAGTTGGAGCCTTTGCAGCTATTAAGGGTAGACTAAGAGGCATAGGGGTCGGAGCAGTGTACTCTGGATTCATTGTTGTGACATATTATGCTGCTGTTATGGCCTGGTCACTCATATATCTGATCAGATCATTTTCATTTGACAAAGTGCCTTGGGCAGATGATGCAAAAAGTTTTTTCTATACTGATGTGCTTAATATCAGTGATGGCATTGGCCAAATAGGAGGACTTAATTGGACACTTGTGCTTGCACTTATTGCAGTGTGGGTCATGATTTATTTCTGCGTGTGGAAAGGAGTCAAGAGTGCAGGAAAGGTTGTCATGGTGACAATGCCTCTTCCCGCAATACTTCTGGTTGTGCTTCTGGTTCGAGGACTTACTCTTGAGGGAGCAGCAACAGGAATCGCATATTATATTACACCAAATTTCAGGGCGCTTCTGGATGGAGAACTCTGGATTGCAGCAATCTCTCAAATATTCTTCACATTGAGTCTGGCATTCGGAATAATGATTGCATATGCCTCATACAATAAGAAGAGCCAAGACATAACAAAGGACGGAGTAATCACTGCAGTTACAAATTCTGCGATAAGCATTGTTGCAGGGTTTGTAGTATTTGCTGTTATTGGTTATATGTCAGCCACTACAATTACTCCTGTTACAGAGGTTGTTACTGGCGGACCAGGACTCGCATTTGTCGTGTTTCCCCAAGCATTGTCATTGATGCCCGTAGGCTGGTTATTTTCAATACTGTTCTTTGTAACATTGCTTTCACTGGGAATCGACAGTGCATTCTCACTTGTTGAAGCAGTGAACACAGCAATTTTTGATGCAACCAAAAAAGTCAAGAAGCCGATTGTTGCTCTTGTGGTATGCGGAATCGGTCTGATCGGAGGTCTCTTATTTGTTACAAGAGCGGGATTGTATTACTTGGATCTTGTTGATCACTTCATAACCAACTATGGACTTGTACTTGTAGGTATAATGAGTTCAATAGCAGTTGGTTGGGTCTATGGTGCCAAGAAGATGCGAGAGTTCATCAATAGCACAAGTTCTTGGAAGCTTGGAGTGTGGTGGGATTACTGCATCAAGTATGTGATTCCAATTGCTATGCTTGTATTTTTGGTGACATCAGTGATACAGGATATCAAAGTACCTTATGAAGGCTATCCCATGACTGCAATATGGATAGGGTGGATAATTGTTTTTGTGCCGGTTGTTGTTGGTATAATACTTGCATTTGTCAAGCCTAAAGAGGCTTGATTCTTTTCTTTTTTTTAAATTATTTTTTGTAGCAAGGAAACACCTAAAGAACAACTGAATCCTTTAGAAGTGAAAAACAATGTTAGATATACGTACTGACTGAAGTTTTGTCTTAATTTGTGAACAAGATTATGCTAAGATTCCGCCCCATTCCACGACCACAAAACCTTCTCGTTTAGGAGAAACAATAATTGGTTCTTTTAGTTCATGTGGTTTATCAAGTGGTTTGAAGTAGAAGTTCAGTCGGATAAGTGTGTCTGGTTTTGGATCAATAACCAAATTCATATTATTTACCAAGAATTCTTTGGAAAGCAGTCTGATTTCATAATATTTTGCTGGTTTCAACTCTTGCATCCAGTATTCCTTGAATTGGTAGAGTTCTTTTTCATTCAGACCTAGCTTTGGAAGCCGTGTATCAAACCAATTTTCCAAGTCAGAGTATTCAACAATCCAACCATTGTTTGGGAGCTCAATATTTTTCAATTCTGCCTCATAGAATAAATAATCAAATTGGGCAGTATTTTCCTTAATAATACCTTGTTTTGAGGCAAAAACTCTCCAACCGCAATTATACTTTGGAATATCCTGAGTAATCCTGCCATTAACTTCGAGTTTGACGTCGATAACTGAATCTGTGGTTGGATAAAGATAGATAGCAGGCTTTTTGATCGCTACAGTGCTTAGTGCAGCTGCTGCAAATAGTGCAAATAGTCCAAGTATCGAAAAACCTGCAATAACTGCTTTCAGTACGACGAATATCTTCTTGTGATGAGGTGTTTCGAGGCTAGAATGCAACGAGTCCATAATAAAACCTATGACATAGCTCACTATCACGCTCAAAACGAGATAGGACAGGAAGGGAACATGAAACCGGAAACCCATTTCCATGAACATAAGCAAGATTAGAGAGAGAAGACCGCTCAATGGCAATGATACAACAAACCAAATATTGCGGGTTTTATTGAATGTAAAGAACTTCTTCCACTTCATATTTTTTTCCTGCTGCCTGTTAATATAAATGTTGCGATTACGCTGCCACGTCCATATTCACATTCGTGTCTGTCAAGAAGTTCTCTCGGGTTATCTCTTCAATTATATAATGCACATGCTTATCCAGGACCTTGAATTTATCATCCACTAGTTCCAGAAAATCTTCCAGTTCTCTTATATTTCTAAAAATGGCTTCAATCATGTAGTCGTATCCATTATTGATCTTGAACAGAGAGTTGACTGACGTATGCTTGGATAAATACAACCGCACAGCTTCGCGAGCTTCACGTTCAATCTTGAATATGATATTTGCTCTACAGCCATATCCAATGCTTCCAAAGTCGAGAAGCGTGGTATGTTTGATAATCACACTCCGTTCTCCTGCTTTTAGCCTGTCATAAAGCGTACTTATAGGAATCCCGGTCTTTTTTGACAGGGTAGTCAGATTCATTCTTGCATTATTCCTCAAATATGCCAAAAAAAGGCGGTCTTTATCATCCATTTGTATCACCTCGGAAAAACTCCACATTTTATTGAATTATATTGCCTTAAGCCCGGAAGATATATATAATTATGT
>JAHJEM010000127.1 GCA_018825425.1 Nanobdellota archaeon | reverse complement strand
AGAGGAGAACTGAAACTGTGTATAGATCTATTACCAGCAGTAAGTTGAGAAAAAAACTTAAGGCGATTAAAAAGAAGAATCAGTTTAGATTTGGAATTATTCTCAAGAAAATGCTGGAAGTGAAGGAAGAACCTAATCGATACAAACATTTAAGATATACTATGAAGAAGTTTCAAAGAGTACATGTGGATTCTCATTTTGTTTTGATATTTAGAATTGATAATGATGATATTGTCGTATTTGAAGATATAGAGCATCACGATGTTGTCTATAGAAGATAGCTACAACCTCCTCTGAACCTCCAACAAAACCTTCTTCCCATTTACAATATTCACTTCAGTAATTCTTGCCTTGGTGCAATCATCGACTAATTTATGTACTTCAACTGCGAATCCCATCTCTTGGAGTCTCGCAATGCACACTCGCTGCCTTGAACTAAGCTGTTCGTGTCCTAGCTTGCATTCAACAAACTTAAATACGCCGTGACGATAGCAAAGAAAGTCAGGAATTCCGTGATGCGCATGGCAAAGATACTGCAATTCTTCGAGCTTTCCTGGAAAATACTTTTCAATCAGACGATTGAGTAGTTCATATTTCTTTCGGACATTCGGATACACTTCATCTTTTCTTGTCACTCCTATGCTTGAGCCTAGCCATACTGTCCAGCCTTGCTTCTCAAGACGCTGACGTAGTCTCTTCTCACTTAATCCAGCTCTGTTCTTTTCTTCATCTGCCCGTTTCATCGGAACAAAGATATGCATCACCGGTGGAAGCAGGTATTCTTTCAAACGACTCTGTCGTTCTCGTTCTGCATAATCGATTATATCCTGTTTTGTGATTCCAAACGGTTGGAGCACACCCCACAATGCTTTTACCAAGAGTTTCTTGTATTGCTGAATGTCTGGTTTGCCAGAGTACTCTTCTGGAAGCACAACATTTCCTCTTTGGTACACGAACTTTATGTTCTGGCCAGGAAGGACAATTATTCCTTTCTTCTTCAATGAATCCACTGCCTTTTTCTGAGGAATATTATGTTTGTAATCAGTCTTACTCACCCGCATTAGACAACTCAACCAGTTTGCACCCAGTTTTGGAAGCCCATTGATCACTGTGTATAACAATCTGCAGAACTTCGGAATCTTTTCTCGGATGTCTTTCTTGGTCTTGCAAGTTCCCATCTCCTCCAATACCTTTTGCTGGAAATATTTTACAACGAGAGGCGGAGTTCTCTGGCGTACTTCTATTCCCCTGGTTTTTAATCCTCCTGATTTGAATGCTCCAAAGTATTTGGTAGGAACAGGACGGTCTTGATCTACAATGCTTGGCAAGAAACAGATCCAGCGGAACAATCCATCAAAACTTATGGGAATGCCTGTTAACTCTTGGAGTTCGCGGCAGAAGTCTTTCACTTTCTTTTCACTCATGCTCTTACCTTTGGCAGGTTTGATGTACAGACTGTCAATTATTCCATGCACAACTTCAAAACCTCGCTCTTCAGCAAGCCTTGCAGACATGATTATGATCTCTCTTGCATAAGAGCATATTGCCATGTGACTGCTAGGTATTCCCAATTTGAATTCGCGATACCTTAGGTAACCATAGCTTGATACCAGAACCCATTTGAGTCCTACTGCTCTTTGCTTGTTTATTGTTGTGGGATTTTTCTTATATTCCATTCGTTTGTCAAGAAGAGGTTTTACTGCAAGAGGAACAAGGCTCTTTCTTGCAAGAGATACTTTTATTGGAACTCCTGGAACCTTCTGGAAAGGTGGTTCATCTGATTGAATGCAGTCTGAACCTATGTTGTAGTTGTATATTAGCCAAGGGTACATGGAACAAAAATCTATCTCTGCAACGTTCTTGTGAAATCCTACTATTGGATCAAATACGTGTCCTCCTCTGTCAGCTTTCAATAGATGGTACATGGAGAATGGTTTGTCTATGGGCTTAGTCTTGTAATGGACCAGAAGATCAAGTTGAACCATCTGGCGTACAAGACTGGATTGGAATACGGCTCCAAAGCTTTTGCTTGCGAGTTGTTGGAAACATGTTCCGGATATTTGGCAGAGTTCCATTATGGCTTCTGTGTCGCATAGGCTTCCGACTGATGTGCTTGTGTCGACAAGGAGTCTTCCATGAAGACGTATGGCAAAGTCTTGATAGCGTACAACACCATATGTGAAGAATGATTTTCCTCCTTTGTAATTTATTGGTTGTGAGTCCCATCTGTGGAAAGGACAGCCAATGCTATGGAGCTGCATCCTTTTTTGGAGAAAGGGAAGCATTGAGAATGCATAACTCATTACAATGACATCAGGATCATTCTGGATAAATTCTTTTGCAAACTTTTTCAGAAGGGTATTTTCATCTCCCTGGTACCTCATGTTGTTGATTATGATTGCTTTTACTTGAGTGTCTTTGTTTGCACGGATATCGCTCTCGGGAATCACTGTGATTTCCATCTTTTTTAGGTGGACTTGGGCATCTTCTTGGAGAGGAGTGATGGTCTTGTTATATTGGCTTTTGCTATCTTCTATATGAACTGCACAGAATGGTTTTAGATTGTGTTTGTAGAGATAGAATTGCTCTGGTTTTATGTCTGCATTGTATAATGGGATGCGGTATCTTGTCTTTTTCTCGATAAAACGAATGAATTTCACGTAATTAGAAAGATTGTATATTGGAATCTGGAAAACAGTCTTTGTCTTTCGAAGATAGTTCTGTTTTTTTACTTCTGTGTGTTTTATATTGTGTTTTTCCAAGAAATCTTTTCCAGAGTCAGCTATGTAGATGTTCATCTGGAATCTCTTCTCTATCCGAATGTCTTTTTCAGGAGTCTTTAACCAGAGCACAATCGAGTTCTTGTTCCGATACGCATCTATTAACCAGGCTTTCATCGTGGAGTGATTGTTTTAGTTGTTCTATCTTCTTGTCTTGTTCGAGAATGATTGATAAAAGCAGGAAAGCCCACACATGAAGACTGCTTGCATAGGATATTGAACCAAGATGTTTTAGGGGGAGTTTCAATAGTTGTTCGTATAACTCTCTATCATCTTTTTTTAATGCCTTTCCATATGCTCTTAGTTCATTGAGCATAATATCCGAACAAATCCTCTGACTCCAAACAGTATGTCCCACGTTTTTACCTCAGTTTAATTTTGTTGAATTAATATTATTGCGATTAAGGCAACAACAATGGTGAGGGCGAGGCAGGGGTTGCCCCTCACAGAAATCGTAGATTTCTGGGAGTCCCAGCAATTTCACACAAATTGCTGTGACCGTCGGGGTGCCGAGTAGGACATTTCGAAGTGCAGCGAAGAAATGGCCGTCCGAAATCATTTTTGTTGTTGCCGTATATGCAAAAAATAACAACTACTTTGGCGGCATACGATCAAATCCTGATAGGATTTGCTCTACGGCCCACCCCGGAGGGGCCAACCCCCAAGCCTTATGCGCCAACGTTGTTATTTTTTGCTCGATAATAATTTAACTCCATCACAAACCCTCAAGAACCTTTCTTGACCACCTCCTTTTTTTATTGCAACAAGCACATCAAAATCTTTTCCTAATTCTGCAAGCAATTCCCAAGCATGCAAGAAGATCTCTGCATTCTCGCGTTTATCCTGATAGTTAAACACATAAGTGAATGTTGTGACTATCAGGGTCTTTGCATTCAATTCCTTAAGATGCTTTCGTGCAATCTTTAATGCATCCCGTAGAGTATAGATTAGTTCTACCTCTACAACAAACACTTCATGTAACTTCTCCAAAGGAATGTGGGCCGAAAACCTATGTGGATTTGCAAAGTTGGCACAATCTATGACAAGCGCAGGCGCATTCTCAAAAGCATAGAGCATGGCCTGAGTATTTGCCTCCTTTGATTTCCCTACAACAGCTCTAAGGCTCATTAAGCGTATGATGTTGTAAAGTATAAATAGGTTACGCGCACATGTCCAGTGCTATTAACTATTGGACAACAAATATATTGTATAATCAATAAATGTGTGCATAACCATAATACTTTAATTACACCATTAATTTCCATTAGATATGGCCTTAAACATCTGGAACTGGAATGTTGGACTAGATTGGACCATAAAGAAGATCCATCCCAATTATTGGAAATACTTCAAGGAAGTTGGTCATCATATGCATAAGAATAATTTCCAGGATCGAGATATTCCTATAGTTTCAGAAGCAATAGGCCAAGTAAACCCGGATGTTGTTTTCTTGCATGAATTAGACAGACCGGCTCAACTAGAGGCCCTTGCCCAAACCATAGAAAACGAGCATTCTGTACTCTATATGACTTGGGTCTCTGATCAATACGAAGATAACTATTCAGGTGCTCTAATTCGGCCAGATCTGCCCTTTGAGGCCCACAATTATTCTGTTCGAAGTGGGGCTATTGTGGGTGAAACGGGGTTTCCTGCCCCTACAGTCGGAAACAAGAGTGTAATTGTGCTGGATCTTGATAAGATTGTCCTTGCCAGTGTCAAACTTACTGCAGGGCCGTTATGGGGCCTTCTAGGGGTAAGACAATCTGAAGCTGTACAGATGGTTAATCATCTGACTGCGTACGTGCGCTCAAAACCGCATGCAATTATCGCTGATATGAATCTGCTCCAAAGAGCAGGCGGGACCTTTCTAATACCTCAAGATAAGACATTATATAGGTGTATTACGCAAGGTTGGGGCTACCAAGACGCGGCAGGTTTCCCAGGTCAACCCACTCATGTTAATGGCAAATATCGCTTTGATTTCGCGTTTACACACGGTTTAAAATCAGATGTGGCTGCTGCGCCTATAGCTATTCAAGGGCTTGCTGAACGGTATATGGACCATAACCCTCTTCAAGTTACTTTTGATTCATTATAAACTGCAATAAACTATTTTTAAATCTTTATAAAGCACCACTTAAAAGTGGTTAAATACCGAAACATTTAAATACTTACTTTCACATCAAAATACTGAATATAATATAGATTAACCTATCTAAAATGGGACTAGAACAAGACGTAAAAGTCATAAACTGGAATGTAGGTAGAGGATGGCCTCTAGGTCTAGCTAGATTTCCCTCTAGAAGTTATACTCGTTGGCATAACAAGCGCAATCCAGAAGACCAAAGACCTCTGCCAGAAGGAAATAATCTCCAGAACCAAGATATACCTCTTGTAGCAAGAGTTGTCAAAGACGCGGATATATTCTTTCTTCATGAAGTTGATGGTCCACACCAAGTTCCCATACTTCAGGAACTTCTTCAGGATCATAACATATACTTGGGTGATGTTGGCAATGACAGATATACTCTTGCAGGTGTAAGATCTGACAAAAAACATGAAGTCTCAACATATTACACGCCTTGTGAATTTACCAATCCTTTTACAGGTAATAGACATACTGTTCCTGGAATTGCAGCTAAGAATGTTGTTTCAATAATCTATCCTGTAAGAACAACTCAAGGAGAAATACTACCTGTACGGTTTGATAGTTTCAAAGCAACAGCAGGTCCATTCTGGACAGCACTCAAATTAAGACAAAATGAAGTGACCTATGTTCTTGATCGTCTCAATGAGCATGATGGTCCTGGAGTCTTGGTTGGTGACATCAATATCTGGGATGTCCAAGGAAATATTCCTCTTCCAAAATGGTCTCCAATAAAAAGCATCCCTCTTCCAAAAGGAATGCCGTTATGGTTTGATAGAGGACTTTACAGAGAAGCAACAGAACAGTATGGTTTTAATGATGCAGATCCGAATGCCACACCAACAGATACACTCGGTGTCATGCGATATGACATGGCATTAGCCAAACCAGGAGTCGAAGGGAACTTTGATGTAATGAATGGCGGTCCTGGAATAGGATTTACAGGCATGGACCATAATCCGATCAAGTACAAACCTGCTAGATTTACATTAACAGATGTTGAATAAATTTTCTATTGATGAATATATTTGCATGTCAAATATTCCGCAACAAATATAAACTAGTTTCAAGTTCATGTATTAAAGTGAATTGGTCATGATAAAACAAAACATATTACTTCTGCATCCGCCTTTTAAAGAGCTAAAGTTTGGAAAAGCATGGGAAGGTATTGACAGCATTGCTCCACCACTTGGGTTGATGTATCTTGCAACGCCCTTGATCAAGAAAGGCCATAAAGTAAACTACATTGATCTCAATGTTGATCAATTGACAAAAAAACAATTCGAGAGTATTATCAAGAAGAATGACATCATTTGCATATCTTGTTACACAGATGCATTGGATAATGTAAAGAAGATAATTAAACTCATACGGGGAATAGACAAAAACAAAATCATTATCTGTGGTGGTCCTTACTGCAGCCTATCAAGAAACTATATTCCAGGATCTGATTTGGTTGCCGTGGGTGAAGCAGAAGTATGCATAGACAAGATTGTTGAAAGACTTGTTAACAAAAAGCCACTGGATGATATTCAAGGTTTGGTGTATAAGCACAAAGGAAAAATTATTGATACCAAAGGAATGCTTAAAGCAGAAGACTTGAACAAGAATCCTCATTCTGCATTTAGTCTTGCAACAGATAAGAATTATGGGGTCTTTTTCGGATTCAAGGTAAAAGGTGTTACAGGAATCATGTCCAGCAGAGGATGTCCTTTCCATTGTGACTACTGCACTCACAAAGGATTATTCAAATACCGCGAAAGATCAGTTGATAATGTTATTTCTGAACTGAAGCAGATCCAATCAAATGGGTATAAGTATGTTGCTTTCTATGATGATAATTTCTTGGCCAACAAGAAAAGAGTGACTCAGATCATGGATCGGATGATCAAAGAGAAAATCAAGCTCAAGATGTTGGTACAAGGACGGGTTGAGTCAGCAGATTATTCGTTCTTCAAGAAACTTAGAAAAGCTGGCGTCTTTATGATAATGTTCGGAATCGAGAACGCTAATCAAGATGTTCTGGATTTTTACAATAAAGGAACAAATATTAAGAAAATCAAAAGAGCAATTGAACTCTGCAACAAAGCAGGTATAATAACATTTGGTTACATGATGCTTGGAGCACCACAAGAGGATGAAAAGTACTTTGAGGTGAACAAACAATTTGTAAACAGCGTTCCTCTGGATTATATGAACATAAACATCCTAGGATATTACCAAGGATCAAAGTTGTGGGACGACGCTGTCAAAGCAGGTAAGATAAAACCAAATGAGACCATAATGTTTGCAAACGAGAGGGTTTCACAGTATACATATGATGAGTGGTTGGAAATAAAAGAGGAATTACTAAGAAGTTTCTACAAAGACAAGAAAAGACTAATTCGTTTCCCATACAAGTTGATAAGACTAGGAATGTTTCCTTTGCTTCTTAATATTCTTTGGTCTGCAAAAGGGGATTTCATCGAAAGAGTCAAGAATCCTTTTGCCAATCCTAAACGCGCAAATGTGGTAAGAGCGTAAATTCTTGCTTTAGGCATCTTGTGGATGCAATATTTGTCATAAGATTTATATATTATATAATCATACCCTTATTTGTGCATATCGTAATCAAGAAGAATTCTGTATCTCGATTATCGCCACACAGTAACCGCAACAGTAGTTGGAAATACAATCCTGAACTTGAGGATTGGCTTATCTTGTCACAATGAGCAGCATAACTTTGGTTAAAGGATTTAAAATGGTCTTGGCAACTCATCCTGAGCAAGCCAGAGCAATGTATGGATTCCTGAAAGAATTTATTCAAGAAAAAGGTTATGAACCTATATTTCAATTTCCAGATCAAAGATCATTGGGTGACTCAGTTTATATCTTTGGTCACTCAAACGGCACCAACACTGTATTGGAAGAATATTCTCCTGACAAATATCCTGCAGTGCAAGGTATTATGCTCTTTGATCCAAGCGAACAATATAGACGCGCGTGGAATGCATTGGAAGTACAAAGATGGGCGCTTATCAGCAAAACTGTTGGGAATAGGCCCTGGGCAACGGGTTTTGACCATTCAACTTATGTAAATGATGGTCATTTCTTCACCAAATCATTTGATATTATTCATAAGAAATTGGATGAGATAGTTGAATGATTATTTGCTCTCCTTATACTTTGAACGTGCAATCATCTCTTTTACTCTTTCACTATCCCTTTTCTTAAGAACACAACCTCCTGAAGGAAGCGCTCTAATTATTTCATCAAGTTCTCCACCAATCTTTGACTTAATTTTCTTAGCAATATCGCTGGGTTTCTCTGCTCCTTGAACAATCTCAACAAAACTTTCACAATTCTTTTCAATTGCAGTTATTGGCCCGCCCATAATCTTATCCTTATATATTCCAACTCCATATGCAAGAGGGACAGTCTTATGTTGTGTCTTGCCACGGATCATGAAAGCGCCTTTGGGCAGAAATTCTCCTGCATTGGCTTCCTTAGTTACTTGATCGGGCTTGACATATTCAACAAGTGAAGAACTCATACCGTTTTTCCAAGCCGCACTAACACTTCCAGTGAATACTGCTGCCTCATCAAGAGTTTTGTCATCAATCTTCTTGCCTTCTGCCTTTATGATTACAAATGGACTTCCAGCCATTTGAGTGTGGAGCACAAGATCTTCTTTGTCAGTGTATTTTTTTATTACAATTTCGTTGGTAGTTGCATCGCGTCCGCCAATTATCAAAAATCCTTCTGAAGAAACAAACCATCTGAACTTCTCAAACCATTCTTTTTTTACTATTTTTTTTCTTTCAGGGGTGTTTACTACAACCTCCTTTTGGGAGGCCTTCTTTTTTTGGGAAATCTCAAGGGCTTTCTTTGCGCCTTTGAGTTTTTTTCTGGCTTTTTTGGCTTGTTCAAAATAATTAGATGCATTTTCTTCAACTGATTTATTAATGAACAAGGATATTTTCATCTTCACTCAAGTGATACTTGTAGGTTTAATAAATCTTCTGTTAGAAATCTAGCGTGGGCAAGTGAGTTCTATTGCATCAATATCTATCTTGACATTCCTGCACACGCTCAATTTGCCATCACCTGCATCAACTGTTGCATAGAGTATATTGCCCTGTTTACAGAAGCTGGCGGTGTTCGCATTGATCTCATCACAAGAACCCTTAACCAAGGGCTGAGTAATGCTCATGATCATTACACCTAGAGCCACTGCAAAACCAATAAGTAGAACTGTTGCTATCAATGGGCTTAAGCCCCTTTTTCCGTGCATAGGATTATCTACATGATTTTGATTTATAAAGTTTTCTAAAAGAAATGGGTTAAGCCTAAGAACAATCTAAACTACTCTCTCAATTTCCATATCTCCAGAACTT
>JAHJEM010000126.1 GCA_018825425.1 Nanobdellota archaeon | reverse complement strand
GCAGATTAAAGGAGAGCCAAATGTCATACTGCTTGACTTTGAGGCATTTTCAACTCATAAGGATGAGATAAAGACAAAACTCTGGGAGCTTTACCAGGTTGATTCCTTGAATTCAAATTGGGATTTTGAAGAACCTATGCTTTGGTCTTGGTGTGTTGGAATTCTTCTGGAAAACATTGCCCAGACCCTTGGTGACAAGGCAATTGTAGCACATTTTCATGAATGGTTGGCAGGTATAACTTTGCTGTATCTGAAAATGGTCAATTCTAATATTAAAACCATATTCACAACTCACGCGACTATGCTTGGACGAAGTCTTGCTTCAGAAGGCAGAGATCTTTATGACTTGCTAGATACTATCAATCCTGAGTTTGAGGCTAAAGGTGTCGGTGTCATGGATAAGTTTACTACTGAGCGAGCAGCGGCTCAAAATGCAAGTATTTTCACGACAGTGTCTGAGATTACAGGAATAGAAGCAGAAAAAATCTTGGGCAGAAAACCAGAAGTACTAGTATTGAATGGGCTTGATGTTGACATGTTTCCAACAATAGAGGAGACATCAATCAAGCATGTTGCAAATAAAGAAGTGGTGTATGAGTATCTGACTTACCATTTCTTTCCTTACTATACTTTTGATCTCAAACAGACCTTGTTGTTCTTTATCATGGGAAGATATGAGTT
The DNA here is from genome assembly GCA_018825425.1 of Nanobdellota archaeon. Classification (GTDB taxonomy): domain Archaea; phylum Nanobdellota; class Nanobdellia; order Woesearchaeales; family JAHJEM01; genus JAHJEM01. Next base: position 12,287 of record JAHJEM010000126.1, on the reverse strand, counting down.
CAAGAATAAAGGGCTTGATGTCACAATAAAAGCACTACGTATACTGAATGAACAGCTTCAGAAGGAGAATTCCAAGAAGACAGTGTGTGTATTCTTCTTTATTCCAAACGCAGCTCATGGTATTAAAACAGAGCTTCTGGAAAATAAGAATATGTACAGACACATTAAACAAACGGTTGACCTTCGTTCGAATGACATACTAAAGACTATTGTTCAAGGGGCAATTAGCCAAGATGAACATGTCAAGGATAAGGTATTTACCAAGGAATTCTTATTGGATATGAAAAAGGACTTTCTTACCTTCAGACGTGTTGGCAACCCTCTGATCTTTTCTCATAATGTTGAGAATGAAGATAATGATATTATTAAGCAAACACTGATTTCGCATGGTTTGGACAATAGACCTGACGACAAGGTCAAGGCAATAATTTATCCTGTTTATCTGACGGGTAATGATGGTCTCTTGAACCTTTCATTGTATGAAACCATGTCTGCCTGTCATCTTGGTGTCTTTCCGAGCTATTATGAACCTTGGGGATATACTCCGTTGGAAGCCGCAGCAATGGGTGTCTCATCCATAACATCTGACCTTTCAGGATTCGGGAGATTTATCCAAGAAAAGCTTCCAGCAAAAAATGCAGGCATATTCATAAATAAGAGATATCAGAAGTCTGATGAAGAGGTTGTTGAGGATCTGGCAGGATTATTCCATCACTATGCTCGTTTGGATCATGCTGAAAGAGTGCAGAACAAGATCAATGCGAAAAACCTGTCATACTTGGCAGATTGGAAGCATCTTATCAAAAGATATGTGAAAGCGCATAACCTGGCACTAGAAAAATGAACGAGCTGAGAAAAGACTATCTTCTGGATCGCTTTGTAATAATCGCACCTGGTCGAGCACAAAGACCTCACCTCATAAAACCAGATGAGAATGTGTCTCAGAAGAGAGATTATGAATCAAAATGTACTTTCTGTCCTGGAAATGAGCATATGCTCAACGGGATAACAAGCGAGGTAAAAAAGGATAATAATTGGATTATCCGTGTTGTTCCAAATAAATTCGGTGCAGTCAGTCTGGAGGGAGATCCTGAAGTTAGGACTGCCAATAAATTCTATACATATGCTTCTGCGTACGGAGTCCATGAGGTAATTGTTGAGACTCCTGAGCATGACAAAGAATTGGAGAATTTATCCCAAGAACATATTATGGGAGTTCTCCAGACCTATGTCTGGCGTATCAAGGAGTTGCATGCCATGCCACATATCAAATATGTTAGTGTGTTCAAGAACCGAGGAATTGAGGCAGGAGCATCAATACCTCATTCTCACAGTCAAGTGATTGCTTACAATATCAAACCTTCGTGGATTGCTGAAGAGCTACGTGTTGTTTATAACTATATTATCCAAAATGAAAGTTGTCCGTATTGTGAGATCATCCAAAAGGAAAAAGATTCTGATAGGAGAGTTTTTGAGAATGAATTTTTCGTTGCTTTTACACCGTATGCTTCTCGTTTTCCTTATGAACTCTGGATCTTTCCTAAACGACATGTTGCGAATATTGTTCAGTTGAATGGTGATGAACTTAATAATCTGGCAAGTCTTCTTAAGAAGTTCCTTTCCAAACTTGAAGAGCTCGGAGTTCCACCATATAATCTAATACTTCACAATGCCGAGTCTGATGGTGAGAATTATCATTTCTATCTTGAAATCAGCCCAAGACTAGCCAAGTGGGCTGGAATGGAGCTTGAAACAGGTACCATAATCAATAAGATTCAGCCTGAAGAGGCTGCCAAGTTCTATAGAGGGGAGTGGCAGGAATAATAAAATAATTATATATATCTCTGCTACCATTGACTCAATGAAGAAGACCAAATAAAGGTTTTACAAGAAAATCAGTGAACCATATCTTGATATAACCTAGTAGAGGTATTCGTAATACTGCCTTTCCCAGCAGCTGGCTTTCTGATACTGCTTTCTCATTGAGCCTGCCGTCATTGATATAGTTCTGATTGTGATCCCCTTTGGTTTCAAAGTATATTTTCTCTTCGTTTCTTATCTTGATCACTCTGTGGATTATTGGGTATTCTTTATTTGCATTGAATACTATGACTTGGCCGATTTTTACATCTTTAGAATCTATTCCAAAAAGTACCATGATGTCCCCTTTATTGAAACCATTAGAGAACGGGTATGTTTTGAATTCTGATTTGGTAATGTTATTGTTCATATACCAATCCTGCTGATTGCACAGACATTTCACTTTGCAGGTATAATGGCCACAATATGCTTCTGAATGCCACCATTCATCAAATCCTTGAGGGTGTTCCATACTTTCAGATACAACTGCGACTATAGGAAATGATGTAGAAAAAATCAATCCCAGTCCAGGATAGATTATGAATTTTATTATGATAAATGCAAGCAAAAGATTAACAAGCCAACTTAGCATTGAGTCATCATACCAGATAAAATGCCATGTTTTTTTTAGAGCCCTAATTACACTATTTTTATCTTGAGGGTGCTTAAATTGGTGGGCTTTTTGCCTTTTCTTGGCCTTTTTATCTTCAGACTTCATTACTTTTTAGAGGAAGATTGCCTTTTAAAAGGTTTGTGATTTCAGGATAGCAAACTATTTAAGACATTGTGTGCTCCACACTCGTATGACTTATTATGATGAGATTGCTGATGGATATGATGACCTTCACAAAGAAGAACAAGAAAAAAAGTTGGTTTTGATCAAAAAACTGATTAGTCCATCCAAAAATGATCTTCTGCTCGATGTTGGGTGTGGTTCAGGCATATCAACTCGTTTCTGGGATTGTGACAGGGTTGGAATCGATCCAAGTCAAAAGCTTATTGAAATCGCTATTGATAAGGATGGCAAAGGCAGGTATTTGGTGGGGTCTGCCGAGTCCATGCCATTTAAGAACTGTGAATTCGACTTTGTGATAAGCGTCAGTGCAATCCATAATTTTAAGGATTATGTCAAAGGTTTGCAGGAGATGCATCGGGTTGGGAAAGGCACTTTTGTTTTTTCAGTTCTAAAGAAATCAGCCAAATTTTCTCAGATAATGCAAGCAATTATGATGAATTTTCCAGTTCAAAGAATAATTAAGCAAGAGAAAGATGTGGTTTTTCTGGCAACGGCAACTTTGTCAAAGACAAAGTTTCCGGAACTTTCAAAATAGAGGATTTTGACAGTGTTTCGAACAAGTTCGAAACAACTCTCAAATAGATGAATCTGATTTGCATATCATACCTGGCAGGATGATCCTTGGTCCGATTTGAGTGCAAAACAGCAAACTTTATAAAAATGACCACCCAACATTATATCGATGAAAAGCAATCTTAAGAAGGATATTTGGGACAACAGGAATCTGAGACAGTCTATTCTTCCAATTGCACTAATTGTGTGCATTCTGGCTTTCTCAATCATTGTGCGATTATATGATACTGATGAGAATATCCAAGGTCAAGTAATCAAGACATATCTTCTGGATGCCCAGGGTAATCCGATGGATGTTCCTGACGGAACAATTGATATTGGGATCTTGACAACGCGCTCAGGAAGATATGGATTTATTGGAGAGGAAGTCCTAAAAGGTTTAGAGCTTGCTAGGCAAGAGGTAGAATCCATGACCAACAATGATATCAAGTTCTGTGTCAAAGATAGTCATTGCAACCCTGAATTGGCTGAAACCCATCTCCAGAGCTTTGAAAATATGGATTTTATTATTGTGGCAGATTGCTATAAGAATGGGATGTACGCGTTTAGAGAAGACAATTTGATTTTTCTTAGGCCTTATGAATCTGAAGACGACACAAACACTTATTTTGATCCTGAAGTGGGTGCTGAAGTGCGTCATTTCTTTGATTCTCTTGAAGTTGAACCTAAAGAAATGATGATTGTATTTCCTGATGATTATTATGGCACGTCTTACAAGGAATCACTGAAACAAGAATTTTCCAATCGTTTTGGTAAAAGGGTGACGAGCAGTTATGCTTATGAAGTGGGGCAGGAATGGTTTGGTACCATCTCATTGAAGATTGCCAGCATTAATCCTGATTCTTTGTTCTTAGTGGCTGAAAAAGAGGAGGATCTGCTCCAGATGGTCCCTCAAATTCGAGAACAAGGTTATATGAATCAGATTTACATAAATTTGCCAATATCTGAATTTAAGGATGTTGATCCAATATCCTTTGATGACACAATAATCATCACAGATTTCAACCCTATCTCCAAGAGAACGATTGTGCAGGAGTTCTCTGAGGCCATGAGGAATGTGTTTGATCAAGAACCAAGTCTGCACTCTGCAAGGGCTTATGACAGCCTATTGACCTTAGGGTCTATGATATCAGAATCTGGAAAGCCAGGCTATGATGGCCTTTATAATTTCGAAGGAGTCACAGGTGTTATGACTATGACAAACAATCATCTCAAGAAGACATTTTACATGCTTAGGATAAGAAATAATCAGATTGTGGACTTTGCTGAATAGTCTTCTTCTAAACAGGAATGACAAAATTGAAGGTATTAGCATATGCTTGATGGTTAGGAATAATGGCTAAGAAAACCAAGGAAGAATGGAAAGTGAGTAAGAATGTATTTTCATTGAGTAGCGAGAGGAATCTTCACAAATTCCAATCCCAGGGTTTTTTTGAGCATATGGAAAGCCCTATCAAGACAGGCAAAGAATCAAACATCTTCTCTGCTGTAAAAAAAGATGGTACAAAGATAATTATTAAAATGTATCGTATGGAAAACTGCAATTTCAATAAGATGTATGAGTATATCCGTCCTGATCCCAGATATATGGGGGTCAAAAAAGGCAAGAGAAATATTATTTTCTCTTGGGTCCAAAGAGAGTATCGCAATATGATCAAAGCAAGAGAGATAATCAGGGTCCCTACACCGTTAGTCTATCGTGATAATATTCTGCTCATGGAGTATATTGGGGATGATACCAAAGATGGCGGTCCTGCACCCATGTTGAAATACTCGCTTCCTACAAACGAGAAGGAAATAAGCAAATTGTATAATCAGGTGATGAAGAATGTTTTTGCCTTGTACAAAGCAGGCTTAGTTCATGGGGATTTGTCAGAATTCAATATCTTGAATCATCAAGGTAAACCTATTCTTATTGATTTTAGCCAGTGTACGACTGCGAACAATCCAAATGCTTCTGAACTTTTGGAGAGAGATATATTCAATGTATGTAATTTCTTTGGCAAATATGTTGATGTTGATTTAGAAAAAGAATTAGAAAAAAAGAAAAAGATGGAAAAGCCAGCTTAGATGGGGATGGTAGGTGGCTCAACTTCTCCATCTGATTCAGAGAAAATATCATCTAGGTTGTCATCGAGGAGATCATTGTTCTCATCATTCACTACATCACCTGTTATTTGGTCGTCACCATTGTTTGCAGCATTGTCTTCATTATTTTGCGCATCATCATCTGTAGGTTCTGTTGGTATTTCCGTGAAAATACATGATGTTAGCAAAGTCAGTGATAATACTATGAATAGTATTATCCCTACTGAATGCTTTCTTCTACTTATCATTCTACCTGCCTCAATTCTGTGGATTTGCTCATTTTCATGATGAATCCTGTTCCAATGTCGCTATAACGTTGTGTGTCTCTGAAGTGATAGTACAATGATCTTTTCTCCCACTTCTGCTCGTAAGCATTCCAACCATACATTGATTCAATACCACACGATTGACCAAGCTCTTCGCTCTCTCCATTCTCATGATGGATTATAGGTACATTACAGTTTCCAATCATGGAAATAACTGTATTCTGCTTGTAAAAATACCTTACAGGAACAAGGTTCCATCCTGTGCTAAGTTTCACAGGAGCTTCGCTTGGCTTGACAGTTGCCTGAAGTGTGTATGTATTATATGAGTATATCCAAAAGGCATGTTCAGCCAAGTACGTATTGAAACCTGTTCCAAGTTTCTTCTTAGCATCTTGCAGGGTAACATATCCGCCATTCAAGTACACATATCCAAGCAGTTTTCGATCCAGCGAATTGGATTCAAACTTTACAAGCTCTCCTGGAAGACTGACAAGATTCCATCCTTTCTGAAGTTCCATCTCTACAAGTTCTCTTGGCTCTTCAGGGAATTCAGGGGGAACTTCAGGATCTTCTGGATTGTCACTCCCATAATTTAAGTATAGTCTTGCTTGTCCTGATCCTGCAAATTCTGAGTAGGGTCCGGGCTTACTGTTGACGATATGATTTGCAATTATATTAACATCATATATCCTTGTATTGGGCTGGCTTGCATCATAATCCAAGATCTTTGGATATACCTTAAGATCAAATGTTCTTGATTCTTGGGGTGCAAGGCTTACCTGCGAAATCATATCATGCTCAAAAGAGATTCCTTCAACAACTAGATTATATATCTGTCTAGGTTGATTGCATGGCACTATTGGCTGTATTGGATATATTTTTGCAACCACTCCATCTGTAACTGCAATTTCTTGGGGGGCAGGTTGTGCTTCATACGGCACAGCGCATTGGATTCTAGGTCTAAGATCCTTTACGTTTACTCTATATGTGCCTGTCTCTCCATTGTTTACATACAAGTGATATGGATCCAATTGGATGCTAACTCTGCTGTCAACAGGTTCAATAACAGGTTCCTTGTACGATTGGAAAAACCTATTGGCATAGTAGTTGTATCCATTATGGCTTAGTTCAGCACGGACATTTCCTGATCCTGAACTAGTGGGTGTGAATTTCACAACTGCTTGACCATTGCTATCAGTAACTACTTGATCGTTACTGAAATAGCCATTGACGCCATCATGCTTGAATGTTACAGTCTTTCCTGCAAATGGTTGTCCATCCATGTATCTTGCAGTTGCTGTGACTTTTGTTGAGTCACCAACCTTGATCTGGTTCTTATCAATGTCAACAAATAAGGTAATGCTTGAGGTAACAACATCAGTTGCAGTGAACTGAGCATTTGCATACCTAGTTACTCCATTATGAGCAACTTTGGCTGCGATTGTACCTTGTCCAGCCTGGCTGGGTGTAAACTGAGTATACGCCACACCATTTGAATTGGTCTGGGTTGATACCTGTACAAACTCTCCAGCTACACCTGTTGAACTAAAATATACTGTTTTTCCACTCATCTTTGGATTGACAGTTGCTTTTACAACAATTGGTGATCCGACCTTTACTTGGTCAGGACTCAAGTCTAGACTAATATCTTCTAGATCTGAATGAGTGGCCTCTGAGATGGTAATTGTCTTCTGCTTCCAAGTGTCGTATACTACGTGGTTCCAGAGTAGAATATCAAATTCTTTTCCAGTGAAGACTTCTGTTCCTTGTACATTTGTAACACTAACTGCAGGATCTGTAGTCTTTACAGTGATAGTTTTTTCTGTATCGAATTTTAGCACCAAGTGTGTCCTGTCTGGACAGGCAGTATTAACACTCTCTTTGGTCACAACAATCTTGTCTGCTTGTGCATTGATTGCAAAAGTGACATCATCATAGCTGTTATCAATCCAATCCTCAAAGGTTACCCTGAGGGTTTTATCAGCCACATTGTTAACATTGGTATCAATCCGTGCTAGTACAGGATCATTCCAATGGATATTTCTGCCCAGCCATCTAGGTGGGCTGTAGATATAGAAATCCATATCATAATTTAGATTGAATCTTTCTCGTAGAGTCTCTTCTGCAGGGAGTACATTTACTGTGATTGAGGTTGCTTTTGTTTGACCATTAACAGTTGCCACAGCAGATATGGTTGCTTGGCCTACTTCGTTAGGAACCCAAGTTGTCAATGCTTGTCCATTAATTGTCTCTACTTGTGTCTGATATAATTCTGATTGTATTCCATAAGCTCCGAATGTTACTGTCTTTCCAGAGTATGCTGGACTGATCAGTGCTTTAACTAGTACATTCTGGCCTACATGAATCTCTTCAGGGTATACTGATAGCATAAGGCTATGGAATGCTTCATTTCCTCCGCCGCCCCCTCCATTATTGTTAGGGTCCTGTTCAGCAGGTTCAATTGCAGCTAATGCCTGCAGAGGCATCATGCTTAAGATCAGAAACAATGAAAGTATGCCTCCGATAAATAATTTTGATAGTTGTTTGTTTGTTCTTTTGGTTAATATTCTTTTCATTTTGGTACCTCCGGTACTTGGCTTGTGAGTCAGTATTGGTCTTTTTTGCCACCATTATTTTTTGATTTTATTTGGATTGGCCGACACATAATGTCATGCATTATGAATGGGTTCCAAATGCCTTAGTACCATAAAGTGAGTCCAATATAAAAGATTTTGGCGGTCTTTTCCGCTTAAAAACGGTCCAAACAGCTTATTTTTGTAGAAAAAGTAATATTTCGCGTCCTTTTGCCTATTTCTCAAGAACCCAGTTTGTAAGGCTTATTTTTTTGACCTTTCCCATCTTTTTGATGTTTACAACCTTCTTTGCTTCAAGGTTTTGGAGCAATCTGACAAGCGTTGTCTTAGGAATAGTTAAAGCATAGATTATCTTGGCCTGAGAGACCTCTCCTTCCTTATGCAAGAAGGAAACCACATCCTTTTCTTTGGGAGCTAGAGTGTTTAGAATGTCTGAAAGCCTCTTATTATGGCTATTAGGGGTATCTTCTGGACTTCTTGGCTCTTTTTCTTTTGCAGCCTCTTTGTTCTCTTCTTTGTCCTCTTCCTTGTTTTCCTCTGATTTCTCTTCTTCTTTAACAGGATGCTTATGACTTGTATTATGCTTATGATGTTCATGTTCTGGATGATTATGTTGTTGTTCTTTCCTCTTTTTCTTCAATTGTAGGAACGCCAATAGAATGGTTGTAAGCACCAAAACCATCAAGAATGCCAGATAATAATGGAAATTCGATACTGAGACCTCTTTTTCAAGGTTGATATTTGTCTCACTGAGACCTCCTTTGGTAATGTCAATATTCTGGGATCCGACCTGGTTGGCACTGGATGCCTTTACAACACACATTCCGATAGGTAGCCAGTTGGCAGAATATGAACCAAAAGAGTCAGTCTCCAAATCTGCAGCTTCTCCATACAATCCACTGCACTCGATAAATACTTTTGCTCCTCTTACAACATTGTTTTCTCCTCTGAGTACAGTTCCTCTTACAGAACCTACAGGATGAAGATTTATGCTGTAGTTAACAACACCAACAACTGCAATATCCTTTTGACCAAAATAATCGCTTCCAGGAGTGGACAACAGATCTGCCTTCAAAATCAATTCCCAATTGCCCTGATCCATGTTTAATTCAAGTACTCCTGATTCGTCAACATAAGCGAGGGTCTTGGATTTCTCGTCAGATTCTTTGTTCACAGTCTCAACCAGGATATGTGCATTGGTAATAACCTCCGAGGTGGTAGTGTCTATAAGCTGAATATTCACAAGACCCTGAGCTGATTCAGGACTATCAGGGCTTGTCGATTCGCCAACCCCTCCGTCTCCAAGAGGGATCACTGGAGGTTCGATATCCACTGCCCTTGAAAAAGCAGAAACAAAGTCAACACCTCCATCTTGTGCACTAACAAGGCCAATACATCCCAGAGAAAGCAGGATTACTGTAAGAATCATCAAAGCTGTATTCATATTAGTCTGATTGGGGCAGTCTTTTATATTTTTTTTGGATTGGCAGTTTTGGTGTCTCGTCGAGACCTATTAAAAAGCTTTAAAAAAGCCCAACCATTTCTGACTGATATGAACGAATCGCCTCCCAAAACTACTGTTAAGAAAACTACTGTTAAGAAAACTACTGTTAAGAAAACTACTGTTAAGAAAACTACTGTTAAGAAAACTACTGCTAGGAAAACTTCTTCAGCAACCATACCTGTTTCTGCTGATGTGGAGTATACATATACACTTAAGATACCTAAAGACAGAATTGCGGTAGTAATCGGTAAAGCTGGCGAGAAGAAAACGGAATTCCAAAAAGAATTGGGAGTACGTATGCAAATTGATTCTAAAGAAGGTGAGGTAGTAATCACAGGTAAAGACAGTCTTAAGGTGTATATGCTCCATGAAGTGGTAAGAGCAATAGCAAGAGGATTTAATCCAGAGACAGCATCTTTGCTTCTTAAACAGGACTACATGCTTGAGATTGTAAACATAATGGACTATTCAAAGAAAAAAAATCATGTTCCCCGTCTCCGTGGAAGAGTGATTGGGACCAAAGGAAAATCACGAGCTACGATTGAAGAGCTTACTCAAACCCATGTGTGTGTATATGGCAAGACCATAGGAATTATTGGAGACAGCGGGAGTGTGACAATTGCCAAACGAGCTATTGAATCCCTTCTTGGAGGCAGTACTCATGCTACTGTTTACAAATTCTTAGAAAAGAGCAGAAAAGAGATGAAAAGACGAGAGATGATAGGATACTAGTAATCCTACCTAACAATTGAGCTTCAGCCTGGAGTGGTTTAGCCCTGTTTTCTCCAAAAAACTTATTAATGATTGATCTAAAAGTACATCTGGCGAGTATTATATTAAGAGTGTGATATTAATGGATGGTACTGTTTGGGATAGGATTGCAGATGATTATAAAAGTGAGATTTTAAGTCCAATTACAGATAGTCATTCAAATCCTTTGTTTAATGATATCACTGTTCTTCCCAAGCGGTTTGAGTCAGCAATTGATTTGGGTTGTGGTTTGGGTACACTTCTACCGACCTTATCAAAAAAATTCAAAAACGTGGTTGGCCTGGATTTTTCTCAGAATATGGTTGATGGAGCGTCAGAGCGTACTAAAAAGTTTGACAATGTACATTGTGTTTGCGGGGACATGAAAAACCTGAAAAAACAGTATAATGCCTATGATGCGGCCTTTTCAATCAATTCAATCCTTGCATCTAATATCAAAGACGTTAAAGGAATTATCAAGGAAATCTACAAGGTTCTCCGACAAGGTGGGAGACTATTTGCAGTTCTTCCTGCCATGGAAATATATCTCCATCAAGCTCAACTCATTGTAGACAGAGAAATGGGAAAAGGAAAAAGTCAGAAGCTTGCCAGAAAAAAGGCAAGATCTTTGATCAGCAAATCAGAACATGATTTTATTCTGGGAACTATCAATTTTGATGGTGATACTCAGAAGTGTTTCTATTCTTTTGAGATTCCTCGTCTTTTCAAAGAAGCAGGCTTTCAGGATGTTGAATTGGATAAGGTTACCTATTCTTGGACAGAGTTCCAGAAAGCAGGTCAAGCATTCTTTCCAGAAGCAGAATTACCTTGGGACTGGTATGTGAAGTGTGAGAAGAAATAACAAGAATAACATATTGGTTAATTAAGGCAAGAACTTCTTTGGGTCCTTAAGTTTTTCTGGCAAGTAGGATGTAATGACAAAATTCAATCCATGGGCTGCGAGGGCTTGCTGTTCTGCTCTAACCTTGGATTTAGCCATATCTTTCAACGCCTTCTGCCATTCTTTATGTGCAAGAACAAAAGGATCATTCTTTAGCGCATCTTTTATCCTCTTGAAGTCAACATCTTTCAATGGATGTGTTGGTAGATTATAATTTATTACATCGTCAGGAGTAATTCCAAGATAACTGGCCTGAGGAACGCAGAAATACTCATTGATGTGTGCTGCATTGCCACTTCCGACCTTCAAGGTCCTATAGATATTCATATGACCATATGGATCACCATCGCAAAAGACATACACAGGTAGTTTATGGCTATCACTTAATCGTCTGATAAACCGCCTGCACGCCCGTGTAGGAACTCCACCCATACTGATCAGTATGCTATTTGATTGTTTCCAATAGCTGTGCTTGACCAGCCGCTGGAACATACCTGCAGTCTCTATTGCTAGGATGAACTTGGCTTTGGTCTCAAACTTTAATTCCTCTACACTGCTTGGGATACTATAAGCTCCACTTCCAAACTTAGTGCAATCAATCCTTATCTCTTTTCCTGTACTTGGATCCTTATCAATTACAACCAAGTCTCCTGCAATGTCACCACCTTTTTCCTCTGGAATGAACCCCATCTGTTCCCTGTTAACCCCGAGCATGGCTTCGATGTCATCCATGACTGTATCTGATTCTGGTTGCTCGGAAAATCGTGCATCTCCCCAGTTCTTGCTTACATAATATGCTTCTCTCTTAGTGGCAATATCTTTTTTTTCAATTATCTCTTTGGAAAGAGCCATCATCCTAAGGGTCTGTGCAAAGGTCTTGACACTGGAAGCAGAAAGTGTTCTTGTCTTTAGCTTTCCAAGAAGCTTGAAATATCCATCTTTCTTATTGTATTGG
>JAHJEM010000125.1 GCA_018825425.1 Nanobdellota archaeon | reverse complement strand
GGATTATTGGGGTGAGGAAATATTCCGAATTGAAGATAAGGGACAGAATGTGTATGCTCCACGACTGTCGCCAGATGGAAACTATCTTGCGTACTTTTCCTATGACGATAAACAGGCAGATCTTTGGGTTGTAAGCTTGGATGGTACGTACAAGAAACGTCTGACAGACACCCCACAATACAATGAGATATTCCCTGTATTTTCAATGGAAGGAAAAATTGTGTTCACTGCGGACTACAAAGGTAAATATGCACTATATTCTACTGATATCAATGCCTCGAACATAACTCTACTGCTCGAATCACCTAATCCAGTAATTGCATTTGATTGGTATTACAGTCCTTCTTGCTTTGATGGGACAATGAATCAAGATGAAGTAGATATAGACTGCGGAGGTATATGTGGGCCTTGCGGAACCTGTTTTGATGGAGTTAAGAACCAGAATGAGGTAGGAATTGATTGTGGGGGTGTATGTCCACCATGTAAAGTAGAAGAGAGACCTTTGTTCTTTGAACAAGCAAGAAATACTATGCTGATATCTTTATTGATTTTTGCCCTGGTTCTCTTAGCAGCAGCATATATATTCAGAAAACAGATTTCAAAGTACATCGGAAGGTTAGTTGATTGGATACTTCACAGGAAGTTCAGGCACGAATTTATTGATCCCGAATTCAAGAAATCCTTGCTTAGAAGAATTGCTGAATTGGAAGACAGCTTTAATGATCTGGATTTCAATGATCTCGTACTTGCATACACCTTGATTGCCAGAGAATATTTTGCTAAGATGGCTGATCTAAGTCCTGAATTTGACTATTCTGAACTACATAAACAATTCGAAGTCCTGAAGATCAAGGGTCTGCTCAAAAAACTCCTGGATGACTATGCAGATGCACTTAATGACATCGAGTTTGGTAAGAAGAATCTTAGTGACATACTTTTCAGGAAGCACATCGAAGAGCTCAGATACTTGATTGTATTCACATCTCAAAAGAATCTTGACGATCTCAAACGAAAAGAGTACAAGATAATGCTTGAATCTGCTGATGACAAGTTCCAGGATGATTTCAGGCAGATGTTGATTGCTCTTCAATTTGAGGAAGTGCTCCTTGCAAAGAAGAAATACAATGCTTTGTTACGGAGATATAACTTCTTCTCTAATCAGCATAAAGCAAAGTATTATGAGGATATTTCAAAAGCCTATAATTATATGAGATATGTGCGTTTATTATTGTAATATTTCCTAATTATGGGGAGTTCTTGGCTTGCATGACTGCTTCTGCTCATTTTCCAAAACATTTATAAATTATTCTCTCCAAAAAGTAATAAGTTAATTAATTTAGAAGACTTAGTTAACTTAGCTAACTTAGTAATGCCATGGTGAACATCAACATAAGCATTCCGGACGACTTGCACAAGAGACTGAGAGTTGAAAGCGCTATTTCTGGCCAATCTCAGAAAGATATACTGATATCTCTGCTAACTGATTATATCAATAGTGATGCTGGTAAGAGGAAGAATTAAGAAAGGAATCGATTAAGAAAGGATAAAAAATGGTCAACATAAATATAACAATCCCTGACGAACTTCATAAGAAACTCAAGGTAGAGGCGGCCATCCAAGAAATTACTCTGAAAGAATTGGTCATCTCAGTAGCGGAAAGAGAATCACAGAAAAAGCACAAGATAGATAGTATACTAAAAAAATGACACCAAAATTGAATTAAACATGACATCAAATACTCGCACAAGGAATCGAATTGCATTGATACTATTTGTGTTGCTAGTATTTATTGTTGGGATATCTGTTGTAAGATCGATTGGGTTTTCCCAGAATCCTGCCATAAGCCCTACATCACCAATTACTGGCGACTCTCTTAACTGCACGTGGAGGGGTATTGCAAATTCAACATCATATCTTGCGAATGTTAGCTGGTATAATAATTCTGTATATTATACTGTTGAAGCAGACATTAATTGTTCAAATACATCTGTATGCACAACACCTCTTGGAATTGCCAGTAATTTCACCTTTAGGGATGATACATGGAATTGTTCTGTTGCAATTTATGATCCGAATGATCCTTCAGGCGGTCTTATTAACATATCTACTGTTGTAAATATCTCAAATGCAGATCCTGTTATTGTGTCGATCGGAAATCAGACAGTGCTTGAGGATTCTGTCTTTTCCACGACCATGACTGCAATAGATGCGGAAGGAGATAATATACGTTGGTTCTCATATGACAACAATTTCTCAGGTGATCCATTATTTACAATCAACATGAATTCGGGTTTGATCTCATTCACTCCTGACAGTGGTGATGTAGGTAATCACACTATGGATATAATTGCTTTGGATACTAATGAGGGTAGTGATACTGCAATATCCGTATTCTGGATTAAAGAAGTGGATGATAACCCGCAGTTTAGTCCTGCATTGACAGACCAGACCGCATATGAAGGCACAGTTTTCTCATATGGTGTGAGTGCCACTGATGAAGAGAATGATAATATCTCATTTAATCTCACTTCGCCCACAATCTCCAACCTTACACTATCTGTCGTTGACAACGATACTGTGAATGTTGTCTTTAATCATACTGATAGTGCACCTGCATATTCAGATGTAGGAAATCACACCGTGAATATCATTGTATGGGAGACCAAGAATGGGTCAGTTATGGAAAATTCATCATTTAATCTGGAGATTGTATCTGTGAACCATGATCCTGTTCTAGCGAATATATCAAACCAAAGCGGTGTTCAGAACCAGACCTCTAATTTTACTATGGATGTAAGTGCAGAAGATATTGATTCAGGTGATACTCTGACATTTAGCATCACAACTAACTGTTCCTATCCTAATCCTTGGGTTATCACAACCAATGATAATGATAATAATGCAACTGCCTACATAAACCAAAGCTTGAACAACACTAATGTTATATGTAAATTTGTAACCATTACTGTGAGCGATGGTCTGACCTCAGATTCCCAGATTGTGCATATCAATATCACGAATTCAAATGATCCTCCTGTAATCTCTAATAATAGTGCATATGCTGAAAACAATGCAGGATCAAACACTTCAAACCTGACAGGATACTATGGGACCACTTTCAAATATAGAGTGAATGCGTCAGATATTGATACGTTAACCACTGAAGGTGATACACTGACATATACTACTAACGATACTTTATTTCCAATAAACAGCGGCACAGGTTTAATTCAGGTCACGATAAATGATTCTTTGATAGGTAATCATTCTGTTCTGGTCAATGTAACCGACCTCGGACTAGTTTCTCGTTTCCAGGAGATAAATATCACAATTATCAACAATACTATACCTGTTCTGAATGCTATTGCACCTCTTTCTTGTGCAGAGGATTTAGAATGCAACGCATATATTGGTGCCTATGATCCGGATCTTGGTGAGAACCTTAGCTTTGGAACCAATGACACCACGCGCTTTCCTATGACCTACCATAATGTAAGTGCAGTTCTTTTCAACCTCACACCAGATCAGTCAATGGTGGGAAATTATTCGATTGTTGTAAATGTAACAGATCAACACGGTGCAACAGACAATGAGACCTTTGTTCTGCAGATAAACAACACAAACGATGTACCCTATTTTGATATGAACAGAGACAATACAACTGACAATATCTCATTAGGGACAATTGTTGAGAATAGAGAATACTTGTACACTATCAACGTCACAGATGAGGATTTGGAAATCAGTGACATCTTGACTTTCAATGTTGTGTATCTGATTGGGTCTTCCTTATTCAATGTTACAAAGACAGGAGATTATAGTGCGCTGATAAATATCACTCCAAATACTACCAGTGATGGCAACTATTCCGTCAATATCTCTGTTGTGGATTCTGCAGGAGCCTATGATTGGCAGACAGTCAACTTCACGGTGTATAATGAATCGGCAGCACCAAACATTTCGAGGATTAAGCCATATTACAATGATACATTGGTCAGAACTGTCTTTGATTATGTGAACGCGAGCATATTCCGGAACAGAAGTGAGATTATTAACATGACTGAGAATTCTTCTGTTACCTTCAACGCGTCTGCTTACGATGCTGATGGTGCCTTAGCAGATACAACCTTCTATTGGTACAGGAATGGATCTCTAAATCATTCTATCTCGGGCACCTCAAATGAGGGATATGCTCTTTCATGGGGCTTTGCAGATGCAGGACAGATTAATATTACTTTAGTAGTAGAAGATGCACTTTATAGCCAGGATAGATTCACCTGGCTTGTGACTATAGGAGATATCAACAGGCCTCCAGTACTTCTGAATGATCTCATCAATCTGACTGGAGCCAATGCAATAAATCTCTCTGTGCAATTAGATGGTTACTTCAGTTATTACAGTAGCGCCCAAAGATTCCTGGATCCTGACGATGACCTGAATGGAAATAATCAAATAAGGGATGAGGCAACAGATCCTGGTGAATCATTTGGTCTTACTGTGACGTCCACTGCTTGTGGTGTTGCAACTCTGACTCAGAACGGAGATACACTAATAGTTACACCTACACTGGTAGGTACTTGTTATGTCACATTCACTGCAACTGATTCTGGAGGCTTATCTGTTGCAAGCAATCAGGTCAGGATTGATGTTGAAAATGTGCCTTCAGGTAGTGTTGCTCCAGTTCCTGTTGCAACCTCCACCACTGGAGGCGGGACGACATCTATTAGCCAGAAAATTATCATACCTCAAAAGGAAGATCATGATGTTCCAAAACCTGTAGAGATCATTGTACCTGGAACTGTAATTATATATGAGAACCAGACTATGAAGATACCTATAACAGTTGTAAACAACTGGAATGGCACTTTGACAGGGATAAAACTTGGAGCATATACTAACAACAGTGCAGTTGAGATGGAGTTTACAAATGATTTTATTCAAAGTTTGGAGTCAGGAGACTCAAGCTCAAGCTATCTTATTGTTACTAATTATCGTGAACAAGGGCCTTATGAGATACAGGTCATTGCTACAGTGGCAGACCCCTCTTTCACAGATACAGGTACAATATTTGTAAATTCTATAGAGCAGACAGGTGCGGGTAATCAGGTAGAAGTCAAGATTGCGTTTGCAAAAGACCTTTTGACGTCGAATGCAGAGTGCCAAGAATTAGCTGAGTTATTGTCAAAGGCAGAGCTTGCTCAAAAAGGTGGAAATATTGATCAAGCCCTGAACATTGTGGATTCAGTGGTCAACGGATGCAAATATATGATAAACGACGTTAACAGGCAAAAAGAATTGGAAAGCCCGACTCAAAGCGTAAATCTTCTGCTTTACAAACTGAGGCAGGACTACTTCCATTATGCTCTACTTGGTATTGGCTTGCTTATTCTATCATTCTTAGTTGTGCTTGTTGTCTTAAGGAAACAAGAAATAAATGAACTCAGGAAACTTGAATAGAATGTGCAGCATGTATCTTATGATATAGCTCATGAATTTTCTTGAAATACTCTTGCTTGATTTCTGATGGCAAGTTGTTGTATATGAAATTGAGCTGTTTATATATCTTCTTTGATTCATCCAGATTGTTTTCGATGTTATTTTCAGCAGTATTAAGCAGTTCGTCCATCCTTAATCTGGGTCCAGTATGTGCAGGTTCTTGGTCAGGTAACACATCTGGAACTGGTTGACTCTCTGGTATTTCCTGTACTTGCTTCTGTTCAGGTTCTACTTCTGTTTTTTGTTTGAGTTGGATGTCTGGAATTATGGAGACTTCTGGTTGTTCGTCGCTATCTTGTGTCTGTTCAGGTTTTGGATCTCTTTCTGTCTTTTTCTCTTTTGTGACTTTCTTAGTCTTCTTCTTTTTCTTGACTACTTTTTTGATCTTCTTTATCTTTTTCTTATTATTTTTAAAATCTTTTTTCTTTGAATTGGTCTTTTCGACTACAGCTTGTGTCTCTTGTTCTTCTTGATCAGGAGGCTGCATTTCTTCTGGTTCTTTGGTTGTAGTGTTATCTGCTGTAGGATCATCTGCCCAGTCAATTGTGGATGTTTCCTTTTGTGGTTCAGGTTCATCAGTCTCTTCTCTAAGTTGCTTAAGCCAGTCCATATCTTCCTTCTTTTTTGGGGGTGTATATTCTGGAGGTACTTCTTGTTCTTTTGCTTGCTTTTCTTGAATAGGATTTTTCTTTTTACCTGCGGGTTTATTCGGTTTATCTTCTTCAACGTCTGGAACAGGTTCTATTTGAATATCTGGTTTGACAGGAATTGGTATTCTTTCATTGAGTTCTGGCTGAATCAATTTGTATCTTTTTCCAAGCATCTTACGGAGTATAATACCAACAAGACCTTTCCGCGCTGGTTTCTTAATTATTGTATCCAATAGTTTGGAAAACTGCTTAAGTATTGATTTTAACTCTTCAATCTCCAAGGGCTTGTCCGAATACTGGATTTTAAATGCCTTTTCAAGCAGCTGTTCCACTTTCTTTCGGGTCTCTGGCTCAAAATAGATCTTTTTAAGCTCATCCATTAGTTCATTTTGAGTAAATTCATAGTCAACATTGTAATATTCTTTGAAGAAATCTCTGACTATGTTATAGACTTCTTTCTCTTTTAGAATTTGTTTGCTCAGCAGATAATTAGTTCTTTTTAAAAATATCTCTTTAAGGAGTAATCTATTCTCACCTCTTTTCTCCACCATACCTTAAAATATGGGTTTTTTCTTTATAAATATTCCTGTTTTCTGAATTCATAACGAATTCACAAAAATTATTTAAAGGGGGCCTCTATTAGTAGTATTGGTGAACTTATGAGTGAAAAAGAGGATGAGGCCCTGTTAGAAGATGTTCGTACACTTCAGAAGGCGTTCGAGAAAATCCGAGCAGAATTACGTAAACTATTGGTTGGTCAGGATAATATTGTGACCTTTCTTTTGGAATCACTAGTGTCTAAGGGCCATGTCTTGGTTGAGGGCGTACCAGGAACAGGAAAAACATTGATTCTCAGACTTATTTCAACTGTGACTGGATGCCAATTTTCAAGGATCCAATTCACACCAGACCTTCTCCCTACAGATATTCTTGGATTGACCACGTATGAGGAAGGCAAAGGATTCTATACAGTAAAAGGGCCTGTCTTTGCAAATTTTGTTCTTGCAGATGAGATCAACAGGAGTCCTCCAAAGGTACAATCTGCGCTTCTTGAGGCAATGCAGGAATACCAGGTCACAATTGGAAAAGAGACTTTTTTCCTGCCATCTCCCTTTTTTGTAATGGCCACCCAGAATCCGCTGGAACAAGTGGGAACTTACAAGCTGCCAGAAGCCCAGATTGACAGGTTTCTCTACAAGATATTCATTGATTATCCAAATATTGAGGATGAACAAAAAATTCTCAGAAGTAACATGACAACCAGGAAATTTGAGGATTTTGACCTAAAGGCAATCATCAGTCCAGATAATATTATACATGCACAGAGTGTTCTTGCAAAAATCAGGCTTAATTCAAAAGTTGAGAAGTATATTGTGAGGGTGGTTGATGCAACCAGAAATCCTGATAAATACAATATCAGCAAAGGAAAATATATAGGGTATGGTGGAAGTCCGAGGTCCAGCATTGGCCTCTATATTGCAGCAAAAGCTCATGCAATGGTTGATGGAAGAATTTATGCCACGCCTAATGATGTGAAAGCCATTGCTCATAATGTTCTTAGGCACAGGATAATCCTCAATTTTGAAGGAGAGGCAGAAAACATCAACACCAATGATATTATTGATGAAATACTTAAGAAGGTGCCGATAATCTAAAATGCCAGTAAATGAGCTACGTCTGGATCTTGTTCCAACAATAGATAAGATACCCTCAAGAGCCAAAAGGGATATCCTGAGCAAGACACTTGAAGGTGAGTTCACAACACTTTTCAAGGGCAAAGGCATGGAATTTGCAGGTTTTAGAGAGTATACATATTCTGATGATGCGAGCATGATAGATTGGGCTGCAAGCCTGCGCTCAAGAAAGACATTGGTACGCCAGTTTGAGGTCCAAAAGAACTTCAGTGTCTTCTTCATGTTAGATGTCTCTGATAAGATGCTGTTCTGTTCAACCAAAAGAAATAAGCTAAAAGTGGAGCACGGAGCTGAACTGGTTTCAAAGCTGGCTTATGCCATGCTTCAAGCCAACAATGCAGTAGGGATGTGCATGTTCACAGACAAGCTGGTCACAAGACTGCGTCCCAATATAGGTCGTGGGATGATAGCATCAATCAACAGAGAATTGTCGAACATTAATAATTATGGTGGTGCGTGTGATTTTAAACAAGCACTACTACATACCAATACTTTCCTAAAACGGAGATGTCTGATAATCATTATATCTGACTTCATCGACATGCCTTCTGGTTGGTCAAACTATCTGAACGGATTACGTGTTGCTCATGAACTCATGGGAATCATGATCCGGGATCCAAGAGATGAAGAACTACCTCATATGCATGGGCAATTTGTGCTTGAGGACCCGTTTAGTACTCAAAGATATGTAGTTGATGTCCGAAAGTACAAGGATGCTTACGCAAATGATGTATCTAAGGATGAAGAGGAAGTCAGGGAGGCATTTGGCAGAGGTACCCACACGTTTGTCAAATTGCGAACTGATAAGGAGTTTTTGCATCCTATAATGAACATGCTCAAGAAACGAGCACAGTTGTACAAGTATGTATGATCAAATAATAAAATAAGTAGTATGTTGATTGAAAATGTACATAAATATTACAAATCCGCACTATCTTTGGCTTCTGTTTAGTGTTCCCTTTCTTATTTTTTCGCACCTGACTCTTCTTAGGTATAACCAGTATCGTGCATTACGTTTTGCGAATTTTGCAGCATTAAAGAGAGTGACTGGAAAAAAGATATTATCAAAAAATTATATAATGCTTACATTACGTATGTTAATACTGCTCTCTTTGATATTTGCTTTGTCCAGACCTGTGCTTTGGTATGAAAGTGAGGTCAGTAATTATGATTATGTCATTGCTATTGACAGTTCTGCAAGCATGTCTGCCCAGGATTTTCAACCAACGAGATTGCAGGCGGCTAAAGACACAGCATCTTCATTCGTGGACAGCCTGCCTCCAGGCGCAAGGATTGGTGTAATCCGGTTTGCAGGTTCCACTTTTGTTGAGCTTATACCTGACAAAAGCAAATTGAAAGTCAAGCAAGCGATAGATGATATTACGCTTATGAGAGCAGGGGGTACTGATATTCCTGGTTCTATTATTACTGGGTCAAATCTTCTGTTGAACAGTATGGATGGGCGAGGAATCATTCTTCTGACAGATGGATCAAATACTGCAGGAACTTTCTTGCAGGATTCTATTGATGAAGCAACCAATTATGCCAGAGACAAGAATGTAGTTATACATGCTATTGGCATAGGATCTGAATCAGGTCCGATAGGGTATTTACCTGAATATTATAATATCTCTGCAACATACAATCAAGACAGTCTGGAGACTATTACTGAAGATACAGGTGGCCTTTTTTTTTACGCAAGCGATTATGAGGATATCACTGCATCCTTTAGCAATATTATTAATCATGACAAGACAGCATTCATTGACCTGGAGATGACTTTTGGTCTGACTGCACTAGCTCTTGTCTTGGTGTTTATTGAATGGGGACTGATCAATACACGATTTAGGCGGTTTCCTTAGAAAACTTTTTAAAATAAGATGTTGAGTTGAATACATATGGAATGGGAATTTATACCATACAGACTTTTATTAAGTGTTCTTATTTCTATTGCACTAGGTCAGACCATAAAATTCTTGATGTATGAGTTCCATAATCTGAAATGGAATTTCAACATCCTTCGATCAGATGGAGGGACGCCTTCTGGTCATGCTGCTACGGTTTCATCATTAACTACCGCTCTATTGTTCGAGACTGGTCTTTCCTTGATATTCTTCACAGCATTTGTATTCTCCCTTATCATAATGCGTGATGCGTGCGGAGTCCGATTAGATGTCCAGAAGCACGCAAAACTTCTAAACAGCTTGGGTAAATCCAAGAAATATGGTAAATTCCGAGAAAGAGTGGGTCACACAAGATTCCAAGTAGCAGCAGGTGCAAGCATAGGTGTGGCTGTAGCTATCATGGTGTATATTATCGGCGGTTAAGCACAAGAAGCCATTCTTCCACACCCAAAGTCGCACGACAGTGCGGCCAGACCCGCGCCAGGGCGCGGTGGAGTGCGTGGAATTAAGCCTGATAATACCAAACAAGTTCTATCATGTAATTGAATATTATAAAAAGCCTCTGGAGGGAATTGTCACGGAAATGTACAATCATTTCTAGGGCTCCTGGCAATCTTCGATTGTCATGAAAACCCTTGATTATAAGCCTCTGGGGAGAGTTGAACTCCCGATCTTCTGATTACAAGTCAGACGCAGTAACCACTATGCTACAGAGGCGAGTGTTAATGAGCCGATGTAGCGACCGGCGAATCTTTGATTCGACGTGTATGCTACAGAGGCGTGGTTCTCTGGAGCTCTATTTCTTTTATAAATATTATGCTAGAAAAAGACAATTTAGCACCACTATCCAATAAATAGCAACATTTAAATAAATCCACAGAGAATAATGATTTAACAATGGCAGAACAAATAATCAAGGCAATTCATGGGGATTGCCGAGCAGATCAGGTATTCTGGACCCAGAACGGAGTACTTGTACATAACATATATGAGTTGATCCATGCAGTTGAACACATGGACGAATTTACCTTTAGGTATCATGTCAATGAGGACAATAATAAGAATGATTTTGCTGATTGGATCCGGGATGTGTTCGCTGATGAAGAGTTGGCTATGAAGCTGGAAGGATTGAATGACAAGAAAAAATACTTGGAAATTCTAAAACAATGGGTTGAGTGAGCCAGATGCTCTGCACATATGTCAATATTTAATATAGTATTCCTACCACAACCGCGACAATATCTTCAAATCTGACCTTGGTAGGATCTTCTGTCGGATTATTATCTCCTTTGGTGATATAATACATACCTTGTTCATCTTCTCCGACTTCAATTATTCTGTGGATAATGTGGTATTCGTTTGTGTCCGAGGAGAACAAGACTATATCTCCTGGCTGTATATCTTTGGGTGCCTCTGGTTTAATTGCTAGGGTTGTTGTGCCTTCATCCATTACAGGATCCATAGAATTTGTATCCAATAAGAAACCACGGTAGACATTGTCAATATTAAGTATTACCTTTTTCTTATAGACTGTAATCTGTTCTTCCTGTACTCGATCCTGAGGACTGGGAATTTCTGAAGTGAATTTCTCCTGGACAAATTCTTCTTCTTTATTATTCTGCTCAAATTCATTGGTAATATTGTTTAGATGTCTATACAGATGAGTGATTTCATTTTTCTGAGGGCCATCAGTGACTATTCCTCTCACTTCTTCTTCCATGTCCACAATCGCTTCCTGAAGTGCAAGATATGAGTGCAGTTCGCTTTGATCAGTGGCATCTTGCTGTTCTGCGCATCCGCAAAGAAGTAAAATCAGAATTCCAACCCAAAAAAATTGCGTATTATTCAATTTCCCTTTTTCCTTTTTGTCTTTTCCTGATATTCCTTGATTATTTCTTGTTCTCGCTTAATGATCTGCTTCCTGAGATATCGTACCATTATGTTAAATGTTTTGGCTAATTCATTGATCTCGTCATAGGATTTTATTTTCACTCCCTGTTCAAGATTTCCTTGATTGACTTCTTGCATGGATTTACTGAGCTCATGAAGTGGTTTGGTCAGTTTGTTGGCTATGATGTATGTGACCATAATAGATGCTAAGACAATAAGTATAGTTGCATACAGTATTATCTGCTGGATATCTCCTGTCGCAAGGAGAAATTTGGCTTCTCGTAAGTTCTCTTCTGGAGACTCAAACCCAATTGCACCAATTATATGCCCCTTAAAATTTTTCAGGGGCAAATATACAGCATTAGCCCAGTGATTAATGACCCAGACCCTTCCAACATACATCTCTCCTAAGAGAAGAGTCTTGTATGCAACAGACTTAGGAAGGAGCGTGCCAACAAATCTGTTACCTTTCTGGGTAAGAGATGTGGTTGAAATCCTTACATCACTCTGGAATATAGATAGATCAAGACCTGTAGTCTCTTTGATCTTGTCTGGAAACTTATAATCTCTATTAAGGACATCGACAAGTACAATAGTATTTTACAGTATGGTTGTGAAATACAGGGATTACTGCAACTATTCCCAAACCATTCTCTATATGTTCTTCAACATCATTTTCCCTCTGATACAAGGTCGGAATTCTCCTGGTTTCAGTATCAAGCAGTAAGTCCGAATTCTCAAATACGAGCTCGTTGCTTTTTATGACCTCTGTTGAGACCATTGGAATCCCGTTCTGAATGGAGTTCAGAAGCAACCCTTCAAACTCATGCATAAATCCGACCTCCTCAGTTGTAGCGCTTGCAACAGTCATTCCTTCCATATCAACAACAGACGCGATATCCAGTTCCTCTATGTGTAACAGGTTTGCAAGATGGAATTTCATGGCCTCATGACTGCTATGACTTGTAAAATCAGGATTCTTGGATAGTATGAGACCTGCCTTGAGCAAGTCATTCTGATGAGATTCATAGGTCATCTCAATTATCCGTGCATTTCTCATCAGATGCTCTTCTTCAATGCTTGTTATCTTGGATTCAAAAACATTGATTGCGATAACCGATAGGACGAGAAGAGGTATAAGTATGGCTAGATAGATAAGTAAGAACATGCTTGTTTTTAGACTTGTGAATCTTAGAGCCATTGTATTGTTTAATAATCTCTCCTCATAAAATCTCCCTCTTAATCCTATTTAAATATTGTGGAATTGGTAATGTACATTAGGTCTGTATTGTGCTGTTGGCATTCGATGGATTGGATGTCCAAAAAGTCTTTTCGAAAATTTTTTAAACTCCATTTACAAAGACAAGATATCATGACTGATCCCATTGAGAGAATTCCTTCAGGCATTCCACGTCTGGATGCAGTGATTGAAGGGGGCTTTGAAAAGAACAGTGCTATTCTTTTGAGCGGATCTGGTGGTACCGGCAAAACCATTTTTGCCCTCCAATTTCTTATGGAAGGAATTAAATCAAATGAGACTGGGGTGTATATCTCTTTTGAGGAGTCCAAAGAAAAATTCTACAGGCACATGCTAAGTTTTGGCTGGGATCTAGAGGATTTTGAAAGAAAAGGTCTGTTTGTATTCATAAAATACGAACCTGACAAAATTGCCCAGATAGTTCGAAATAGAGGCAAAGACATAGGAGAATCCATTAAGTCCCTTAATGCCAAACGTATTGTAATAGATTCTCTATCTGCATATACTGCGTTGTTTGAGAAGGAAGCAGATCAAAGGACCATGCTTGTGAATCTGTTTGGCATGATCGAGAGTTGGGGATGTACAACAATCGTTACAGCAGAAGAGGATCAGGATCCCCTGAAGTACCGTTCATCTGTTATGGGTTTTATGGCAGATGCAATTATACTTCTTTATGTTATTATCAAGGATGACAAAACCATGACCCGTGCACTCCAAGTCTCAAAAATGAGAGGCACTAAACATCTTTTTGGAATTTTTCCATTCTTCATAGATCAAAAAGGCATCGATGCCTATCCTGACCAGGTTCTCTTCATACTCAAGGGCGGAAAGCATATGAAGAAATAGGATATAATCTAAACATAATAACTTGTTTCTACGCCCCGACATACGCACAACTATCCTGCAGTGCTTAAGGCATTCTATCAACAGGAGTTGTTCTCTATGTTATTCCTAATTTATCACCAACCTTTTTGTAGATTGCAACAATATCTTGGCTATCAAGGCCTGGTTTTGAAACTGCAATGTATCCCACTTCTAATTCAATGGCGGGTTGAGTAAATTCTCCTCGCCATTCACCAATTTCCTTTGCTGCCCTGACCTTTCCGAATTTCCATCCTGGAAAACGTGCAGTACTTCGGGAGATACGATTAATTCCTTTTTCTCGCTTTCCTAGTGCTAAAAGAAGTTCTGCAAACTTCTCTCTTTGTTGTTTTGTTGGTTTTTCTTCCCCTCTAAACCACTTGCCTAGCTTATCTGGGTCCTTTTGTAAGAATGCTTCTGGATCGATTGATATTGTAATTGGATATTTGCTTCAAGATTATTTAAACTTATCTAGTTTGCAGGCTATAATCACTTGATTTCAGTCTCTATCTTATCCAATTCACAGAAATCGCTTGCAAAATTGTATGCTCCTGCATTCAGGAAGGTGAGTGTGTCTCCTTTCTTTGGATTCTTTAGATAGACCCTGTATCTGAATAGATCCAGTTGGCAAGGTGTTATGCCCTTGATTATGAATGGATCTCCTTCCTCTTTGCTTAATTCACCTTCAACAAGCAGTTTTACAGGCACGATTAGGGCATCCAAGTCCCCAGAATACACTGATGCATCTGCAATGATTGTGTTTCCATGAATCTGAAGGATCTTTGTTTGAAGTTTGATTGCGGGCGCTGCAATGAACCTGCCTGGTTCAATCATAAGTTTGATATTGTTCTTGTTTGACCACTCTTTGAACTCAAGAATCTTCTTGAGAACTCCTTTGATGACATCTGCATTGGTATTTGCATACTTTGAAGGGATGCCTCCGCCTATGTTTATGATATCAATATGTTCAAGAACATCTCCTAGCATCTCTTCAACCTCGTATTTCATGTTCCACTCACTCATGTTCTGGGTTGTACGATGGAAATGTACGCCAAGGGAGAGCATTTTCTTAGAAAGTTCTTCATCTTCTCTTATTTTCTTGAGATGTTTCTTGATAATCTCTGCTTCCATTCCGAAAAGATAATATTTTTCTGTGCGGATGGTGTGTTGTTGGAGTTTAAGGCGTAGTAGCAGGTTGAGCTGAACATCATTTCTGTTTAAGTATGTGATTATCGTCGACAAATCTTCTTCATTATCCACAACAAACCATTTGACACCTTTTTGGATGAGTTCCTCAAGTTGGTCAGTTGTTATTGCCTGGACCAAAAAAAAGACTCGAGACCAATCATTGATGTTCCTCAACTCATTATTTAGATGAACACTGAACACGCAATTGGTATCCTTTTCTAGAATCTTACCAACAGCGGGATTGGTCTTAGCACTATACGAGACAATGTCTGCATAATCTTCTAATTTCTTGTACTGATCGAGTACAATGCTCTTGGATAGGATGAATTTAGGCATTTGATTTGTCCTCCTTTAATAGGCCTTCTTCTTTGAGAATATCTAATGCTCGAATCATTGCAAGCGGGAACATTATGGTAACATCACCGTTCACTGTTGCAACGTCACTCTCATCCTTGACCTTACCCCATGATTTAGCTTCTTCAGTTGTTGCGCCTGACATGCTTCCGCTGGTCTTATGTGCTGTAGTTATGTAGATTGCATAGTTTGCTCCGCCATTTAATAGCGTGCACAAGATTGCATGGTGTTTTGAGATACTTCCTCCAAGAGCGATTACTCCTTTCTTGTCATCATGGCTAGTCGTGAAAAGAATGTTTCCAAAGTCTGCGACAACATCGATTATGAAATCCTTGTGTTTCTGTTGATACATGTAGAGATGGAATCCGAATGCGCCGTCTGTTATTGCAGGACAGAATATTGGGACATTGTTCTTGGCAGCTTGGTATAGGATTGAGTGCTTGTCATCCAACATCAAGCCAATCTCTCTTAACATCTCAGACACCGCCCAGCGTTTCTTCTTCTTGTATATCTTGTCAAGAATCGGCAGGATCTTGTCCTCAAAATTCATGTAACTCTCGTTGTTTATCATGAGATTGCCAACTCTATTGATTCCCTTCTCGTGGAGTTCGACATCATCTGCGCTAAAACGGCCTATTGAGAACTTTTCACCGAATGATTTCATGATGTCCTCTTCGAGGCCGCCAACTGTTGTTACAATGACATCTGCAATTTTGAGTTCTATGAGTTGGGCAAAGAAACCCCTTAATCCAGATGTTACCATGTTGCTTGTGAATGTTAGGAATATCTTGGCAGAATTCTTCTTCATTTTCACAATGACATCAGAAGCTTTGGCAAGCTCAACACTCTGAAAACCAACACTACCTAATTCATCCACGAGTTGTTTTACGGTTTTATCTTGAGTCCATAAAAAGTCTTTGACATACATTTTGGATACCTAAGTTAATTTTGTGAAATATTGCAAAATAATATTAAAATATGTTATTGTACTATCTAGAAAAAGTTAAGATCCCTGTCTTCGCACAAAATCATGATACATAGAGGATAGAATGAGGGTTTTGTTTATAAATGTATTTGAGGGATAGTATATTATACAGAGATTTAACACAGTGAATAATAGTATCAACAATTTCCAAGAACCAGATCGTGCTTGCGCACGGAATCTACCTGCCTTACGGCAGGGTTTAATCCCGAACCAAAGGTTTGGGCCAGGACCGCGCCAAAGGCGCGGTGATATATCAGCCTAACGGCTGAATATGATTATTGGAAAGAATATTTTTGATGTTAATACTCTTCTTCTCTTTCTCCGAAGCATTTAAATAATATTATTTCTTTCATTATCCTATGAAATCAGCAATAATATTAATACTATTGGTCCTGATTGGAGGATGCACGATGAGTGAAGAAGACAATAAGACTACTGAGCCTGTTCCAGATGAAACCACAGAGCCAGAAACAACAGAACAACCAGAAGAAACAGAACAAGAGGATATACCTCCTGCAGCAGGAGATACATTGGAACCAACAACTGTTCTCTTAAAGACAAACCATGGAGACATCAAGATTAAACTCCATGAAGACATGCCTATTACTGCAGGTAATTTCAAGAAGCTAGTCGAAGAAGGTTTCTATGATGGATTGATTTTCCATAGAGTAATTGATGGCTTCATGATCCAAGGTGGAGATCCTGACGGTCGCGGTACAGGTGGTCCTGGTTACTCAATCCAAGATGAGTTCACAGACCACAACAAGAACAACAGAGGAACCCTAAGTATGGCCAATTCTGGTCCCAACACTGGTGGATCACAGTTCTTCATAAACCTGGTCGACAATAACTATCTTGATCCAAAACATCCTGTTTTCGGAGAAGTAATTGAGGGAATGGATGTAGTCGACGTCATTGCCAAGGTCCCAAAAGGTGCAGGAGATAGGCCTGTTGAGGCTGTGACCATAATCGAAGCAAAAATTATCTAATTTTTTTTTTATTTACTTTCTTTTGCCTTAAACGTGTTTCTTTTGGCAGTTTCATTAAGAGTCTTATAGTCTGTGGTTGTACCCTTGTCAGGTCTGGTCTGTTCAGGATACTTATTATTGAAATGATAACTGTCCATGCCCCAAGAATGGAATCCTGCGGCAAACGGATTAAGTCCCCATTCTAATCCAAACACCTTAAGCTCCACGATGAGTGGCTCTGTAGTATCAACTACATAAGCTGGTTTTACAAACTTGGCAGAAGTATTCCTGATCTCAGGCAGCTTTGCAAAATAATCTGTGAGTTCTTTGTGTCTTCTTGGATCAACCTCTTCAAATTCTCTAAGTGCCTTAAACACTCCTTTGTATTCTTGGATTACTTTATCTCCTTTGGTGTGTGATGCTTTGGTTCCAAGCTCTCCGAATTCATATTCTTCCTGCTTGGCTTGATATCTTTCAAAAAGCTTTGGAAATGTCTGTCCTTTTGGAATTGCATCAAACAAGGCTTCAACAGCTTCAGGATCAATCTGGTCTCCTAAGTAATTATTCAGCTTCCATTTTGCTTGCATCACATAAACATCATATAATGTGTAAATTGGTTCGGTACCTTCTTCTTTTTCAGCCAAGATGTCTGCAATCTCTTGCCTTAGTTCTCTAATAATTGGTTTTCTATCTTTTGGAACCTGGACTCCATCAGGATCAAGGTTGGCTTTACACGCAGGAAGATAGCAGGCATAATTGTCATCATACAATCCAAAAACTCCTTCTTTGATATTATCTGCTGTCGGAGGTAATGATCTATCCTTCAAGTGGACACCAAGGAGAATCATGTCTACTGGATCATATTTCTTTAATTTAATGGTCTTATGATGATCTAGTGAAAGTGAGCCATCGGGCAATACTGCGGTCCTTACAATAACTGCGCCTTCAAGATCCTTATCAAATTGCGCTTGGACATATGTTTTTAGATCTCTTTGAGAAACAAGTACTTGTCTTTCAACAACTCTTGCATTGAGATCTCTGTCTTTTAAGAAACCTGCCAATTGATCAAGACGCTTATCAACTTGCCTGTAATCCATTGGAATGCTCATAAGAGATTCAAGACTTGAAAGTTGTTCTTCTCGTGAACTATTCCATGTGTCTGGATGCGAGATCGCAAGTAATCCGTGGAATGATAGGGCCATCTCAAAATCATGATGTGGCATGCCGTCTTTGAACATGACTGGGTTTGCAAGATATGCTGCTAGTTGTTCATCTGTTATTCCATCTGAACCTCTTTTTGGCCACAAACCTTGAGGTGCTCGTTTCTTGACACGACTAAAGCCGTTTAGATGATCGAAATTTGCACTGATTAATTCGGAGTCACCAATCATAACTGGTGATACTGCAAATAATTCATGTAATTCAGGAAACATCCTCAAATCATATGGTGTAAATTGTCTTGTAAATCCGCTTGCATCAGGAATTGCAGGACTATCATGAGGTCCAATGTGGAGTTGCATACGATAGCCGTTTTCTTTCATGCTTCCGCGATTGTAGACTTCTGTGAACTTCTTGCCACCCATGGCAATTGATTCTATAGATTCAACAAAAGCAGGATTCAAGGATGCAATAGGGGTGCCTATCGTTGGTAAAACATTTTCAAGAAAGACGCTTCTCCAATAATTGATACGTTCTGCAATCACTTCATCATATAAACTTGAGAGTTCAGGAATATATCTCTCCATTTCGCCCCTAAATACGCGTTCTCTTGGAGAGTTTTCAAACTGACCAAACATGACTTTAGCCACTCTTCCCCGTACTTCTGGACTGATGAATTTACCCATTTTCAGAGGAAGTTGGTATTCAGTATTTATAAAGTTTTCCATTATTTACTACTTAGAAGTGGTTAATTATTTCTCTGGAACAGAAATCGTAAATACTCTGCTTTTGCCTTGAATATCTTAGGATCAGTCACTTTGTTATAGAATTCATAGACTTTCTTCATGTCCTTGATCTGTTTATTGAACAATACCTTCATAATCTTTGTCTTAACAGGTGACGTAGCATATAGGTAATGCTCAATCATCTGAGTGGTTGGAACCACATACTCGTTTATCCTTCTATGAGTATAGGTTAGCGTAGGTAATGTTTGCTTTGAGATATCAATACTTTTCTTTATATTAAAACCGTGTTCATTGGCAGCATCAAGATATTCCTTTTTTATGCTCGTATTAAAACCAAAATGATCGTCCTTGCTCTTGCTAAACAAGCCTGATACCAATAGATGTCCTTTAGGTTTAAGTAACTTAAGACATTTCTGAAAACCAATGTCTGTATAGAAGTAATTCTGGCTTTCACTCATAAGAATTAGATCAAATTTCTTATTGGAATTGAATTCTTCAAACTTACTCCGAGTAAATTGCAGATTCTTATCATTCTTAGGAAAATACTTGCCCTGATTCTTATCAGGAGAGATTGCAGTCACAGAATATCCTTTCTTAGCAGCAGCCTTGGATACATCTCCAATACCGCAACCTACATCCAGAATTGTCTTTACTCCTTTAGGAATCAGATTAACTAATGTATCAGTATACCTCTTTTGGGCAATACGAACATTGGATAAAGTCAATTCTTCACCAGGATTCCAATAACCATAATGCAAAGATTCAAGTTTCAATAATTCTGAGCAAAAGAACAGCTCCATATCTATGCCTTCATATTGTGTTATGTATTTCTTGGTTTTCATTGAATAATTAATTAATTCCTCCTTTATTTATATTTATCTATTGTTTACTCGGTCAGTTTGATATGTTTAGACTCTAAGAAAGTCACATCTCATCTGCCATATCCTTCAACACATCCAATCCTGCTTGAACTCTTTCCTCGGCTGTTGCAGGACCAGTTATTGCCCTTCCAACCACAAGGATTGTGCTTCCGTCAGAAACTGCATTACCTGGCGTAAACACTCTCTTTTGATCTGCTCCACCACCTGTTTTTGGACCCTTGATTCCGGGAGTTACATACATGAAATCAGTAGGCAACTTATCCTTGATTCCATGAAGATCTGCAGCCGAACAAACAACTCCATCAAGACCTGCCATTTGAGTAAGTAAAGCAAGCTTCAATACTTCGTCCTCGACTTTTCCAGGAATTCCAATATCATTATTCATAATATCTTGGTCAATGCTGGTTAGCATGGTCACTCCAATGACTTTAGGCATCTTGCCACCCGCGTCCACACCAGATTTCGCACCTTCAACTGCTGCTTTCATCATCTCAAGGCCGCCTGATGCATGGACATTGAACATAAACACACCTAGTTCAGCAGCAGCTTTTGCAGCTCCTTTAACAGTATTAGGAATATCATGATATTTCAGATCAAGAAACACTTCAGATCCATATTTCTGGACCAATTTCACAACTTCAGGTCCAAAGCGAGTGAATGATTCCTTTCCTATCTTGAATAATCCAACCACTGGACTGAGTTCCTCAACCCTTGACTTGACTTTGTCTAGAGTATTCAGTCCATCCAATGGTAAACACACTCTTTCCCTTGCTTTTTTTTCTTTATCATTAAGTTCCATCATAATTCCTCCAGAAAAGGCCCGTCAACACACAGCCTTCTTCCATGTCTATCTGAACACGCACCGCAGAGTCCTACACCGCACTTAGTTACATACTCGATGCTGCTGAATATCTTGTCAGTTATCTTTTTTTCAATCTCAATTACTGGTTTTATCATTGCAGGCGGCCCGCAATTCAGAAATATTATTTCTTCTCCTTCTTTTTTCTCGAATTTCTTCAATATCTCTGTCACATATCCTTTTGTACCAGAACTTCCATCTTCTGTTGCGATGTGAACAGGTGCATGTTTCTCTGTTTCTTCAATGTAAAACAGATGATCCTTGTCTCTTGCACCAACAACCACTTCCACATTCTTAAAATCGCGTGCCATGTGATAGAATGCGGCAAAACCAGAACCTCCACCGACAAGAACAACCTTTACATCATCTGGAAAAATAACAGGATTACCATATGGTCCTCGGAAATACACATCAGTACCTGGTTCAAGATTGATCAATGCTTTGGTAAATTCTCCTGCCTCAACAACACCTAGTGTCAAAGGATCTGGGTCAAGAATGCTGAAAGGTTTCTCTCCAACACCAGGAATCCATGCAAAAACAAACTGGAGATCTGTTGTTAGATAATGATAGGATAGCGAAAAAAGGGCTTATAATAAGGTATCTTATATTACCTAACACCACAGACCAGAGTGAGGGGATTTTTAAATTTATATCAAAT
>JAHJEM010000124.1 GCA_018825425.1 Nanobdellota archaeon | reverse complement strand
CCAAAACCCATACGCAATAGCAATTTCTTCACAGTTTGAGCTGTAAGATCAAGTCCCAAAAGTTTGTTGACATGAGCTATGTCCAGACTCATTTTTTGTGGTTTTAAGTTTGGACTTATGAATTTCTTATTAGGATATCTCATTTCAACAGAGAATATTTTGCCTCCAAGATCTGCTAGTGTTGTGACAATGATGTTTATGCATGATTGCAAAGCATCAAAATCTGTGCCTGTTGCTTCAATAAATACATCTTTTGTTTTTTCTGTTATCTTGCCTGTGTCATGACTGTTGATTATAGGTGGCATTGACAGAATGTTATTATTTGCATCCCTAAATACAGGAAATTTATTCCATTTTTCACAGGTGTGTGCATATGCGCGTCCTGTAGGATGTTTACTTAATATCTGTCTGCCAGTTATCTCACTTTGATATTCAAGTGGCCTGAATTTGATCTTGTCAGGATCTTCTGCAGTAAATCTGATTGGGAATTTCAGTTTGTCTAGGGGATAGATTCCTATACCTCCTTTTTTCCTGTTTCGTAGCAATGTAGTGTGGAGTTTTTCTTGAACCTGGATTATGTCTTTGATTTTGTCGTCGTCAAATTTGAGGCCTTTGACAACTGCGGCAAGAACAAAAGGCCATTCTTTGTTTGGAGTTGAGGTGATGTGTGATCCAAACGGTTTTACATCATACTTTCTTAAACCTGTTTTTATACCTGTGAACGTGGCAAATGCTCTGGCAAATCCTTGTTCAGATAACATGTCTGGTCTATCAGGAAAGATCTCTACGTGTATCTCATTACCTTCAATCTTTTCCAAATCTGTACCAAGCATGCTTATACGATCCTTAAGCTCTTGCAAAGGGATCTTTTTTCCGATCGCCTTTTCAAAGACTTTCTTGTTTATTACTATGCTCGGCATTTTATTTCACCCATGTTTTCATTTGTCTCAATTGTTTAATATCATTCTTGTAAAGTTCGCGAATATCTCTTATTTGGTAATAATCCATCATCTGCCTATCCAATCCAGGACCCCATGCTAATACAGGAATGTCTTTTCCAAGCAGAGGAACAACAACCTCTGGCCTGAAGATGCCTGCGGCACCAATCTCTATCCAGGTTTTGTGTATTGGATGATACACATCAATTTCAAGACTTGGTTCTGTATAAGGAAAATAAGCTGGCCGAAATCTTGCCTTTGGAAAACCAATCTTTTTCATGAATTCCTTCAAATAACCTATTAGATGTCTGAAATTAGCATCAGGATCTACAACTATCCCTTCAAACTGATTAAACTCGAAAAGATGACTCCAGTCAAGAGCCTCATTTCTAAAACATTTACCCACTGCAAAGAATTTGGCTGGAAGGTCTTCCTTTTTTAACTTGGCAATTGTTTGCGCAGAAAGAGCAGTTGTATGTGTTCGTAGCACATTTCTTTTGGCTTCTTCTTCATTCCATTTGTATTGCCAACCCTTGCTTCCTGTGGTTCCGCCATTTTCATGAGCTGCTTTCACTCTATTCAGAATCTTTTTATCAGGAAGTTTACCATATTCAGGATCCTTAATATAATATGTGTCTTGCATCTCCCTGACTGGATGATCTTGGGCAGTGAACAGAGCATCAAAATTCCAAAACCCCGTCTGTAAAAGGGGTCCATCCATCTCCTTGAATCCTAATTCGAGCCACACTTTGCGAGCATATTCAACAGCCTTATTCACAAAATGTCTTTTGCCATAATTTATTTTTGGAACATTTATGCTTACATCATATGGTCTGAATTTGTGCTTTTTCCAGGAGTTATCCAAAAGCATTTTAGATGTCAATCGCTCAGAAAGATGTTCTTGTAACTTGTCTTTATATTCTTCCAGAAGCGTTATACCTTTTGCACTGAGCAAGATTTGTTTTTCTTTACTGATTTCATCCCTGATTATATCTTTTCTTCTGATTAACGCGTTGCAAGCATAATTCTCTTCTGCTGAAAGATTTGCTTTTTTTATAGGAAAACTTTTTTTTAGGAACTTTTCTTCAAGGCTTTCTTGGTGTAGTTGTTTTTTCCCTTGTTCTGTTATTGAAATGATTGGAAGATTTTCCTCTCCCTTAGTTATTTCAATGCATACCTTTTTTTTCAGGATTCCAATACATGCGTTAAGTTCTTCTTTGCTCAAGCTCGCTTGTATTCCAATCTCTTGGAGATGCAAGGGCTGTGTGTGGATTGCTTGGAGAAACTTTTTTTCTGGTAGCCCATGCTCTGCATATTTTATCCCATTTTCTTCAAGCACGATAATTTCTTGAGAAGTGTCTTTAATTTTCACAATTTCTTTATTACCTAACCATTGAATTGCACGCATTACTTGGACTTCTTTGAGACCTGAATTTGCTAGAAGCATACTGAATTCGGAAAACTCTTGGATCAATGGTAGAACTTTTCTTTCCAGTGGATGCAATGATGCCATGAGTTTGTCAAGTGCATTATCCATGTTGGATATAAATTATATGTGCTTTAAAAAGATTGCCATAATCTGATAAATGGTGCTTTTGTATTTATTGCTACTTATATATGATTAGAAGTTGATACCATTGGGGTTGAGTAAAAAACAGTAACATATATATAGTAGTTATGCTTAGTCATTTTTAGAGGGGGTGAGAGTCCTCAACTGGGGGGTAATAACATGATTGTTAAGGAGGAATTCTTGAGTAAGCTACGGCGATATTTCGCGCTGAATTTGTATGAAGTCAAAATATGGACTGCGCTATTGTCACGCGGTGTTAGTACTGCTGGTGAGCTGTCAGATATAGCTAATGTGCCACGAAGCAGAAGTTATGATGTTCTAGAGTCCCTTGAAAAAAAGGGTTTTGTTGTGATGAAGCTCGGAAAGCCCATCAAATACATTGCGGTCCCGCCAAAGGAAGTTATTGAACGGGTAAAGAAGAATGTCAAGACAGAGACAGACGATCGCATTAAGAGACTAGAAAACCTTAAGACGACAGATGTAATTAATGAGCTTAATAATCTTCACACACAAGGCATCGAATTGATTGAACCTACAGACATGTCCGGATACTTAAAAGGCAGACACAACCTGTACAATCATCTTGAGCTTACAGTTAGGGGTGCAAAGAAGAACGTAAGTTTCATGACTACGTCTCAAGGTCTGATGAGAAAAGCAGAAGGGTTAAAACCAATCTTCCAAGAGTTAAAAAAGAAGGGTGTAGACATAAAAATTGCCGCGCCTTTAAGTAAGGAAACTGACGCTGCGGTAAAAGACCTAAAAGGTATTGCTGAAGTCAGAAACACCTCAACCAGATCCAGATTTTGCATAGTTGATAACAAAGATGTTATCCTAATGATGCTGGATGATTCAGAAGTTCATCCAACATATGATATTGGGATTTGGGTGCAGACGCCATTCTTTGCAAGTTCATTGCAGAAGCTGTTTGACAGTTCCTGGAAAGGAACAGGTCGACGCTAATTTTTTTCTTTTTGAATTTTTCTTTTTGATTGTTTTTTGGTTTGAATTATATAGAATATTTCGTTGACTACTTCAAAAATTTCATACTTGCAGGATTCCTTATGTAAGAAGGTCTCAAACCAGCTTCTTCTATCTGTATGAATGTTTTTCTTACCGCTTATTCCTGTCTTTGGAAATGAGACAACTATGATGTCTGCAACTGTTGTCATGTATGCAACGAGCTTCTTTGATGTGTGTCTCTTTATGGTTTCTAGTGTATCCAAAAGTTTAAACATGAAGCACACCACGTACTCTTTCTCAGATACCTTAATTTTATGGAATTCTTCTTCTTTTGAAAGATCCAGTGCTGTTGCTGTACCTTTTATCTTGTGCTCTTTGAAATATTGATTGAGAAACTTCATATCTTGGCTAGATATGTCATACGCAGAATAGGTTATATTGGCTTTTGTCATGTCTATTATGATTGGTGCGGATACAGGATTCATTCCACAGCCTAAGTCTAGAATTTGCACGGTTTTTTTAGTGTCCATACTTTTCCATATTCTTCCATAAATATCTAGATAATTATGCATGCGTTCCTTGCTGCTTTGGTGTGTGGCCAGAATATTATTCATTTCGCCATCAACTCTTTTTTTATCATAGCTAGGCAATATGAACATACCATATGCTTCTCGTAAATCCTTTCTGATTATTTTCATTATGTGGGTGTATTCTTTGCTTCTCTTGACCTTTGAAATGTCTTTCTTTTTTAGAGTGGCATATACCTTGGAATTATTTTTCAAGAATAAATTGATTCTTTCTGAAACAAAATCATCATCTAAAGAATGTAATTCTTTTTTTTTCTTTATATCTATGGTTAATTCCTTAACCAGCATAGTCATGCTTTCCATCTTTGAATACCGCCGATTCCTCCTAGTGCATCGACCTTTTTAACAGAATCTTCGCTTGAGATTATATATACTTTGCCGCCTGTTTGTTCTACTGTTTTCATTAGAGTCTCAAGTTCTTTGAATATCTCCTTTTCGCGGTATTTGTGTATTGCATTGTCTGTTACGAGTAAATCAGAGATTGCACCCATATCTGCTTTTTCTTTGCTTTCCTTGAAACCATACGCTGCTTGGTTCTCTGAAATTGCTTTAAGGAGTTGTTCAACAATCTGTTCTTCTTTGGCATTTCGATCTCTCTCTAAAACAATTTTTAGTTCTGGTCGTTTCATTATCTCGTGGATGCTGTTCTTGGAGATTTCACTGCAACTTGCTGCGACAGTTATTTTCTTGAGTTCTTCAGGCATTTCTTTTAGGAGGTACTCTTTCCAGAATCCAGGACTTGCAACAATGACATTCTGGATCTTTTGCCTTTTTACTACCTCTTCTATTTGCTTTGCGATTTCTTTGTAGAAGTTGGTGTTTTTTTTCTCATCAACACCTTTTTTTTGTACGTCTCCTTTAAGTGTGCTTATTGCCTCGTAACCTCTTGCTTTTAGCATGCCCAGTATTGCTTCTTCCCTATCAAAGATTACAACAAGTATGTCTGCATGTTTGAGTTGGGTGGCTTCTTTGAGTTTTTCAATCTGATAATTCAACCAGGTTTCCTTGAATATCTTGATTGTGCTGTTGGGTTCAACTGTGATTGTGTGATGACTTCCTCTTCCTATGTCTTCTGGGCCATCAGTGATTGTACCCAGCAATCGTAGGCTATTTGTGGTCTTTGAGAATTCGATCTTTTCAATTTTCACGGTGAGGTGGACCTTTTTTCGTATGATACGTACATTTTCTGTGTTGCTATCACCAATCTTAATTTTCCTTTCAGTCTCCCCTCTAATAAGATCTCCTGGATCAACCACATTGGATAAATACCAAAGATCATCCAGATTCTCTACTTTGACCTTTACTTCTCCGCTTTTGAGGTTCTGATGGATTATTTTCATCGGACTTCATAAAACAAGGGGTTTTTAAAAAGATTTGCACAATTAGAGATTTAGGGTCTATTTTGAGGTCAACCTTTTTAAATATTCGTTCATTTCTTCACTCTGAAATGGTAAAAAGAATGTTTTTCGGTGTATTTGTGCTGTTTATGAGCCTAATTATGTGGTCTGATGCAGTAGATGCATATGC
Source organism: Nanobdellota archaeon (assembly GCA_018825425.1). Lineage (GTDB taxonomy): Archaea > Nanobdellota > Nanobdellia > Woesearchaeales > JAHJEM01 > JAHJEM01. The sequence continues at coordinate 6,228 of JAHJEM010000124.1, read as the reverse complement.
CCCAACATATAATAGCGTATATACTGTAAATCATGTGGCTCCTTATCAGACACGCATGCCTACATATTATTCTGGAGCATTTCCACAGTATATGGCGTGGAAGGGTGTCTATGGGGGTGGTAACTATCAGCACAGGTTCTATGTCTCTAGACCGCAGACAAGGGACTGGAGATGGGATGCCAGAGCAAATTATTACAGCACGTATGTGAATTCTTGGCAAGCGTACAACCAGAAATATAAGCGACCTCAAATGATGCTGAAACATTTCCCTTCATAATTTTGATTGAGAACCATGGTTCCTTCTCTGTTGTGCCAGTATAAAAACCAATAAATTTATATATAGACTTTCTGACAAATACTGATATGAGTAGTCTATGGAATAGAAGAGCACAGAATGCTGCCGGCACTGCTGTTCTTGTAGCTGCAATAGCTGCCTTGATAATTGTATACATCTTGTTCTTGTCTCCTGAAGACAGAGCAGATTTACTTGGAGAAGGAGGTGGTGACCAAGGTGTATTTCCTGGAGGCGACACAGAAGGCGGTCTTACTAACCCTGTAACTGTACTAAGAGAAAATATTGGTATGATTAGTGTGGCAAGATCAAATACAATTGAACATACCATTCCAAGTACTAAAATTCTGACTCAGGTCAATGCCGATGAAATCAAAAGAATTGAAGCCCTTTATGTGAAAAGAGGTGCATTTGAGGAAAAAACAAAAAGTATCAAATTTACAATGGATGGTGCAATTACACATAATCTTCTGCTCTCATTCAATGTAAAGACTGCTTCAGGTAGATTGATAATCCTTCTCAATGGAGAAGAGATTTTCAATAAGAAAGTGACTGAGAGCAGTCCAAAACCAATACCTTTAGATATGGATTATCTAGATATTGAAAATGAACTTGTGTTCATGGTATCTAGCCCTGGTGGTGCTTTTTGGAAGATAAATGAGTACCAGTTGGAAAATATCCTTATCAGTGCAGATATAGTTGACTATTCAAGAAGCTTTGCAGAACAGCATTTTTCCATGTCTGAAAACGAGTATCAGAATATTGAAAACGCAGAACTCAAGTATACACCTAACTGCCAACCAGGTGCAAACGCACCATTAAGTGTTGTATTGAACTCTCAGATAATTTTCTCAGGCCTTCCATTGTGTAACGCAGTAAACAGGATTGAGACTGCGAAAGAAATCCTGATTCAAGGGGACAATGCATTGACATTCCAATCTCAGCAAGGTATTTATGAAATCAACAATGTCAAGCTAAAGACAACTCTGAAGCAAGCAGTTGATCCAACTTATTATTTTGATATTCCGCCAAATCTTTATGAGTATGTTGATCGGAGGAAAGCAGATGTGTTTGTCCTTCTAAGATTCACAGATCCTGACACGGTCAAACAAGGAACCATAACTGTGAACGGGCACAAAGCACATTTTAAGACCAACGGCGCGTATTATCACACACGCATTTCATCATATGCACAGGATGGCTCAAATTCTATTAAGATCACTCCAGACTCTGACAGTCTTGAAATTACAGAATTAAGAGTTGATGTTGCATAATTATATTTATTTATGAAAACATTAGTACTTATATACTCTTGAGGTGAGATTAGTAAATGGTTATAGGTTTGGCAGCCAAGTATGCAGCAACACACACAGGTAAAATTAAAGGGTGGGTTGGTGCAATTGGGGGAAAGGATTCTGGAAAAAAGGATAAAGCAGATGCAAAAGCTGCTGCAGATGCAGAAGCTGCAAGAGAAGCAGCAGAAGCTCAAAAAGCTGCTGCTGCCAGTGCTGCAACAATTGCTGCCGCAAGTACTGCTGCTAGTGCTACATCAACCTATTCAAAGTCAAAAAAGAAACCAAAAGGCAAATCTAAGAAGAAAGATGATGACCCTGATAAGGGTATTGGCTTGGAAAAGTTCATATTCTTGATAGCTTTCTTTACTCATGTAATTGATGCTTCAATGGGTTTTGATAGGACTTCTGGTGCAATTATTTCAAGGGTTCTCTTCTGGTATATGGGTGTTGGGCTGCTGACTTCATGGGTATTTAGCTCTAGATACGATATTCCGTTCTGGAATAGTTATATACTGAATAAGGAATTCTGGAAGACAACGTTTGGTGCTGCAGTTGCTGCAACATATTTACCGTACGCTGTCTATAAAGCATTTGAAATCTTTGGTGTGCCTGAATTATTATATAATGTAGCATCAAATCCTCAAAACTTCATATTTGTATTCTTCCTAATTTTTCCAGTCTATATCTTTTTTGTATGGGGTATATGGAGTTCGAGCACGCTTTCAAAGTATATGAAAAGGTGGATTACAATATTGATTGTTCTTTGTTTGCTTACATACCCTTCAGAGATAGCTGCAATGACACCTGGTGCTGTCGGAGAAAAGGTAGATGCTACGGCCTTAGGTGAAACATTTATAGAATGGAGTTCTGGTAGAATCACATCTGTATATGATATTATTGCAGGAACACCTGCTGCAATCAGCGAAAGTGTTAATCGCATATATGAACCTTATTTTTACGGTGAGGTCGAAGAAAATAAGGATGACTATAAGCTGGGGGTATATTTGACCAATTTAGAACCTCTTGTAGAACCTGTTCTGCAGGATGATGAAGAAATTGTAGTCTGGGCAGATATTCAAGGAAAGACATTTACTGGTGACATTGAGATGCACAATTTCTGTACAGTTGAATATAGGGATCTTGATAGAGAGATACGCATAGTTACTGGTCAGATTGAAGATGGATTCGATACACTTAAGATCTCTGATTTTGAAGACAACAGTTTGACCTGTACGATCGACAGGACAGGCATTGAGACCAAGGACAGTGCTGTGACTGTAAACTTCTTTTCAATATTTACGTTTACCACGTGGGGTTATCTTGACTATTCATTCATGGAACGAAAAGAACTCATGAATAGAAGACGTAGTGGTGAGGACGTTGCTAAAGAGTTAGGTATTAGTGATAGTTTAACTGCAGTATATACTCAAGGACCTGTATCTCTAGGTATGGTGAGATCAATTGATCCTCCAAAACTTCCATATTCATTAGATGCAGAAAATCCAAAGCTGCCTCTTTTCGGAGTGACATTTGAGAATGCTCCCTCGTACAGGAAAAGAGGAGAGATTCACGAGATCACCAAGGTCGTATTCCACGTACCTGCACCTATAACTCTTGATGGATCTTCCTGCAATCCAGATGTTCACCCTACTAAATCATATGATCCTGACAGTAATTACAATCTGTACACGTTTAATGGTATTGACATCAGACCTGAACAAGAGTACCAATCCTTACGGTGCAGAATGAATATCAATCCAAATGATGTTAATGAATTCCTTGGAGAAGGCGGTGTTGCTCTGGCAACCTTTGCTGTGGAAACCGAGTATATGTATAAGGTGCAGGAGTCTGTTCGTGTCCAGCTACAGAAACCAATAGATCCAGATAGGTGAGATATAATTTAGATTAAAAATTGAGACTAAAATGAGTTCAAAAAGATACAAACAGTTGAGCATTTTGTTTATTGTAGGTATATGTTTCTTATTAGTTGCGTGTACAGGGGGTCCAGGCGGAGGTAGTGGCTATACCCCTCCAAAAGACAAACCTTTTCGTGTAGGTAAAGAAGGCATTTCTATGAGATTCATGGGAGATTCTCCCCCTGCCACTGTTTATCCTGAAGATACATTCAATGCAATTCTTTTCCTGGAAAATGTGGGTGCATATACTGTGGGAATAACAGTTGACCCCGACGGAACAAAAATAGGAGAAGAGCACGGAATTCTATCTATCACATATGATTCCTTCTATTTGCTTACAGGGGCTCCTGATCCAAACAAGAACAATATTCAGTTGAGAGGCAAATCTCTCACTGAGGCTAGAGGCGCAGGAGATACTCATGAATACACATTTTATGCAAAACCTCTCCAAGGTCAAAGAGAACATCCAACTACACCAATAATATTCACTCTTTGCTATCCATATGAAACTACCTTGATCCAAGATGTTTGTGTTGACCTTGATTATTATAACATGGACCAACGTGATAAGGTGTGTCAGATCAAAACAATATCTCTTGATAAAGGCCAGGGTGCTCCAATTGCAATCACAAACGTGGAACCAAGAGCCTTGATTGTTAATGGAATATCAATTGTTGAATTTGTGCTAGATATTGAAAACGTTGCAGGTGGAAATGTCATAAGTTGGGATGATGTAAGCACAACAGAACAGAAGTGCAATGGAGCAAAACCAGATAGGGATGATTGGAATGCGCTCACAATAAGTGCATCCCTCATGGGTCAACAGCTGGATTGCGGTAATAAACCAGTTCGTCTCGTGGAGAACAAAGCAAAGGTCAGATGCAGATCTTCTGATAGGGATCCCTTGGATACAACTGCGTGGTCGCGTTATAATCATGAGGAAAATGATGCAGGTGATACTGTTGATTCATACGTCTTAATTGGAAGTGCCAAGAATTTCATTAGTTCACTTTATGTTAACCTGAAATATTATTATCAATCAAGTCAATCCAAGCAGATTGAGATACTGAGAGTTGGCTAGTAGGTATTCGTTGGTCGGCTGTCTCGGAAACATTTATATATCATTATATCCAGAGAAATTATTGCAAAAGAGGTCGAAATGAGAAAAGCAATCATATTATTGGTTCTAGCCACGTTCCTATTGTCATCTTGCGGCAGTTTTGGTCCGAGTGGTGGAGGATCTGAAGATGAATATACAGGCACAGATGGTGTCAATCTGAGGCTCATGCCCGGAACGCCTCCAAGCAAAGTCTATTTTTTTAGCAATCCGTACAGTGATGAAGACAATTTTTTCCCTCTGACTGTTGAAATCCATAATAAGGGTGCGTCTGTTGCCCAGGGCGGATTATACATATCTGGATATGATCCTGGATTTATCAGTATTGAAGGAGTCAATGTCCAGGAAGAGGACAGGAAGTGGTGGGATTGTGATCTGGATGTCACGTGGTTGGAAAACGCGGCAGCAGGTTGGTTTGCAGGAGGTTCATGTGTCTTGTTTGATGGTCTCGTCGTGGCTGGAGGCGGAAACCGCAAAGAATTTGACTGGTCCATTGGAGCAGATTTGGGTAAGATTATTGGATATGCAACGAATAATGATTACGAAGAAAATAAATTGCTTAAGGTTTTGGATGGTTTGGATGTACATTTTGTAAGAAATGATGGTCCTGGGCCTAATAGGATGGGTATTGATTTTTCAGGAGGCGGAGTTACCTTGTCAAGGTTTGACATGGCACGAACAGCAGTCTGGTACCTAAACTATATGTATGGTGGTATGATACAAGATGGTTGGATTAATGAGGCTCATGGCCGACAATTTGTGCTCTGGGGTGACAGTAATTCGTTTCCTGGTGGAGAACAGGATTATCAGACCTTCAATGCAGAGATCATGAATTGGCCGCATGGACTGGAACAGACAGAGCAGGCATTCCTGTTCACAAGCTGTTATTTATACACAACATATGCAAGCCCTCAAGTTTGTATTGATCCATTCCCTGAGAGTTCTGACAGAAAGGTTTGTAGTCCAAGAACAATCACATATTCAAAGGGACAAGCAGGTCCTGTTGCAATAACCAAGATTGAGCAGGAAAATACTCCCCGGACTATCTTCTTCACAATCCATGTTGAAAACAAGGGTAAAGGTAGAGTATATCGTATGGAAAGTCTGAACAAGTGTGATCCTCTTGTTGCAGATAGAGTGACTGCAAAGGATCTAAATCAAGTCTTTGTGGGATATATTGGTCTAGCTCAGGATTTCCTTATAGGAGCTGATGCGGGTCCTATGTCTGACCGTGCTCACTTCAGATGTCAGCCAGACACACGATTGATACGACTGGATGACAAAGGTAAAGGTACAATTGTGTGTGAATATAGGATTCCTTATGTCATGAAGTCTGCGTATTTGTCTCCGCTGGTAGTTTCATTGTGGTATGGTTATTCGGATACTATCATGAAAAAGGTCACTATAAAGCGGGCGAATTAGCATAATCCATAAACTTTTTAAAATCAAGGTATAATAGAAAAGCTGTATGAGGTGTATTCGTATGAAAAAAACATTTATTGTTACTCTTATTCTAGTTAGTATGCTATTATCTGCCTGTGGCAGCGGTGGTACAGGTCCGGGTCCGATCAGCAATGTGAATCCTTTTATTGGGGGTTCAGAAGGCCT